>VBDZ01000033.1 GCA_005881215.1 Chloroflexota bacterium | reverse complement strand
AGGGGTTTCATGGGGTCGGTCATCATCTGCTGATGCCCGACGGAGATATAGACGTGATTCTCTTGGTCGTCGACCGCGGGGATGGGGAACAGCGTGGTGATCGGCCGGCTCTGGACGATCTGGAAGGCATCATCGACCAGGCACCATTCGATGTCCTGGGGGTGAGCAAAGTGCGCTTCGATCCGCCGGCCCAGCTGCGCGAGTCGCACGACCTGCGCATCCGTCAGTACCGGCTGGTCCTGCCGCTCCGGGTCGATCGCTTCCTCGTGCGTCCCGCCTCCCGGCGAGGCGCGGATGCCAAGCTGCTTGGTGGCGACCGCCTTGGCAACGACTTCGCTGTCCCGCACCTTGTAGGCATCCGCGTTCACCAGGCCTGAGGCCAGGGCCTCACCGAGGCCCAAGGTGGCCTCCACGGCGACGACCTTCCGGTTTGACGTGACGGGGTCGGCCGTGAAGAGGATGCCGGCAGCCTCCGGGAAGACCATCTGCTGCACGACCACGGCCATGTGGACCTTCCGGTGGTCGAAGCCGTTGCGCAGGCGGTAGGTCACGGCCCGCTCGGTGAAGAGCGAGGCCCAGCACCGGCTGATGTGCTGGAGGATCGCCGCCGGCCCCACGATGTTCAGGTATGTGTCCTGCTGGCCGGCGAAGGAGGCCGTCGGCAGGTCCTCTGCCGTCGCACTCGAGCGGACCGCGTAGGCGGCTTGCTCGCCGAGCCGGGCGAGCGCGAGCGTGATCTCCGCCGCCAGATCGTCGGCGATGGCGATCCCTTCGATGATCCAGCGGATCTCGGCGCTGAGCGTGCGGATCGTCTCCCGGTCATCCGGGTTCAGGCGCGACAGCCGATCAAGCCGATTGTCGATCGACGGCGCTTCCGCCATGATCCGCCGGAAGGCATCCGTCGTAACGCAGAAGCCAGCCGGCACGCGAATGCCTTCGATCCGCGAAAGCTCGCCTAAGTGCGCGCCCTTTCCGCCAACGATTGCGACCTGCGTCTGGTCGATCTCTTGGAAACCCAGCACGTAGCCGCCCATCCGTCCATCTTCCCTTCAGCCCCTCGGGCCTCTCTCATTCCTACTGCCAGTCGCGCCGACCACCTGTGGGCAAGCCTGTTGCGTGAAGTGTCCGCACATCGGAGCCCTTGCAGCACGACGCCCATCCTCAGCTAACACTCCTGAGCTTGGAGATGTCACTCAAAGATACTGGGGGGACTGAGCCGAGTACGGCTCCGATCCCGTCAGTCCGGGCGCGGCGAGAGCGAAGGTCGTCGACAGGTCAGCCAGAAGAGTTGCCAGACCTGACTAATTGCCCCATCGCCTTCATCAGGCCGTGCCCCGCGAGACGTCTAGGATTTCGGGATGCAAGCGGCGGCAGTCGACAATCCCCGACTGCCCCTGCGGCCGGTTCTGGTGTGGGCAGCTCTGGTCGCCATCATCAGCGGACTCGGGCTGATTCCCTTCTATGCCTTTGTACCCGATCTGAGTAAGTTCACCGGGAACTTGCCGGCTGCCCAGCTTGCCCTGCTGGGGATTGCCGTTGAGCTGGCCGCTGTTGGCCCATCGCTGGCAGCGATTCTTGTCGCATGGCGCATGCCCGGCGCGGGGGGCGCGCGGTCGCTGTTTCGCCAATTTAGGCACTGGCGCGTGCACCCGATTTGGTATTTGATCGCGCTGCTACTTCCGATCCCGATCTTGCTCGCGGCAGATGTTATTTGGATGGCGCTCGGCAGGCAATCGCTCGTCTGGTTGACGGTGCCCGGCGCGATCCCTTTTACCATCGGCGCCGCTCTTGTGCCGCCGCTCGGAGAGGAGTTCGGCTGGAGAGGCTTCGCTCAGCCCCGCTTGCAACGTCGTCTTGGTGTCTTCGTCCCGGGGGGCTCGAAACTGTTCCTTCCGTCGGATGTGGCCCAGACCTACATCCGGCTCATCAGCACCGCTGTCATCTACGCCTGGATCTACAACAGCACCGGAGGAAGCCTCCCAGCCGTCATGGTCGCCCACGCAGCTCACAACATCCATTCGGGTTTCATTCCTGGCGCGTCGGTCGACCCGAGGCACCTCGGTCCGCTTCTGGGCGCCCTCTGCTATGCAGCGGCCGCCATCGTCATCGTGCTGGCCACGAATCGTGGAACGCTTACCCGGAGGCTGCAAGCGTCTCATCGAGCTCTGCGCCGCGGGGGCACTTAACGCAATAGCTATCTTCGGTTTGGGTCCCGCTAGCCTAATTTGCGGCGTTTCGGGCGCCAATGCGAAGTAGACTGCGGAAGTGATGACCTTGCCGAGCGGGCACATGGTAGCGATGGCGAACAAGGCCTGAAATGGACCGATTCGATCGACTGCGAGAGCAAATCGACGTTGCTAACGGACGTGGACTCGAGATCGGCCCGCTCGCGTCGCCGGTCGTGGCGCGGGAGCTCGGCGACGTCTACTACGTCGACCACCTCTCGACAGACGACCTAATTGCCAAATACAGGAATGATCCAAACGTTGATGAGCGGAGGATCGTGTCGACCGACTTCGTCTGGGGCTCGAACACTCTTGCCGAAGCCGTCGGCTCAGCGGCACCGTTCGATTACGTCGTGGCATCGCACGTCCTGGAGCATGTTCCGGACCTCGTGGGCTGGCTCAAGGAGGTGGCGACTATCCTTCGACCCGGAGGGCGTCTGAGCTTGGCGATGCCCGATCGCAGGTATACCTTCGACGTCCGCCGACGCGACAGCGACATCTCGGAGATCGCGGAGGCGTACTTGCTGCACCTCCGCCGTCCGGCTGTGCGTGCCACGTTCGATCATTTCTACCGGTTCGTTCCGGTGGATCCGGATGCCATCTGGGCTGGCCTGCCGGGTCACAACAACCCGCCGCCGGATGCCGAAACGGCCCTCGCATTCGCCACCAAGGCTGCAACGACTGATGCATATCTCGATACGCATTGCTGGGTATTCTCCGATGCCACATTCGTCGAGCTAATGGCCACCCTAATGCAGATGGGACTTGTCGACCTGCCCTTCGTCGCCTTCCGACCCACACAGCCCGGGGACTTTGAGTTCTTTGTCACGCTCGAACGAGCCGATGACGACCTGTCGCCAGAACAGCGTCGAGCGCGCTGCTTAGCCAGCGTCCCAACGCTTCCCTCTGCGAGGTCGAAGGCGCCGGGCAATGGTGTCGACTCGGCTGCATCGTCGCTTTCCCACTGCGTGCTCTCGGACAGAGAAAGGGCTCTTATAGAGGCGAAGCGCAAAGCCATGGCGAGCATTCGAGCGGCAGGTCGGTTCAGGCGTCGGCGCTGAAGCACGCCGATGGTCACGGTCCCGCCGCGAACATCAAGCGGGGTCAGGGTCGCTCTGATGCGCTGAGACGGGCAGGTGGGCCGATAAAACGCCGCGGCCCAGCAGCCTACGCCTGATGCGTTGGTGACGGATATCTCACATCACTAAGCTCACGATCGCAAACATCGTCACTGGCTGCCGTGCCCATTCAGGCAGGCGTGCACAACGCGCGTGGAGCAAATCGCGGGGTGGCCCAGTCAACGACGCGTCTTCGGACGATGGCATGCCTCTTGGCGCATAGCCTTGTACACCAAGATCTGCCCGTCTGCCACTTGTTGGTGTCCTGGTCCGAACCGACACTGCCACAGATTGCCGTCAATTGTCTGTGGGAGTCGCAATGAAGAAGAACAAGAAATTTCTGATCAGCGTGCTTAGCTCGGTAGGAATCCTCGTCGTCGGTGTTGGAGTGGCGTACGCGGCCTTTACGTTCAAGGCCAACCAGGAAGGGTTTCGTCAGGGTGGAGAAGGCCAGGCGACCCGCCTCACCATGCGGGTCGAGGCCGGGATGGCCGATGCCAACAGCGATCTCATCCCCGACGACCCTAACGTCTCCTCGTCGTCCAATCGCGGCGGAGCCCTGAGCTTCTCCATCGAAAACACGAGTAACGTGCCCCTGCGGGTTACGAAGCTCGAGCTGGCAACTCAAGCCTGTGGGACTGGGACCTGTCCTGGCGTCACCTCCAATAAGAACAACGATGGGACCTTCGCCACGGTTTTGGGAAGCGGAAGCTGCAGTCAATGGGTGAGCTTCAATTCCCCAATCTCGTTTGAGGCCTGGCCCACCATCGGCCCGCATTCCACACTGCAGGTCAACGGCACGGACAACAATCGCCTCGGAGCTGGGATGATCCATCTGTACTCCGGTACTGGGCAGGGGTGCCAGGGGGCGACGTTTGCACTGACGCTCAACGTAACCGCCATCGAATTTACGCTGCCCGCCGGTGGCTTCGCGCTGCCCTAGGCGCCACGACCGGTAAGGGATTCGCTTGATGTCGCGGCGGCGCCGGATACGACAAGCCCAGCTGGGCCTGCTGATCGGCGCTGCCGCGTTTCTCGTTGCCAGCCCGCTTTACGCTCGCCCGGTCTTCGCCGCCAACACCTGGACGATCATGGCAAGCGGCCCGAGCGTCGCCGAAAGCGCCATCGTTCCCATTGGCAGGCCGCCGACGCCGACAATAGAACAGGAGTCCGTCAGGCTCGAGTGGGCGCCGTCAACGTATGCCTCTGGTCACGAGGTCGGCGGATATATCGTGAAACGGCAGGTGCTCGGCAGCAAGGACGTCGCCCAGATCTGCACCGTCGCCTCGCCAATGCGAACCTGCCAGGATTCGCCGCCGTCAGGGCAGCAGGTCGTCTATACCGTGACGCCGACCGAGCAGCTATGGCGCGGGCCTGCCTCGCCGCCCTCGGCTCCGGTTACCATACCGGTGGCCGTGCTGGTCGCCCCGGCGGTTGCCGCCCCGTCACCCTCGCCGTCAGTTAGCCCAACGCCGAGCCCGACGCCAACGCCATCCCCCGCCCCGACACCGTCGCCGACTGAGACTCCGAGCCCGACGCCAACGCCCGCTCCGAGCTAAGCTGCACAGCAGCCGGTCAGCCGTCGCCAAACCCGATCACCGGGTCCAAGCCACCCAACCGCTCGCTCCCCAGCCCCACCATCCCGGAACGCGATAGAAGTTCGTCTCGTGGCGCCATAGCCGAGGAGAATGGGCCGCCTTAAGGGTGGGCTACCGCTGCCAGCGCCTTCAGCGGGCATACCCGGCAGAAAGAAGGCGGCCGTGACGGACCGCCTTCTCTAACTTCGATCCGTGGCCTAACTCAGCGGTGCCGTTACCGTTATGGTCCGGCCGAACACGCGCGTATCTCCGGCACGCATGCTGTCACCAAAGCAGTTCCCTGCTCCGCCCGGAGGCGCATCCGCAACATCGGCTGACGCCGTCCAGGTTTCAATCGCCTGGTGATTTCCTGGGGCGAGTGGTGGATGAAGAAATTCATAGTCGACAAGATAGAGGGTGCAGCCATCCGGCGTAACGCTCCCATTCTCGACGGTGAAGACTGTCTGAGGAACTCCATCAAGCGTCATCGTCACTGAAACGCTGTTTTCAAACCGTGTGCGGAGGTCCGAATTGGCTGCTGCCCAGCCGCCGCCGACCGTGATCCAGGTCCCGACCGCGACCTGGGCGGGGACATTCCGGAAGATCCGGATATGGTTGAGGTGCGGAAAGCCCCCGTCGTCAAGATCGCGGACGGCCAAGACTGACGTAGGTCTGGCTAGCACGAGACCGGAAATAGTCAGCAGAACAACAACAAGGCGTTTCATCCCAAATCCCACCTCTCTGAACCAGCACTAAGTCTCGGATCCGCAGATTTGGTCGTCAATTGGCCATTCGGCGTATTCTTCTGCGGGAGAGTGAGTCCCGGGTGGAACGGCTCAGTCCGTCTGACCTGGATCGGGTGCTGCGGTTCGTCGGCGAAATTGCCGCCGTGGAGCAGCTATCCGAGTTTCCGGTGCGTGTCCTCAAGGGGCTGAAGCGTCTCATCCCTTGTGACCTGGTCGGCTACAACGAGATCAATCCCACGGGGGGCCAGGGCCTGATGGTGCTCGATCCTCTGTCGCTTGACCGATCAGGTCTTGAAGGGCAGATGGCGTTCCAACGACTGGTAAAGCAGCATCCAGTCTTGCAATATCACGCTCGGACCGGCGATGGTCGGGCTCTCAGGATTTCAGACTTCTTGAGCCGCGACGAGTTCCATCGACTTGACCTTTATGCCGAGTCGTTTCGATTGATCGGCGCAGAGGATCAGCTGGCCGTCGCCCTCCCATCGCCGCCGCCGCTCGTGATCGGTCTGGCCTTCAACCGAGGCCGGCGGAACTTCTCCGAACGTGACCGGCAAGTGCTTGACCTGGTCCGTCCGCACCTCGCCCAGGCACATCGGAACGCCGAATTGCGAAGCCAGCTTGCTGAGATGGTGGTCCTCCTAGAGGGGTTGGCCGATGCCACTGATCGGGCAATCGTCCTGCTGGACCAAAGTCGCACGGTTCGGCGAGCCAGCCGCCGAGCTGCCGCCTTATTCGCTGCGCACCTTGGCTTCCGCCTCGCCGCGGGCAAATCGCTCCCCGCGATTATTGAGGCCTGGCTCACACAAACTGGCAGGCCCGAGACTCTCGAAGACAACCAGACGCCTGGACAGCCGTTAGTGGTCGAGGGCGGGCATGGCCGCCTGGTCATTCGGTTTCTACCGCGTGGTGAAATTGGGGAGTATGACGCGCTGCTCGTGGAGCAGGCGCGCGATCAGACTGAGGTTGGACCGCTCAGCCGACTGTCCAGTCGAGAGCGCGAGGTTCTTAGCTGGGTTTCGCGTGGGAAGACGAATCCGCAAATTGCGGCGATTCTGTCCCTCAGCGCCGGAACGGTTCAGAAGCACCTCGAGCACATTTACGACAAGCTTGGAGTAAGAACTCGCGCGGCGGCGGCGGTGGCGCTCGCGGGCGGAGCTGCCGCGCTATGGTCTGGGTTAGCTACGACCTCGGACGACAAGGGGCAGTAGCCGATGAGATGCTGTCCTTAGCTCTTACTGCTCGGCTACCGCTTTAAGACCTTCAAGAACCGGGCCCCAATTCTTCTCCGCCATCGTGTCCGCATCTTCCTGGCTGGCGTTGTTGTCCTGCTTGAGCGTGAGGATGGTCGCGCCCCCTCGCTCGGCAAGCTCGTAGGTGACCGTGTGGTAATTCTCGGGCTTGTCCTCGCTGCCACCCATCGGACTCCAGTGAGTCGTCTTCAGCAGTTTCTTCGGTTCGACCGCAAGAACGGTGCCCTTGTCCGCGTACGCCTTGCCCTTCCATTCTCCCTTCCAGGTGATCGGGCCGCCCACCTTCCAGCTGGTCTCCATATTCGTGCCGTGGAGGTACCGCTTGACCAACGCTGGGTCGGTCAACGCCTGCCAGACGGCGTCAACTGAGGCATTGATGGTTATGCGCTTCTCGGCAACAAACTTCCCGGTCATACCTGCCTCCTTTTCTGGGCGCCCCGTCGGCCCACACGGGAAATATATTGCGCCTCGCAAACCTGATCGGTGCGCCGGCCACCGGCCTGACCGATGGGGTGAATGACGCGACGTCCGCGGCCGCGCAGCTTGGAGGCGGTTCGGTCAAGCTCCGGCGGTCCGATAGACGCGGACTAAGACCACAGTGGTCTCGCGTATATCGAACAGCGACAGCGGTCCGCGGACGGATTCCGTGAAGAGCAGGCTGGCGCCCGCGGGTGGCGGCGGGTCACCCGCCTCCAGCACGATGATGTCGCCGGCTTGAGCCGTCGCCAGCTCGCCGCGGGCGGTCAGCAGCCGAACCCCAACCGCGCGCAGCGGGTCTCGGAGTCCGGGCTGGGGACGGAGCGCGAAGAGCGCCTGGATACTGGGGTCCCGAGCCCCATAGAACAACAGAACCGTGTGCCCGCCCGCAATGTCGTGAGCGCGCGTGATCGCGTCGACCTCGCCCGCCTCGAACGCGCGCGCCGCACGGACCGGGTACACGAAGGCATAGTCAAGGTAATAGGCGCCGGCGAGGACGACGACTAACGCCGCTGCCCCGGCTATGCGCCAGCGACTCGCCCGAAGAAAGGGCAGCAAGGCCTCCCAGCCAAATGCCAAAAGGACAAGGAGAAACGGCAGCGCCACGACGTCTCGTCGCGCGGATACCGATGCCGTCAGCGCCGGACCGATGGGCGCTAACAGGCTTCCAAGCAGCGCGATCCTGGCCATCGGCTCGGTGCGGCGCCGGTAGGCGGCGACCACTCCGAGGACGATCGGTGGAATCGCGGTCAGGAACAGCAGGCCGCCGAATCCGCTGGAGAGCAGCAGCTTCGAGTCACCGTTGGTCAGCAGCAGGCGGGGCCCGAAGTACTGCCCGTAGTTGGTGAGCGCCAAGAGTACGGCGCCGAGCCAGCTGCGTCCGTTGAAGACACTGACCACCCCCAGCCGCGCCACGGCCTCGCCGCCGGCGGCCGCGACCACCGCGGTGGCGAGCAGTGGCGGGCCGACCAGCGCGGCCAACTGCCAGCCCCGAAGCCTCCCGGCAAAGGACAACACAAGCAAGCCCACCATCACGATGGTGAAGAAGCGCGCAGGCTGGGCGGTGAATGGGGCGACACCCAGGCAGATGCCGGCCGCCGCGCAGTTGCGAAAGCGGCGCTCACCGTTCCCTGCGAGGGCCAGTAGAGCCAGCGCGTAGCACAGGGCCGTAAACAGGTCGGCTTCGAGCATGGTGCGGCCCAGGTGGAACAACCAGGGTTCGAAGGAGGCCTCGAGGATGAGGATCAGTGCCACGGCTCGGGAACGCGTGAGCCGCCAGCCCAGCGCTCCGGCCACCAGTCCGAGGGCGATGCCGGCGAGGGCCTCTGGCAGCCGGACGGTGAAGGCGGTTAGCGGCAGGAACGCGGTGAGGAGAGCCACCGAGTAGACACCCACCGGTCCCTTGTAGTCGCCGAAGGAACGAAAAAAAAGCGGCCAGGCAGTCCCGTATTGATCGACTCCGTGGTGGGAGATCGCCCACGCGTTGTAACCGAATGCCGCCTCATCGCCGAACAGACCCGGCGGGCTGGCGTTCAGCCCCGCGAGGTGGCTGACCATCACGGTCATGACGATGGTCACTGGCAAGACCACGACGAGCCGGCGACCAAGCATGGACCTCAATGCTATGCGCCGAATGGCCGCGATCGCTACGACGCCTGCCGTACGCCCTCGACACAAGACAGCCTCGTCATCGACCGGTCACGGGTTGGTCGTTGCCGGACCGGGCGCGAGGCGTCTTACTCGTAATGCATGCGCAAGGCGCTGGTCGGCTTCGCGATCGTGGCCTCATCGTCACTGGGCTCGACGCTGGCGGGTGGGGTCGCCGCTGGAGCGGCTCCGGTGCCAACCACGACCTGCCAGGTGTTCCCGGTCGACAATGTCTGGAACACCGATATCTCGAGCCTGCCCGTTTATCCCAGCAGTCCGCAGTGGCTCGCCTCAATGGCGGCCGCTACCACGAAGCTTCATCCGGACTTCGGCGGACCGCCCTATGGCTTTCCCTACAACGTGGTCGACAATTCCCATGCGACGGTGCCGGTGACCTTTCAATATGCGAGCGAGAGTGATCCGGGACCATACCCGGTCGGCTTCGATACGAGCATCGAAAACGGCAGTGATCACCATGCCCTGATCATCAATCGCGACACGTGCACGCTCTATGAGCTTTTCGATCTCTCCGGGAGCGGCTCATCATGGACCGCCGGCTCGGGCGCGGTCTTCAACTTGGGATCGAACACGTTGCGGCCACTTGGCTGGACGTCGGCGGATGCGGCCGGCTTGCCATTATTCCCCGGACTGGTTCGTTGGGACGAAGTGCAGGCAGGCGCGATCAACCACGCCATCCGGTTCACCGCGCAGCAGACAGACAAGAGCTTCCTGTGGCCCGCGCGTCACCAGGCCGGAACAGTGTCCAGCTCCTTACTGCCTCCGATGGGTGCGCGTTTCAGACTGCAAGCCAGTTACGATATCTCGCACTTCAGTCCACAGGCCCAGGTCATCCTGAGGGCGATGCAGCACTACGGGTTGATCCTGGCCGACAACGGCAGTAACTGGTTCTTCAGCGGCACCGAGGATGCGGCGTGGCCCGACAGCTTGCTCAGTGAACTGAAGACCGTTCCCGCCTCGCGATTCGAGGCTGTCGACGAGTCGTCGCTGATGGTCGACGCGAATTCGGCGGCCGTCAGCACCGCGTGCCCGGCGGCAAGCGGGAGCCCGCAAACGAAGTACTCCATCAAGGTTTTG
>VBDZ01000032.1 GCA_005881215.1 Chloroflexota bacterium | reverse complement strand
AGCCGTCGCCCACCAGGGAGAAGACCTCGCGGTCGGGCGCGGCCAGCTTGACGCCGAGCGCGCCGGCAATCTCGTACCCCATGCAGGAGTAGCCGTACTCGACCTGGTAACCCTTGGGGTCGCGAGTGCGCCAGAGCTTGTGGAGCTCCCCCGGCATCGAGCCGGCGGCGCAGACCACCACGTCGCGCGGCCCGGCCGCGTCGTTGACGGCGCCGATCACCTCGCTCTGCGCCGGCAGCGGTTGATGGTCGAGCGCGTAGAGCCGGCCGACCTCGCGGTCCCAATCCTTGTTGAGTCGAGTCGCGAGATCGCGATAGGACCGGTCCACCGAATAGCCGCGCAGCCGGGACGCCAACGCCTCGATCCCGGCCCGGGCGTCACCAACCAATGACAATCCGCTGTTCTTGGCGGCGTCGAACCCCAGGACATTGAGGTTGATGAAGTGCACGTGCTGATTACCGAAGACCGTGTGGGAGGCGGTGGTGAAATCGGTCCAGCGAGTGCCGATGCCGAGGACGACGTCGGCGCCCTTCGCGAGCCGGTTCGCCGCCAGGGTCCCGGTGGCGCCGATCGCGCCGAGGCTTGACGGGTGGTCGAACGGAAGGGATCCCTTGCCGGCCTGGGTCTCTCCGACCGGGATGCCGGTGGCCTCGACCAGGCGGCGTAGGGCATCGGTCGACTCCGAATAGATGACGCCGCCACCGGCCACGATCATCGGCCGGTCCGCGGCGCGGATCATGGCGGCGGCCCGATCCAGCGCCCGCGTATCGGGCTCGGTGCGCGGGACGTGCCAGACCCGCTTCTTGAAGAAGTCGTCGGTATAGGGGTACGCCTCGACCTGCACGTCCTGCGGCAGGGCGAGCGTGACGGCGCCGGTCTCCGCCGGGCTCGTCAGGACCCGCATCGCGGCCAGCGCCGCGGGCACCAGCTGTTCGGCTCGCGTGATCCGGTCCCAGTAGCGCGAAACCGGTTTGAAGCAGTCGTTGACCGAGGCGTCGCCCCGCCCGGGGACCTCGAGCTGCTGCAGCACCGGATCCACCGGCCGCGAGGCGAAAATGTCACCCGGCAGCAGCAGCACCGGAAGCCGGTTGATGGTCGCCAGCGCGGCGCCGGTCACCATGTTGGTCGCGCCCGGACCGATCGAGCTGGTGCAGGCCATGATGCCCAGCCGGTTGCGCATCCGAGCGTAGCCGACCGCGGCGTGCACCATCGCCTGCTCGTTGCGCGCCTGGTAATAGCTCAGCCGGTCAGGCGCTTCGAACAGCGCTTCACCGACCCCCGCGACGTTGCCGTGGCCGAAGATGCCAAAGCAGCCGTTGACGAATCGATGCTCGACGCCGTCACGCTCGACGTACTGGGCGGCGAGAAATCGCACCAGCGCCTGCGCCATTGTCAGCCGGATGGTCGTCACGACCTGGCGCGGGTGGCCACGATGGCGGCCGCCGCATCGACTGCGCGCGCCACGTCGCCGTCTTTTGGATAGAGGAGGGTGCGGCCCGCGACCAGCCCGCGGACCTGCGGGAGCTCCATCGCCTGTTTCCAGCTGGTAAAGGTCGCCTGCGGATCATCACCCGGGTCCCCGCCGAGCAGCAGCGTCGGCAGGCTGGTGGCCCGCATCACGCGAGGCAGGTCCTCGACCACGGGAAGCTTCAGCCAGAGGTAGGCCGACGTGGTCCCCAGGCCCGAGACGATCGTGATGGCGCGGATCAGTGAGTCGGCATCGCCGCGGTTACGCACCCGACCGTCCTCGACCGCGCTGGCGAAGACCTCGATCATCGCCGGCAGCTTGCGGGCCGAGAGCTCGTTGATCGCGTGCGCGCACGCCGCCAGCGTCCGCAGCGCCTCAGGTTCGTCGGCGACGCGCACCATCATCTTGCCGCCGTCCAGGCCGGCAGCGACGATCCCGTCCACGGTGTAGGCGGTGAACCGGTCGTCGAGCTCGAAGCGGAAGCCGGTCAACCCGCCGCGGTTCATCGATCCGAACACGACCTTGCCGTCGAGCGCGCCGAGCAGCGCCAGGTCGTCGATGATGTCCGCGGTTCCCAGGATGCCGTCGACGCCCGGCCGGCCGAGCGCGGTGAGCAGGCGCTGCAGCAGCTCGCCGCGATCCGCCATCGCCATCGGATCCGCGCCCACCTTGAGCACGCCCCGGGCGGGATGGTCGGCGGCGACGAGGAAGAGGGAGCCCCCGCCTTGAAGCAGCGGGCGGCGACGCCGTTTGGCCAACGTCTTCCCCACCGCCTCGGGATCGGTGGCGCGAATCTCGGTGAGGCGGGCCAGGATCTCCCTGGCAGCGACGGTCACGTCGTCGAGTCTGACACGACGCTCATCTCAAAGGAATACCGGTCTGCGGGATAGACATGGGAGCCGTACTCGACGGACCGGCCGGCATCGTCGTAGCTGATCCGCCGCATGGTGAGCAACGGTGATCCGCTGGGCACCTTGAGCAGCTTGGCCTCCCGCGGCTGCGCGCTGCGCGCGCCAATCGATTGTGATGCCAGTCGCAGGTGAATGCCACCTCGCTGCAGCAGCCGGTACAGGCCGGTGTTCCTCAAATCGCCTTCGGTCACGATCTCGGCGAGCGACAGGGGGAGGAAATTTCGCATCAGGGCGATGGGCTGGCCGCTGGCCATTCGCAGCCGTTCGAAGTGAAGGACGCGCGCGCCTCGAGACACCTGCAGGCTGGATGCGACCTCAGCCGGGACGGGCACAGTTTCAAAGGCCAGCATTCGCGTCGTCGGGGCCTGGCCTGCCTCAGCCAGGTCATCGTAGAGGCTGCTGAGTCGAACGGGGCGGCGGATCTTCACCGGAACGACGAGCGTCCCGATGCCGTGCCGCCGAATCACCAAACCCCTGTTCGCCAGGACGGCGATCGCGCGGCGCACCGTCGGCCGGCTGATGCGGAGCTGCCGTGCCAGCTCGAGCTCGTTGTCGAGATGCGAGCCGGAGGAGAGGCGGCCGGAGCGGATGGCCGTCTCGAGGCTCTGCGCGAGCTGGTAGTACAGCGGCACCGGGCTGGTTCGGTCGAGAACGGCGTCCCTGAGTCCCCTGCCAGCCCCCATCTACCCTCAGCCCCACAAAACCAGTTGTAATGACAACCTGACCTCAATACTATAGTGGGGTTCGGTTTTGAGAGTGAGCCTCGGCAACCTCATAGGAGGAAAGGGAATGCAGCGAATCACTCGGCGTGAATTTGTCAAACGGACAGCCGTCACGGGAGCGGCGTTCACCTCGATCCCGGCGATCCTGGCCGCCTGCGGCACCGGCACCAGCACCAGCAACAAGCCATCGAAGCTGACGGTCGCCGCCGTCCAGGGGGCGGAGGACGGGCCGCTGAAGAAAGTCGGACCGATGTACACCGCAAAGACCGGCATCACGATCGAGATCGTGGAGTTCCCCTACGACACGCTGTTCTCGAAGCTGGTGACCACGTTCCAGGCGAACGGCTCCTCATACGACCTGTGCATGATGGACGACCCGTGGATGCCGAAGTTCGGAACGATGGGCGCTCTGCAACCGCTCGACTCCAATTTCGGGTTCACGCGGGACTCCGACATCCCGAGCATCGTGTACGACGTGGGAACCTGGCCGCCGCCGAGTGGGCCCGTTCCACCCACCGAGCAGAGCAAGGCCAAACACCTCTACGGGATCACCATCGTCGGCAACGTCGAGATGTTCATGTACCGCAAGGACCTTGCCACCGCCGCGCCAACCAGCTGGGATGATGTGAAGGCGAACGCGGCCAGATTCAACAAGGCCAACTTCTACGGCTACGTCATCCGCGGCAAAGCCACCAACCCGGCCAGCAGCGACTCATTGCCGATTCTCTGGTCATTCGGCGGCGACGTGTTCGACACGAACTGGAAGGTCAAGCTCGACTCCACGGAGTCGATCGACGCCATCACCTTCCTGACCAAGACGCTCAAGCAGTACGCCGAGCCCAGCGCCGACAACATCGACGCGGCCGACCGCGATCGGCTCATCGCAATTGGTCAGGCGTTCCAGTCCACCACCTGGCCGGCAGAGGTCACCGGCGTTGTGGAGGCGCAGGGCTCTTCGCAGGTCATCGGCAAGATGGCGTACATCCCCATCCCGCAGGGCCCCAGCGGCAAGGGTATCGGCATGATGGGCAACTGGTTGCTCGGAATCCCGAAGGGATCCCACAACGGGTCGGCCGCGGCCGACTTCATCAAGTGGATGTTGCAAGCGGACAATATGAAAACCTACGTCCAGAACGGCGGCATCCCCACCCGCACCAGCCTGCTCAACGACGCCACGCTGGGTCAGACAAACCCCTACTTCCCAGCCCTCGCCAAATCGCTCGCGGCGCCGCCGAACTGGAGGCCGCGGACCGATCAGTGGAACGCCGTCGAGACGATCTACGGAACGGCGGTCAACCAGGCGATCGCGGGACTGAAGACACCCAAGGACGCGATGATGTCGGCGGCCGCGCAAATCCGGACCACCATGCAAGGAGCGGGCTACCCGTCTTAGATTGACGATGTGAGTCGCCTGGTCGCCGAGCTACCGGCCCCCACCGACGAGCGTCCGGTGAGGGTCGGCCGGCGCCGGCGCGGCCGGCAGGAGCGTCTCGCCTACCTGATCCTGCTGCCGGCGTTGGGGACGGTGTTCGTCATCGTGACCATCCCGTTCATCGTCGTCCTCATCCAGTCGGTGACCGCCGACGATGGCTCCTTTCTCGGGCTTCGGAACTTCACGCGGGCCCTGGCCAATCCGCTGTTCTATGAAGCGCTCCGCGCCACCGGTGTCTATGCGCTCATCGTCCTTCCGAGCGAGATCGTCCTGGGATTGGGCTTCGCGCTGCTCGTCCACCGCACCGTTCGGCGCGCTGGGTTGCGCGCCACCCTCTATGTGCTGGCCGTGCTGCCGCTGGTGGTTCCGCCGGTAGCGATCGGGGTGGTGGCCCGGCTGATTTATGCGCCGGGCTACGGCGTCCTGAACATCATCCTCGAGCGGCTGGGACTGATCCACCAGGAAATTCAGTGGCTCAGCAACCCAACGCTCGCCATGCTCTCAGTCGCCAGTGTCGACGTCTGGCAGTGGACGCCGTTCGTCTACCTCGTCCTGTTCGCCGGACTGCAAACCGTTCCCCGGGAGTCGGTGGAGGCTGCCCAGGTCGACGGGGCCGGCTGGTGGACGCAGTTTCGCTACATCGAGCTCTTCTATCTGCGGCCGCTGTTCTTGCTCATCCTGTTCTTCCGGCTGGCCGATGTCCTCCGGGTCTTCGATCACGTTTACATCCTGACGGGAGGCGGGCCGGGCACGACGACGCAATTGCTGAGCCTCTATCTCTACCGCACCGAGTTCAAGTTCTTCGACACCGGCCAGGCCGCGGCCCTCGCGGTCGTGGTGCTGGTCTCGATCAGCATCCTTTATTCGCTGATCACGCGGGTCCTACCGCTGGAGCGCGCATGAAGCGGGCCCGGACGCCGGTCACGTTGCTCCGAATCGCGATTGCCTTGCTCGGTCTGGGTATCGCCGCCCTTCTATATGCGTTTCCGCTGTACTGGCTGGTTGTCACGTCCTTGAAGACGAAGTCCGAGCTGTTTGCCGCCACCATCCACCTGCTGCCCCACAACGCGACCATCGAGCCGTACGTGAGCGTGTTGATCGACCGCGGCTTCTGGGTCCTGCTGAAGAACAGCATCATCGTCTGCTTCTTCACCGTGGTCGTCACCATCGTGGTCGGCCTGATCATCACCTACCCGATCACGCGCCTCGCGGTGCCGGTGCGACTCCGGGTCGGCGTCCTGAACTGGGCGCTGTCGCTGCGGTTCCTGCCGCCGATCGCGGTGGTCATCCCCTACTTCGCCATCGTGCGCACGCTGCAGATCTACGACCAGCCGATCGCCCTGATCGGCATCTACTCGCTCTTCAACCTGCCCTTTGCGATCTGGATGCTCAAGGGATTCCTGACCGAGATCCCCCTGGAGCTCGAGGATGCGGCCATGGTCGACGGGGCCAATCGATGGACGTCCTTCCTGAGAGTGCTGCTCCCCCTCGCCGCCCCTGGCATCATGGCGGCCGGCATCATCGTGTTCACGTTCTCATGGAGTGAGTTCCTTTTTGCCCTGATCCTGACTGCCACCCCGAACGCCCAGACCTTCCCGGTCGGGGTACAGGGCCTGGTCACGCAGTTCGAGATCATCTGGAACGATATGGCGGCGGCGGGCGTGATCGCGATGGCGATCCCGCTTGCCCTGATGGTGATCGCCCGCAAGTACGTCGTGGCGGGCCTGACGTTCGGCGTCATCCGCGAAAAGTGACCGCCGCCGTCTATCTGAACGGAGCGACCATCATGACCACGCCCACCCAGCGGCTGCTGGCGATTGCCCGCGAAACCGGGTATGCCGGGATCGAGGCCCGTGCCGAGCGCTTGCTCGGGGACGGCGCGGAGGTGCGCGCAACGGCGGCGATGGCGCGCCCGCGCGAGGTGCTCACCCTCAATGGGGTGGCGCTCACGGTACGGGCCGACGGCCGGATGGACCGGGCGATGCTGGATGGTGACCTCGGCCCCCGACTCGACATCTGTCGTGAGCTGGGGGTGCCGTTTCTGCTCGCCATTCCTCCGCGGGCCCCGGGCCTCGAAACCCGGCGCGCGATCCCTGGGACGCGCGACGCCCTGGAGCTGGCCCGCGATCGGGCTGACCGGCTGGGGATCCGGATCGCGTTCGAGTTTCTCGGGTTCAGCGATTGCCCGATCAACACCCCGGCGATCGCCGCCGAAACCGTCGATGGGATCGACGCGATCGACCTGGTGCTCGACTCGTGCCACTGGCACGCCAGCGGCAGCGAGCCGCTGGATAGCTACCCGGTCGAGCGGATCGCGCTGGTGCACCTCAATGACGCGCCGGCCAAGCCGCCCCGCCAGATCGAGGATGCCGACCGCCTGCTCCCCGGCGAAGGCGTGATCAGGCTGGCGGACCTGACCGCGATGCTCAAGGCGCGAGGATTCGTTGGGCCGTGGAGTCTTGAGACCTTCAACCCGGCCTACTGGACAGAGGATCCAGCGTCAATCGCGCAGCGCGGAATCGAGGCCGTACTTGCTGTCGTCGGGTCAGAAAGGACTCAATAGCGGACGGGCCAACTCGAGCGGCTCGCTGGCAGCGGGACCGTCCAGTGCGAGCCAGGGCGAGCGGGCTGTGTCCGCTGCCCCAGGCGACCGCAAAGATGGGGCGGCAAAATCTTGATGGCGTACTTCGTTTGCGGGCTCCCGCTTGCCGCCGGGCACGCGGTGCTGACGGCCGCCGAATTCGCGTCGACCATCAGCGACGACTCGTCGACAGCCTCGAATCGCGAGGCGGGAACGGTCTTCAGTTCACTGAGCAAGCTGTCGGGCCACGCCGCATCCTCGGTGCCGCTGAAGAACCAGTTACTGCCATTGTCGGCCAGGATCAACCCGTAGCGCTGCATCGCGAGCAGGATGACCTGGGCCTGTGGACTGAAGTGCGAGACATCGTAGCTCGCCTGTAGTCTGAAACGCGCACCCATCGGAGGCAGTAAGGAGCTGGACGCTGTTCCGGCCTGGTGACGCGCGGGCCACAGGAAGCTCTTGTCTGTCTGCTGCGCGGTGAACCTGATGTCGTGGTTGATCGCGCCTGCCTGCACTTCGTCCCAGCGAACCAGTCCGGGGAATAACGGCAAGCCGGCCGCATCCGCCGACGTCCAG
>VBDZ01000031.1 GCA_005881215.1 Chloroflexota bacterium | reverse complement strand
AGCAGGAGCGCTACGTCAGCTACTCTCGGGACGTTCAGGTGATCTTCGACCGGCTTGCCGCCGGATCAGCACAGGCGGCGTTCTTACTCCGGCCGCCGGCCGTTTCCGACGTGATTGCTGTCGCCTTGGCCGGGCAGGTCATGCCGCAGAAGTCGACCTACTTTTATCCCAAGCCGGCCTCGGGCATCGTCTTCAACCCACTTGGGGCGGATATTCGAATTCAAGCGCTCAAATAATCCTCCCCCCTTGTGGGGGGAGGGTAGGGTGGGGGGTAACGCATTTGATCGGTCGCTTTGTTTCATTTTCGTGAGTCGATTCGGCTTGCCCGGGTCGCCCGCCTTGGTTACCATGCTGAGACCGATGAGCGCCAAGCGTGTGGTCATCTACATTCCGGACGCCCTGCTCGACGCTCTGAACCGGGCGACCCTGGCATCACCGCACAGCCGGAGCGACATCATCTGCGCCGCGCTGGAGCGATTTCTGGCCGAGGGACCGGGGACTGAAATCGCCGATCTCACCAGCCCGGATGAGGCCTTTTTCGACCGGGTGACCGAGATGATGCAGAGCGGGCTGTTACAACCCGGCGACTTCGCCGACCCGGCTTCCGAGGAACCGCGCCCAAAGAGCAAGCTCTGGATCAACTAGCGGCGCCGCGGGCCGAGCGTTTCCCCGGGGCCGAAATTCGGGTATAAGGAAGTCGACATGCCCGTATATGGATATCGCTGCAGCCGCGGCCACCATTTCGAAGTGCAGCAGCGGATCACCGAAGCCCCGCTCAGCCAGTGCCCCGAGTGTGGGGCGCCGGTAACCCGCGTCTTTTACCCGGTCGGCATCATCTTCAAGGGCGGCGGTTTCTACAAGACCGATTCGCGAGGAGCCGGCAGCGACGGCGCTGCCGCGTCGACCGAAAGTCCCAAAACCGAGACGAAAGCCGAGACGAAAACCGAGACGAAAACCGAGACCAAGAGCGAGACCAAGAGCGAGACCAAAGGACCCGCTAAGACCGACCAGAAGGCAACGACGAAGGAAGGAGCGGCATGACGAAGAACCTTCTCCAGGTAACCGATCAGAATTTCGAAACCACGGTCGCGGCGTCGCAACAGCCGGTGCTCGTCGATTTCTGGGCCACCTGGTGCGCGCCCTGCAAGATGCTCAAGCCGGTGATTGACGAGCTGGCCGTCGAGTACGAGGGCCGAGTCACTGTCGCCGAGCTGGATGTGGATGCCAACCCACTGATTTCCTCCAAGTTCACCGTGCTCAGCATTCCAACCCTGATTCTCTTCCGAGCCGGCAAACCGGCCGAGCGTATTGTCGGCTACAAGCCGAAAGCTCTCCTCCGACAGAGAATCGACGCCGTTCTGTAACCTCAGCCCAGCACCGGGGGTGCATGGGCTCAGGTGGGCTCCACGGTCTTCAAAACCGCTGGTCGGCATCCTTGGCGATGTCGACGGACGGATCGTTCCCGTCGCGCCCCCGCCAGTCTTGAATTGGAGGAGTGGTCTCCGGGCCCGGCCGCGAGTACTGACAGCCGTCGAGCCAGCGGCCGGATCCCACGTCTAACGGCATAACTGACGGCATAGTTAAGTGAAAAGGAGTTCGAGGGCCAGATGGGAGCGGACAGAGAGTATCGGGTTGTCCTCCGTGCGAAATCCAGGGTGACCCTCGGACGTGGCGAGGCAATCAAGTTCGTGGAGCAGAAAGCTGGCATTCACGCCTCGGTGCGGACGCTTTACCGAACGGACGAACGGGGGACTGCATTTCCCGGAGACCTGGAAGTAACGGCCATTGTCTCGGCGGCCGACGTCAACGCTGCTTCGGCCATGGCATTTGAACAAGCTCACTTTCTTGCGGCCGTCTTTGGGCTAGTGGGCGTTGCCCCAGTGCACCTGCCGCGCTTTCCTCTAGTTCATGAAATAGGACCTGATGAGTCCGAGCGCGAGTTTCGTCAATTCATCGAAGACGATCTCGGCTTACGACCCACCCGGCGTATTCCGAAGGGCGCACCCGCGGAGGTCTTCAAGAAGCTATTTGAACTGCCGCCGGACAGCTATAAGCGGCTGTCGCGGGCGCTGAGGTGGTACAGAGGTGCGCTAACGACCGACGACGTCTTAGACCGCTTTAGCCAAATTTGGGCCGCATTCGAAACTCTCAATCCCGCCCTGGGTAAGCACCTCAACGTTCCGCTGTTTGAAGAGGCCAAGTGTCCAAAATGTGGCGGGGCGATCAGACGGCCGGTGGCCGGAGGTGCCTATGCCTGGATCGAGCACGAGCTGGGCCGCGAGGTCACTGCGAGTACCCGCCGATTGCGCAACGGCCTGTTGCACGGCTTTGAGGATCTCGATAAGCTTGCGGCCATTGCCCGGGAAATCCTTCCCGGCCTGGAGCGTGCTTTGTCGGCAGCGATTGGTGAACTGCTGGGTCTCAGTGACGAAGTGAAACGACTAATCGGTACCTTTGCGCCAGCGTCAGAGAAGCCTTACTCGGCTGTCCTTGTCGGCGTTCTCTCCGGTCCGGTCGAGAGAATGTTCTCGGAGACCGGTGACCTTCCGCACTTCGAGGGAAGGACGGTAATCATGGATTCGAGAAACACCGGACCGGAAGAGCAAGAACGAATCAAAGCCACATTGAGCTTTGAAGGCCCTACGAAGGCGCCGCCTGGCACCAGCATTCGCCTGATTGGCGTCGGCCTGCCGACCGAACCTGAGATGACTTTAGAGGGGCCACCCGAGGTTACGATCACCAAAGCCGAGGGAACTCAAAACCCGAAATAGGGGCCGCCGGTTGGAACCACTGAATCGGCTGCGAAATCTTCGGGCGCTCTGGAGCGACGGATGGTGGGACGGCCCCGTGACTGGGATCCTGCTGCATGAGGGACGGGAATACTGGTTTCGTGCGATTTTTGATGACAAGGCCGACGACTGGACGACTCGGCGGCGCTTTGAACCTGTGGCCCTAACCGACCACGAACTTGCCGCTGAGCGGATGATGCACCACGCTTTTGAGCAGGTCACCACACACTACTGCTTCCACCTCGAAAAGTCCCAGCGCTTTGTGAAAGCCGATTGGGACAAGACAGACTTTTGGGAGAAATTCCCGCCGTGACAAAACGCGTATGCCGGGCATGTCGTGGTCGGATGGTTCGCGCTTGTATCGCCGATACCAGACCGAATCCATGGCGCCGGTGCCCACGGCCGCCGCGACCATTCCGCGCAGCACGGCCCCGAGCGGAGAAATGGCCATCGTCCGGCTCACCCCACGGTCGCTGCGGCGCGAAGCGCTGACCCGACCTCGCTGAGCTGAACAACGCTGACATCCGGCTTCGGATACGCGTCGAGATAGCCGCCTTCCAGGCTGCTAATGAAAATGGTCCGAAATCCGGCGCGGATAGCTCCCTGGATGTCCCAGGCATGGGCGGCCAATCTGCGCAAGCTGATCGGGCGTGGCAGCAACTTTGAGCTGCTGAAGCGTGCGTGGCAATTCAGCCTCGAGCATCGACTTGAGCGGTTGATACCCTCCGGCGTGCGAAAGGGCGAAGGCATCCCGCAACGACCGGGCGAACCAGAGGGGTAGGGCGTGGGCTGGCGCCCCAGCCCTTGAGAGTGCGTCCGCGACCCGATTGAGGCTGAAGCAGGTGCCGATGATGTCGAAGACGACCGTGCCACGAGGGTTGCGTTCGCTCATCGCGTCCTCCGTTAATCCGATGGTAGGCCTGAGCGGATCGCTCCGGCTGGAACGGTGAACCAGAATCTGGTGAGGCCGTCCTCGGATTCCACACCAACCCGACCGCCGGCCGACTCCACGAGCTGCTTGACGATGGCCAGTCCGATTCCTGCCCCACCGCGCGCCCGGTCTCTTGACTTCTCGACTCGGTAGAAGCGCTCGAACACGTGCGGCAGGTCTGCCGGGGGAATGCCGTCGCCATTGTTGGTCACGCTGATCAGCACGTCGGCCTGGCGGTCTTCAACGGTTACCGTCACGCGACCGCCCTCGGGCGTGTACCGCGACGCGTTCTGTAAAAGGTTCGCGAGCACCTGGGCCAGCTCGTCCGGACGGCTGCGCGCCCCTATTGCGTTCGGCAGGCGTATTTCGACGCTGATGCGACGGCGGTCGAACGCGGGGCGAGCGAGGTCGACTGCGGAGCGGACCGCCGCAGCCAGGTCGACGGTGATGGGCGCGTGCGGCGGCATTCCCGAATCGCCCTCGGCGAGCAAATCCAGCGAATGAGACAGTCGCACGAGGCGATCAGCTTCTTCGTGGAGCGAGGCAAAGATTTCTGGATCGGGTGCGATCACATTGTCACGCAATGCCTCGAGGTAACCTTGCAAGTTGGTCAGCGGCGTCCGCAACTCGTGGGCCGCGTTGATGATGAACTCACGCCGCATGCGCTCCTGTTCTTGCAGGCTCGCGGCCATCTTGTTAAAGGAATCGGCGAGCGAGATCACCTCGCTAGGTCCCTGTCGCGGGACACGTGCGTGATAGTCGCCATGAGCGACACGCCGGGCGGCTCGCCCGATCTGTTCCAGCGGCCGCGAAAGATGACGTGCCAGTACAACGGCGAGCCCCAGGCTGAGGACCACCCCCAGTAACAACGCGAGCAGGAAGACCGTCCCGACCGTCTGCTCGAACATGCCCTTGGCAGCCGCGGCGGTCGCACCATGTTCCTGCATCAGGTGCCGGAACAGCGATTGGCTGACAACCAGAATGCCGACGGCGATCACCAGCAAAGCAGCGGAGCTAACGACCAGGGTGGCGATTGCAATCCGGGCCGCCATGGGCCGCAGGAGCATCCGCCGGATCATTCACGCACCGTTCTGACGACCCTGTATCCCGCCCCCCGAACGGTGGCGATGTACCGTGGCCGCTCGGCATCATCGCCGAGTTTCTCTCGCAACCTGCCGATGTGGACATCGATTGTGCGGTCGAGCGCGTCAACAGGCGTCGCCCCGTAGAGCGCATCGAGGAGAAGCTCGCGGCTGAGCACACGCCCATCCGCCCGCACCAGCGCGGCCAGGAGTCGGAACTCGGCGGCGGTCAGCGGCACCGGCCGATTGGAACTGGCGACTTCATGCCGGTCAAGGTCGATCGTGAGGTCGAGGAAACGGAGTTGTCCGGCTTGCCCTGCTGGCCGCCGATTGGCTGCACCGCTGCGCCGCAGGATGGACTTAACTCGCGCGACAAGCTCGGCCGGAGAGAAGGGTTTGGCGAGATAGTCGTCGGCCCCTTCCGTGATGCCGTACACCCGGTCGGCGGCGGACCCGCGCGCGGAGAGCATCAAGACTGGCATATCAGAGTCTTCCCGCACGATCCGCAGGAGGGCAAGTCCGTCCAGTTCCGGCAGCATCAAATCCAGGACGATGAGCTGGGGCGGCTGCTCCCGAATGACCTGCAGCGCTGTCCGGCCATCCATCGCGGTCACCACCGCGAACCCCTCTCGTTCGAGGTACGTCCGCACGAGGCGAACGATCTTCGGGTCGTCGTCGACCACGAGAACGGGTGCGCCCACCGGCTTGAGCTTAGTCACTGTCTATGACAGCCGAATGAAGGGGAGCCGGTTTCATGAAGCGCCCATGAAGTCCCGTCATCTGCATGTCATACGGCCCCGCCATCATGGCTCCCATTCCACGTCAGGAGGTCAACGACATGAAACGATTGATCGCCGGTTCGCTCGTCGCAGGCGCCCTGCTGCTGGGGACAGCCATCTCGGGCTTTGCCGACAGCGCGAACGCCGCTGTCGGATTCGGGACGCTGTTTTACAACGGCGGCACCATCCACACCGTGGTGACGCCCTCGGCGTTCCCCAATAGCGGCCAGGATCCATTCTTCAAGGTCACCAACGGGGCTGCCGGTCAGCTCGGCATCGCAGGCGTCGCCCCGGGGACCGCTGACTATCACGGAGGCGCCTGGGCGGTCAACCTCGTCACGTTCAGGTCCGGCATCACCCCCTATCCGCTGACCAGCGTGCAGGCCGTCCAGACCGCAGCCGCCGCCGGCGACGTGACCGTGACCCGCGTTCCCGCCGCTGATTTCCGCTGCCCGGTCCAGCCGTAAGGTTGCGAATGGACGAATTATTCAACTTGGTCGAGCGGATCGCCGGGCCGCTGCTTCGAATCAGCCTCGGCCTCATCCTGCTCTGGATTGGCGCGCTCAAGTTCGCCGATCCAAGCCCAGTGGTGGGGTTGCTGCATGCGTCGCTGCCATTTCTGGCCGCGAACGCATTCGTCTATGGAGTTGGCGTGCTGGAAATCACCGCGAGCATTCTGCTGTTCGCCGGCATCGCCACCCGCTATGTCGGATTGCTGGTCCTGATTCTCTTCGCCGGCACCCTGACGATCTTCGCCGTTGCGCCTGCCGTGACCTATGGATCCAAGGGCTTTCCATACCTGACATTGGCTGGCCAGTTCCTGCTCAAGGACTTCGCCCTGGCCGCTGCTGCGATCGCCATGGTCGCTATCGAGTCAGGGAGAGCTAGGCCGGACAATACCGTGGTTCGGCGACAGGTCGCAGCCTGAGCCAACCCTCGAGAGGCCAGCCGTTAGGACGTGGAAATCCAAGCCTGCGGCTGGCCTCATACAGTTAGGTGAGTAAGTGAGCAAATCGGGGCGGCCGAAGGCCAACGTGCCCGCTGCCAGACCAGCACCAGGCAGAACAGCCGGCAGGCGCGGGCGGCCGTACTGGCTTCGGCGCTGGGGATGGCCCATTGCCGGCGTCGCCGGAGTTCTGCTCCTCCTGGCGCTGCTTCATCCATCCTTCGGCGGTGGGACCACCAGCACAGGAAACGACTTCAACGTCGTCGCTTACCAGGGAGATTCGCTCCTGGGGGGCCAAAAGACAGCTTTTTCCAGGGTGTTCGCGCAGAAGAAGCCAGTGGTCCTCAACTTCTAGGCCGGCAACTGCCCACCGTGCCGGGTGGAAATGCTTGGGCTTCCAGGAGGTCTCCACCGAGTTTTCCGGACGGGTTATTTTCGTTGGCGTGGACGTCGGTCCATACACCGGGCTGGGAACCCACGACGACGCGGTCCGGCTCTACAAGGAGCTGGGGCATCACGTATCCACTGGGCTACTCGGTGGATGCGTCGCCGCTCCAGCTGTATAAGGTCCAGGAGATGCCGACCACGCTGTTCCTCACGGCGACCGGCCAGGTCACCGATCACGTCACCGGGATCATGACCGAGGATCAGCTGCGGAGCCGAATCCAGCAAAAGCTGCTGGGCGCCGCCTAGGATCCGGCATCGAACGAGAGCGCGAAGCAACGCCTGACAGTCGGTTTGCCTGGCGCCGGCGGCCGGGGTCCTGGCCGCGGACGGTCACGACGCTTCTGGTGCCTCTGGCTACGCTTTCCGTCGCCGCGATTGCCGCGATCGCCACCGGGTCCGGGATCGGTCCCGTGACCGGAGCCATCGAGTCGCTTTCCGGCTCGTCGTCGACGGCGCTCGGACGGGTCGTTTCCGCCGCGCCCGTCGGTTATGCCATCGGCGCCGGCATGGTTACGGCCTTCAACCCCTGCGGTTTCGCCATGCTCCCGAGCTACCTCGGCCTTTACCTGGGTGTGGCCGATGGCACTGACTCACGAAGCGGTGTCGGGTTCTGTGTCCTGAACGCGCTGCGCATCGGAGGGACGGTGAGCATCAGTTTTGTGTTGTTATTCGGGCTGGCGGGGATCGTCTTGAGCCTTGCTGCGGCGAGCGTCTCTCGTTGGCTCCCCTGGCTGGCCCTCGCCATGGGCGTCGTGCTGGTGTTTACCGCGGGCAGAGTGCTCGCCAGCGTCGGTGAGGAATTGGCGGCTCGGCTTGGAGCGCGCACTCGACAGGTTGGCCTTGGCGGTTACTTCGCCTATGGACTCGCCTACGCACTGGCCTCATTGAGCTGCACGCTGCCCATCTTTCTGGCCGTCGTCGGCAGTGCCCTGGCTCGAAACGGATTTCTGGCCGGCGCCTTGCAATTCGTCCTCTATGCCCTGGGAATGGGGCTGGTCGGCGATGTCGAGGGACGGATCGTTCGCGTCGCCCCCCGCCAGTTTTCGAATTTGACCCTGACATCGCGTCCTATGCTGTCTACTGCCTCATCGAGCTCCTTCTGCCGGCCCAGAATGAAGACGAAGGCACCCTCTTCGACGAATAGTCTCGCGGTGGCCAGTCCTATCCCCGAGGTGCACCCGGTGATCACCGCGACTTTGTCCTGCAGCGTCCCATTCATCGACTTGCTCCTCGATCTCCGATAGCTCGCTACACCGATCCGCACAGATGACTTACCTCGGCTACCACACTCTTGCATGGCTGCCAAGCGACCAGTACGCCCAGAATCAGTCTGGCGCGACCGATCGCGGCAGGCCGAATCGTGCCATCATGCCGCTCTCAAATGCCGTGATAGCGCTGACCCGATCGCCAGCTATGGTCACCACGATCAGGCCGAACGCGTGGGCGACGCGACTTATCGGGCTGAAGAGATAGAGGCCGAATGCGGGTTGTCCGTTCGCACGAGTAGGGACGAGCCGGAAGCGTTGGCCCTCGCGGAACGCACTGGTCGCGAACCACCGTTTGGCCGTCTCCTTACCTTGGTATTCGAGAGGATTCGGTGGCATCCGCAACCACACGTCGTCAGTCAGCAGCGCCACTAACGCATTCGTATCGCAGTCCTCCCAGGCACGAACCAGTCGGTCAAGA
>VBDZ01000030.1 GCA_005881215.1 Chloroflexota bacterium | reverse complement strand
GCTGCTGCCCGTAAAGCCCGCCCTTCACCGGCGCCCCCAGCAAGAACATCGGCGCCGCGGTCCCGTGGTCGGTGCCGGCGCTGCCGTTCTCCTTGACCCGCCGGCCGAACTCGGACCAGGTCATGACCAGCACCCTGTCGCCGAGACCGTGGCCCTGCAGGTCCTGCATGAACGCCGACAGTGCCTGGTCGAGATCGAGCAACAGCTTGTCGTGGACCGGCTTCTCCCGCGAGTGGTTGTCGAATCCACCCAGCGTGACGTGCGCCACTCGGACACCGAGGCCGGAGACGATCGTCTCCGCGACCAGTTTCAGCGAGCTGGCGATCGGGCTGCTGGCCGGATAGGTCGCCTTGGCCTGGTAGGTCGCATCGGTGGCCTGCAGCGCGTGCGATGCTTGCAGCGCCTCCTGCAACGTGGTGTCGAACAGGGCGCCAAACGGCGCCGGCCCAGCGCCTTTGAACGCGCCGTAGAACTTCATCAGTGGGTTTTCCACGTCCACCTGGGTCCCGTGCTCGTTCACCGGCTGCAGCCGGAAGGTCCGCAGCGATTGGAGCGCGGTCACGGGAGTCTTCGATCGCAATTCCGGCGGAACCAGCGAGCCGGCACTGACGCCCTCGAGCGCGTGGTTCGGCGTCTCTCCCACCTGATCGAGATAGTTCAAGTAGCGGCCCAGCCAGCCATCGCCGATCCCACCCTGGACGCTGGCCGTTTCCCAGATCGACATCGAAGCGAAATGCGAGAGGCTCGGGTTTGGGTAACCGACTCCCTGCACGATGGCGAGCTGGCCGGCGTCCCAGCTGGCTTTCAGACCCTTCAAATTCGAATGCAACCCGAGCTGGGCGTTGAGTCCCAGCACGCCCTGGTCCTGGCGCAACGTCGGACGCGCATCGTGATAGGCGCCGTCCTGGAATGGGATGACCGTGTTCAGCCCGTCGTTGCCACCGGCCAGCTGGACCAGTACCAGCACCCGGTCGCTCGGCGTGGCGTTGGGCGAATCGGCGGCAGCGGCGGCCACGCCATTGGCGAAGACCGACGGCACCGCCGAGCCGGCGAACACCGGCACCAAGCCTTGCTTGAGGAAGTCGCGGCGGCTAAACATTGAGGTTCATCTCCATCAATTCAGTTGGAATTCAGGCGTGGCCAACACCATGAAGAGCAGGCCTGCCTGGTCAGCGGAGTGCGCCGCTGCAAACGCCTCCAGGCCATCGCGCGTCGTCGGGCTGACGTTGGCATCGACTAGCGTGTCAGACAATTGCGCCAGCGTCTGGGCGGTCATCGACGCCTGGCTCCGCTGGGCGGCGGCGTTGGCGAAGTTGATCCGGTTGAGCAGGGTCGAGCTGTTGATCCACGAGGACCCGCCAGGCCAGCCCGCCACGTTCGGGGGATAGAAGAGGACCTGCCCCATCGGGGCCATCGCGGCCGCGGCGGCGGTGTAGCCCCGGGCATTGGCGCCAGTCGCTTTCAGCGTCTGCGCGACCAGTTCGGCGGGGCTCTTTACCAGCGCCCGGTATGCCTGGTCCGAATAGAAGGCGTCCATCGTGAAGATCTGGCGCACCACCGCGCCGACGTTGTAGTGGGCCTTCTGGAAGGTGTCCGCCAGGTGGTTGACGATCTCCTGGTCGGGATTCGGGTAGGCGAAAAAGCTGAAGAGTCGGGTGCTGAGCCGGACCGCCGTCGCCCGCAGCCGCACCAGCATCTCGACGATGTCATCGCCGGTGAAGGTGCCGGTCTTCCCCATGAAGGTCTTGACCCCGGCATCGTGAAGCCGCGGCACCAACTGCGACGCGCTCGCATAGCGCAGCTGCTTGCCCCCCTGCAGCGTCCAGCCGGTGAAGGAGCGCGCGGACTCCCGCACATCGTCCTCGGTGTAGTGGCCGATACCGGTCGTGAAAAGCTCCATCAGCTCGCGGGCGTAGTTCTCGTTGGGCTTCCCCTTCCGGTTAGTCTCCGTGTCGAGGTAGACCATCATCGCGGGGTCCTTCGATACGGCCTTTAACAGGTCGTCGAAATTTCCGAGCGCCATGCCACGGAAGAGCTGGTTCTGGGTAAAGAGCTGCGCCGGGCCGGCCTTGTCGAGGCCGCTGGTGAGGAGGCCGTGCCAGAACAACGTCATCTTTTCCTCGAGGGGGCGAGCCGACTGTGCCATTCGCTGTAGCCACCAGGCCTGGATAGCGGCCGCGGTCGGCTGTGGCGTCCCGCCGAGATCGATGGTGGGCAGCTGGCTCTCGAGGGCGGCGTTCGAGGTCTTCGAATAATTCAGGATCGCCTCGGTCGCGGCTGTCTGCCCCATTGCCGCAAAGTGATCGAGCTCGGCCTTGGTGGCGCCGAACCCGGACCGTCGAAGCAGGTGCGCGACGCGGACCCGTTCGCTGCTCAGCGCACCCTGGTAGCCGTGCGTCAGGTCACGGACGTGGTCCAGAATCTGTGACAGGTCGTTCCCCTTCCAGAGCACGGCCAGCGCCGCCGCGGCGGCGCCGGTGGCGCCGGTGGCGAGGACGGCCCGTCGCGATACGGGCCGCTGCCAGATCGGGCGGCGCGGCGGTGCGGGCGACGTCGTGACAGGCGCGTCGTCCATGGTGATCTCAGGCTAGGGGCGCGGTTTGAATGCGCCCTGAGAGGCCCCTTAGAAGGTTTAACGGCGTTTGGACGGCTGGTCTGGCAGCGTGCCTAGTAGCCGGGATTCGAGCTGGCGGCGGGTGAGCTGCCCGAGCCAGAGCCGTACGAGGCGCCGCATCCGGCGACACCCAGCGCCAGCAGCAGCGATCCCAGGATCACGACGAGGACGCGTCTCATCCCTGTGACTACGAGCCGGCGTTACGGACAGACCCGGCCGGCAAAGCCCTCCATATACTCAGCGTAGGACTTTCGGCACCGGTTCACCGGCGTTTCAAGGAGGCGCGGATGGCGGTCGAGCAAGCTGGTGGTCAGGGGCTGGGTCCGATCGGCCGGCTGGGTATGGCGCCACAGCCCATGTCCCGCGAATCACTCGAGAAGAAGCCGCGCATCCGCGACGCGGACAAGGCCGTGCCGTCGGTCTGCCCCTACTGTGCGGTCGGCTGCAGCCAGCTGGTCTACGTCAAAGACCGGCGGATCATCGATATCGAGGGCAACCCCGACTCGCCGATCAACGAGGGCACGCTCTGCCCGAAGGGCGCCTCAACCTATCAATATCTCGTCAACCCGAACCGGGTGACCACGGTGCGCTACCGCGCGCCGCACTCGGACCACTGGGAAGATCGGCCGCTGGACTGGGCGATGGACCGGATCGCCACCCTGATCAAAGAGACGCGGGAGGCGAGCTTCGTCGAGCGCACACCCGAGGGCAAGCTCGTCAACCAGACGACCGCGATCGCCACCCTCGGCGGCGCCACCATGGACATCGAGGAGAACTACCTGATCAAGAAGTTGTTCAGCGGCGGCCTGGGCGTCGTCTCCATCGAAAACCAGGCCCGCATATGACATAGCTCCACCGTCCCCGGTCTGGGGACAAGCTTCGGACGAGGTGGGGCCACCACCTTCCAGCAGGACCTTGCCAATGCCGACGCGATCCTGATCATGGGTAGCAACATGGCGGAGAACCATCCCGTCGGATTCCGCTGGCCGATGAAGGCCAAAGAGCGTGGCGCGACCTTGATTCACGTCGACCCGCGATTCAGCCGAACCTCGGCCCTGGCGGACCTCTATGTCCCGATCCGCGCCGGCAGCGACATCGCTTTTCTTGGCGGGCTCATCAACCATGTCCTCACCCACGACAAGTGGTTCAAGGACTACGTCGTCGCCTACACCAACGCCTCGTCCATCGTCAGCGACGACTACGTCGATGCCGAGGACAACGGCGGCCTCTTCTCCGGCTACGACCCGAAATCGAGCTCGTACGACAACGCCAGCTGGGCCTACGCCGGTCCGGCGCAAGAGGCGAAAGAGGACGCATCGACCCATTCCGGCCACGGGATGGAGGGCACGAGTCCGGCCAAGCACCGGCCGGCTCGCGACGAGACCCTGCAGGACCCGCGATCGGTGTTTCAGATTCTCAAGCGCCACTACGCCCGCTATACGCCCCAGATGGTGGAGCGGGTTTGCGGGACGCCTCAGTCGCTCTTTCTTCAGGTGGCAGAGATCCTGGCCCAGAACTCCGGGCGCGACCGAACCAGCGCGATCTGCTACGCGGTCGGCTGGACGCAGCAGAGTTATGGCGCGCAGATCATCCGCGCGGCGGGCATCTTGCAGTTGCTCCTCGGCAACATCGGACGGCCGGGCGGCGGCATCATGGCGCTGCGCGGCCACGCCTCAATCCAGGGATCGACCGACGTGCCAACTCTCTTCGACCTGCTGCCGGGCTACCTGCCGCACCCGGCGGCCTTCAAGAGCGACGACACACTTGAACGCTACATGCGGGAGTCGGCGGTCAGGGGCGGCTACTGGTCGAACCTGCCGAAGTTCATGGTGTCGCTGCTCAAGGCCTGGTACGGGGACGCCGCCACCGCCGAGAACGAATTTGGCTACCAGTGGATTCCCAAGCTGACCGGCGATCATTCGCACATCTCGACCTCGGCGGCGATGGCGGACGGAAAGGTCAAGGGCTTTGTCGTGTTCGGGCAGAATCCGGCGAACGGCAGCGCTCACGCGGGGCTGCAGCGCAAGGCGCTGACCCAGCTCGATTGGATGGTCGCCATCGACCTCTACGAGACCGAGACCGCCGCCTTCTGGTACGCAGCGCCCGAAGGTTGGAAGCCGGCCGATGTCAAGACCGAGGTGTTCCTCCTGCCGACCGCGGGCCCGCCAGAGAAGGACGGCACCTTTACCAACACTCAGCGGCTGCTGCAGTTCCACGACAAGGCGGTCGATCCGCCGGGGGATGCTCGCTCCGATCTCTGGTACGTCTACCACCTCGGCCGGCGGCTCAAGGAGCTCTATAGCGGATCGACCAATCCGCGCGACCAGGGATTGCTCAACTTGACCTGGGACTACCTGCCGGAACGTCCCGATCCCGAGTGGCGGATCAAAGACGAGCCGTCTGACGAGAAGGTGCTGATGGAGGTCAACGGCTATACGGTTGCCGATCGTCGGCAGGTTCCCGATTTCGAGCACCTCAAGGCCGATGGGTCTACCGCCTGCGGCGTGTGGATCTACTCCGGAGTGTTTCCGGCGCCGGGAAAAAACATGGCGCGGCGGCGTACCCGTACTCCCGAGAATTACGTCGAGCCCGCGTGGGGATTCGCCTGGCCCGGCAATCGACGCATCCTCTATAACCGTGCCTCGGCGGACCCTGCCGGCCAGCCCTGGTCGGAGCGGAAGAAGTACGTCTGGTGGGACGCCACGGCCGGCAAATGGATCGGCAAGGACGTCCCGGACTTCCCTGCGAAGAAGGCGCCCGCCACCCCGGCCAAAGAGAAAGGCACCGGCATCGACCTTCACTCAGGCTCGGATCCATTTACGCTCAAGGCCGACGGTCGCGGCTGGCTGTTTGCGCCGAGCGGGCTCAAGGACGGGCCGCTGCCCACGCATTACGAACCGCTCGAGTCACCGGTTTCGAACGCGCTGTACGAGCGGCAGGACAGCCCGGTGGCCAAGCGATTTCCGCGCAAGGACAACGCCATCAGCCCGCCGGGCGATCCCCGCTATCCCTACATCGTTACCACCTATCGGGTGACCGAGCAGTACACCTCGGGCGTGATGTCCCGTTGGAACAGCTGGCTGAGCGAGCTGATGCCCGAGATGTTCGCGGAGATCAGTCCGGAGCTGGCGCAGGAGAAAGGCATCGCCAACCTTGACTGGATCACGGTGTCGACGCCGCGCAACCAGATCGAGTGCAAGGCGCTGGTGACCCGGCGGATGCGGCCGTTCCCTCACGATGGGAAGTTGATTCATACGGTGGGCCTGCCCTACCACTGGGGCTACAAAGGGCTGGTCAAAGGTGCGATGGCGAATGACCTGGTCGCGCTCTCTGAGGAACCGAACGTCTACATCCAGGAAGACAAGGCGATGACCTGCAACCTTCGCAAGGGGCGATCGCGATGATCGACGCCTACAAGCGGATGATGAACATCGAGGAACCTCCGGCGCCCAAAACGGCAAAAGGGTTCTTCACCGACACCAGCCTGTGCATTGGCTGCAAGGCTTGCGAAGTGGCGTGCAAGCAATGGAACCAGCTGCCCGCCGATGGCTTTGCGATCACCGGCAATAGTTACGACAACACCGGCCACCTGGGCGCCACTACCTGGCGGCACGTTCAGTTCATCGAACAGGCCAAAGCCAATGGCAGTGGCCAGGAGCAACGCTGGCTGATGATGTCGGACGTTTGCAAGCACTGTGCCAACGCCGCCTGCCTCGAGGCCTGCCCAACCGGCGCCCTGGTTCGCACCGAGTACGGCACGGTCTACGTCCAGCAGGACATCTGCAATGGTTGCGGCTTCTGCGTGCCCGCCTGTCCCTTCGGCGTCATCGACCGAACCCCCAAGACCGGGCACTTTGAGGCCGGCACGGCCCACAAATGCACTCTTTGCTACGACCGCCTGAAAGATGACATGACCCCGGCCTGCGCCAAGTCGTGTCCCACCGCGTCGATCCAGTTCGGCGACGTCGAAGAATTGCGTACCCGTGCCCGCCACCGTTTGGGTGAGCTGCACGCACGTGGCGAATCGAAGGCGCGGTTGTATGGGATGCCTGAGGGTAAGGAGGCGGCAGAGGTTGGTCCGCTGCACGCCTTCTTCCTGTTGCTCGACGAGCCGCAAAAGTACAACCTGCCCGAGGTGCCTCGCCTGCCGCGCAAGACGATGACGGAACGCTATGGCTGGAGTGCGGCCGTCGGCATTGGGTTCGCCCTGGTCGGCGCGCTGGTCTTGGGTCGCCGTGGCTGAGGGTTACTACGACTACCCGGTCGTCAAGCGACCGGTGTGGACCTGGGAAGTGCCCGCGTATTTTTGGCTCGGTGGGTTGGCGGGCGGCGCCTACCTCACGGCCGCGCTGGCGCAGAACTTCGGCTCGGCCGACGACCGGCGTGCCGCCGGCGGTGGTTACTATGTGGCGGCCGCCGCGCTGGTGCCGTGCGCCCCGCTGCTGATCGCCGACCTGGGCCGGCCTGACCGCTTCCACCACATGCTGCGGATTTTCAAGCCGCTGTCCCCGATGAACCTCGGCGCCTGGACGCTGACCAGCTTCACGCCGGTCGCCTTTGCCCGCGCCGCCTCGCATGCTGCCAGCACCGGCTTGCTGCGAGGTCCGCTTGGAGCGTTGGCCCGGCTCGTCCCCACCAGGCTCGCCGAGCTGGCTGGCGTGGTTTTGGGCCTGACGCTGGCAGGCTACTCCGGGGTGCTGCTGGCCGCCACCAACATCCCGCTGTGGGCCAAGAGCAAGTTGCTCGGCGGGTTGTTCATGGCGTCGGCGCTGGCCAGCGGCTCCGCGGCGGTCACCCTGCAGGCCGGCCGCCGCGCTGTCCCCGATGCGACGCTGCACCGGCTTGCCATGATCGAGTCGGCAGCTTCAGCCGGCGAGATGGCGATCCTGACCGGCTACCTGGTGCAGTCAAAAAAGGCCGCTCGCCCGCTGACGACCGGCCGATTCGCGATGCCGTTCTGGCTCGGCGCCGTCGGCGCCGGGATGCTGCTGCCGCTTCTCCTTCACCGCGTCGCGGGGCGGCGGCACGGGCGCGCCCTTCGATCGCTTACGAGCGCCGCGGCCATCTGCACGATCGGCGGCTCCCTCGCGCTCCGTTGGACCATCTTCGAGGCCGGTAAGGAGTCCGCGGAAGACCAGGGCGCTTCGTTCGACCTCGCCCGCGGCTGAACGATTCGCGGCCCTAGGATCAGCGAATGCGACAGCTGGATCTGAACGCCGACGTGGGCGAGGGCCTGCCCGAGACAGATGCCGCCCTGCTCGAGCTGGTCACGTCGGCCAACATCGCCTGCGGTCTCCACGCCGGCGACCCACACACCATTCGAAAGACCCTGGCCATGGCCGTCCAGCATGGGGTCGCCGTCGGCGCGCATCCAGGATTCGATGACCGCGAGGGATTCGGCCGCCGCCCGGTCCAGCTTGACGCGACCGAACTGGCGGACCTGATCCTCTTCCAGCTGGGTGCGCTCGACGCGATTGCTCGAGTAGAAGGCGCCGCGCTGCACCACGTCAAGCCGCACGGTGCCCTGTACAACCAGGCGGAGCGCGACGAGGCGCTGGCGGTCGGCATCATCTCCGCCATTCGGCTGTTCGATTCCCAGCTGCGGCTGGTGGGGCGAGCCGGCTCCGCCATGGC
>VBDZ01000029.1 GCA_005881215.1 Chloroflexota bacterium | reverse complement strand
CGGCACTCGTGACGCGAGCTGGCTCGCGGTCCAGAAGAGCAGAAGGAGGAGCAGTGCCGCGCCGCCACGTCGCGCGAGCGAGCGAAGCCCTTTCACGAGGCTTTCTCCAGAGCCAAGCGATCGGACGGTGCGGTGGGTTCGGCAGCGCCGGCCTCGTGCGCGCGCTGCTGCTTGAGAATGGCGATGAGCCGATCCGTCCTGGCCTCAAAGGCCGCGACCACCACCGGATCGAATTGGGCGCCAGCCTCGCGGCTGATCTGACTGATCGCCTCTTCCGTTGACATAGCCTGCCGGTAGGGCCGGTCCGAGGTCAGCGCGTCGAAGACATCGGCCACGCTGAGGATCCGAACTTGCATCGGAATCGCCTCACCGCCCAGCGTGTCGGGATAGCCCGCGCCGTCCCAGCGCTCGTGGTGATGGCGGATGCCGCTGAGGCTGGATTGCAAGAACGGGACATCCTTCAACATCTGATGGCCGATCACCGGGTGCTCGCGCATCTGCCTGGCCTCGGCGTAGTTGAGTGCGCCGGCCTTACGCAGCACGTGGTCTTCGACCCCGATCTTTCCGATGTCATGCAGCAACGCCGCCCGGCGCAAGCCCTCTCGCCTCTCTCGTGGAAAGCCCAGCTCGTCCGCGATCTCCAGGCTGTAGGCGGCGACCCGGGCCGAGTGTCCGTAGGTGTAGGGGTCGCGGGCGTCGATGGCACGGGCGAGGGCCTCGATGGCGGCGAAGTAGGTGTCCTCCAGGGCCTGGGTCTTTTCTTGAAGGCCGGCCGTCATCAGGTTGAAGACCCGTCCCAGGTAACCGATCTCGTCTGAGGATCCTGCCGGAGCGCGCTGGTCCAGGTCTCCGCCGGCAACCGCCTCCATCGCGCCGACCAGCTGCTGGACCGGCCGGCTGATGGCACCCACCAGGATCAAACCGATTACCAGCGTCATCAGAGCCGCCGTGGTGAAGAGGATCAGAAGGATCAGCCGCAGCTGGTCGAGCCCAGCCTGCAGTTGGGCGGTGTCGAGAGCGACGGCCACGTACCCGAGCCGCATCTTGCGCATGGTCCAGTCGCTGAGCAGGTTCATGTACGCGCGGCCGCCGGACGACTGGTTGAACCGCACGGGCCGGTCTGGCTGGATCATGCCCAGGGTTGTTCCCGGCAGCACGCTGGTTGACGAAAGCGTGGAAACGAGCACCTGCCCGGTCGATCCGTAGAAGGTAAGATCGGCAGCGCCCGACGATCGGATGCTGCCGGCGATGGCCGATAACGGCTCACCCAGCACGGCGACGCCGATCACCTGTCCGTTCAGGCTCCGGATGGGTCCAGTCCAGTACAGAATGGTGCCGGTCGGCTCGGTCCTGAGGAAGACAAATTTGTCGCCCTGGGCATCAATCGTTCCAGCCAGCACCGCGGCCACCGCTGGCTCCGGAACGAAGGTGTCGCTCGCCGTTGAGGCGGACGCCGGGCCATCGGGGCCAACGACGATCAGCTCCCGGCCCTTTGCATCGAGCACGTGCAGACGCAGAGGTGGAACCGCGGCGTTGGCGATCACGGGCGTGAGCAACCGGTCCAATGCGGCGGAGTCTTTCCTTGACGTCGCCTCCGCCACCCCGGTGGTGGCGGCGACGGCCCGAAGTGTCGTCAGCCGGGCGGCCTCCACCAGCGACAGGTGATCGTTGGCGAGCAAACTGGCGCGGAGTAAGTTCGCGTTGAACTCCGCGACCGCCTCACTGGTGACCAGGGCGGTAACGGCGGCGGTGCCGATGATGCCCACCAGGGCCACCACCAGGACGAACGGGACGACGATCTTTGCGCGTAGCGAGAGTCGTATACGCCCCACGGCTTCGATGGTCGCCGAGAAGGATTACGTTCGACCTTGCGACGGATCCGTCACAGCGGGCGGCTAACGGCGCGGGTATTTGATGCCGATCGCGGTGGCGAAGAGCACCACGTCTTCGCCCCCGCCCACGAATCCTCGATGCCGTAGCGTCTTCAATGCCGCCCAGGTGGCGGCGCCTTCCGGGCTGGTGTAGATGCCCGTTTCGCGGGCCATTTCCTTTTGGGACACACGGATCTCGTCATCGCCAACAGCCACAGCGATGCCGCCGCTGTCCCGAACCGCCCTTAGCACCAGGTAGTCGCCGATAGCGGACGGCACCCGAATGCCGGCGGCAATGGTGGCGGCTCGTTCCCATGGTTTCGCGTGGTCGGCGCCCTCTTCGAAGGCTCGGACCAGCGGCGCGCAGCCGGTTGACTGGACCACCACCATCTTCGGGCGGCTGGGTCCAATCCATCCCAGCGCACCAAGCTCCTCGAACGCCTTCCATATCCCCACGATCCCAGTACCACCGCCGGTCGGAAAGACGATGACGTCCGGGAGGCAGCCAGGTCCCCAGCCTCCCTGCTCCGCCAGCTCGAATCCAAGCGTTTTCTTGCCCTCCTGCCGGTACGGCTCCTTCAAGGTGTTCAGCTCAAACCAGCCGTGTTCGGCGGCGTGCTGGTGCAGAACGCGCCCGGCCTCGTCGATCAGGCCGTCGACCAGGAGCACATCGGCGCCGCTGGTGCGCATCTCCGCCAGGTTGAGAGGCGGCACATCCCGCGGAACCGCGATATGCGCCTTGATGCCGGCGGCGGCGGCGTAGGCGGCAGCCGCTGAGCCGGCGTTGCCCGCGCTTGGTAGCGCCACCTCACGAATGCCCAGCTCCTTTGCCCGCGAGATCGCGGCGGCCATCCCACGCGCTTTGAAGCTCCCGGTCGGGTTCTTCCCTTCGTCCTTGATGCGCAACCGGCCGTCGGCGAAGCCGAGCCGAGCAGCCAGCCGCTTGTCGACATCGAGCAGCGGCGTCATGCCCTCGCCAAGCGTCACGGCATTCTCCGGGTCGTCAACAGGCAAAAGTTCCCAGTACCGCCACATGTCCCAGCGCCGACCTCGGAGATCGTCCGGAGATGTCGCCTTACCCAAAGCCGCGAGATCGTACCGAGCGAACAAGACCTTGCCGCATTTGGGGCAGACACCATGGATGTCGCGAGCGTCGAGTTCGCCTCGGCACGACGTGCATTCGAGGCTTTTGAGGTAACTGGTCCAGCTCACGGCCATGGTTTTGATCCTGTCACACTGATCGACATGTCGACCGTCGATGCGCTGCTCGATCGTGGTCGCGATCGGGACGCCGCCATCGCCGTGCCCGATGGACCAACCCTGATCTACGCGCAATTGCGAGAGATGGTGCATGACGCGTCGCTTCGGCTGGTCTCGTGCGGGGTTCGGCCCAGCGATCGGGTGGCGATGGTGTTTCCCAATGGACCGGAGGCGATCGTCCTGTTCCTGGCGACGGCTCGGGTGGCGACGGCGTGCCCACTGAACTCGGCGTACAAAGAGGCCGAGTTCCGCTTCTTCCTCGAGGACACCGGCGCGCGATTCTTACTCGTGCCGCCCGGGGACGGTGCGGATGCGCGCCGGGCTTTGCCGGAGGGATCGACGGTGATCGAAGCCGACATCGATGACGCAGGGAGGTTGGGGCTGGAGAGCAAAGGCCCCCACCCTACCCTCCCCCGCAAGCGGGGGAGGGAAATTGAGCTAGCTAGGTCACCCGATGCCACTGCCCTCGTGCTGCACACCAGCGGAACGACCAGCCGCCCAAAGCGCGTGCCGCTGCGTCATCGCAACCTCACGGCGTCGGTCGCCAACATCGTCGAGCACTACCGTCTTGGCCCCGAGGATGTCTCGCTCTGCGTCATGCCCCTGTTTCACGTGCATGGTCTGCTCGCGTCCGCGCTCGCGACCCTGGCATCCGGTGGCACCCTCGCGGTCCCCCGGCGATTTGCTCCGATGATGTTCTGGCCGATCGCGCGTCAGGTGCGCCCAACCTGGTTTACCGCCTCCCCCACTCCACACCAGTTGATCCTGATGCGGAGTGCCGAAAAGCGCCCGGCTGGGACGGAGCGGCTGCGCTTCGTACGGTCGTGCAGCTCCGCGCTCTCGCCCGAGCTGATGTCGCGAATGGAGGAGCGCTTCGGAGTTCCGGTGCTGGAAGCCTACGGCATGACCGAGGCGAGTCATCAGATGTCGTCCAACCCGCTGCCACCTGGGCGCCGCATCCCCGGTTCTGTTGGTCGCGGCACCGGGGTCGAGATCGCCGTGCTGGACGAGGCTGGCTCGATGCTCCCATCCGAGGAGGCCGGGGAGGTCGGAATCCGCGGACCCAATGTCATCGACGCCTACGAGAACAACCCCGAAGCGAATGCTGCATCGTTCAGCAACGGGTGGTTTCGAACCGGCGACCTTGGCACCCTCGACGCTGATGGGTACCTTCGGCTGCTGGGGCGGATCAAAGAACTGATCAATCGAGGCGGAGAGAAGATCGCCCCTCGCGAGATCGACGAGGCGCTCGAGTCCCATCCGGCAGTGAAGGAAGCGGTCTGTTTCGGCGTGCCGCACTCGACCTGGGGCGAAGAAGTCGCGGCCGCAGTGGTCCTCTCGCAGCCAGTCTCGGAAAAAGAGCTGATGGCTTACTGCCGGGGACGGCTGGCGGAGTTCAAGATTCCCAAGAAGGTCCACATCGTCGAGTCCATTCCTCGGACGCCGACCGGCAAGGTCCAGCGGCGTTTCGTCGCCGAGCAACTGAATCCCCGATGAGATTCGCCGTCCTGGGCGCCGGAGCCATTGGCGGATTTCTTGGCGGACGGATGGCGAAGGCCGATGAGGACGTGGTCCTGATCGCCAGAGGCCCCCACCTGGAGGCGATGCGCAAGAACGGCCTACGGATCATCGAGGGCGATGACGAATTTACCGTCCATCCGGAATGCACCGACGACTTCTCGGTGCTGGCCGGCGCGGACGCCGTCTTTTTGACCCTCAAGGCCCACAGCCTGCCGCCGATCGCGGAACAACTTGGCAAAGCGCTCGGCGATGACACCGCCGTCGTCAGCGCCCAGAACGGAATCCCGTGGTGGTACTTCCAGCGTCACGGCGGCGAGCTGGACGGCATCCACCTGGAGACGGTCGACCCCGGCGGCGCGATCGGCAAAACGATCGACCCAAACCTTGTGATCGGCTGCGCCGTTTACCCGGCTACCAACCTGGTCGCTCCGGGCGTCGTGGTCCATGTCGAAGGGGATCGCTTCTCGTTGGGCGAGCTCAACGGCGATGAAAGTCAACGATGTCTGGCGATCGCCCAGGCGTTATCGAAGGCCGGATTGAAGGCACCGGTCCAGCCAAAGATTCGTGACGAGATCTGGGTCAAGTTGCTCGGCAACGCGGTGTTCAACCCGATGAGTGCATTGACGCGGGCGACCCTGGTAGGGATCGCCGGCAATCCGATGGCCGAACCGGTAGTGCGTGCCGCGATGGAGGAGGTTGATGCCGTTGCTCGACGGGTGGGTATCGAAATCCCGGTCAGCATCGACCGGCGAATTCGCGGCGCCGCGCGGGTGGGCGCCCATAAGACCTCGATGCTGCAGGACCTCGAGGCCGGTCGGCCACTCGAGATCGATGCGCTCGTCGGATCGGTCGTCGAGCTTGCTGATCGTCTGGAGGTGTCGGTGCCTCACTTGCGGACGCTGTATACGTGCGTGAAGCTGCTCGACGCCCAGGTCGCCAGCGGCAGCGCTCAGCCGGCGGGCCGGTGGACGCGCGGAGTGACGAGCCCGGATTCGTAGGCGAGAACGACCAGTTGGGCCCGATCTCGCGCGCCCAGCTTCGACATCGCCCGACTTACGTGTGTCTTGGCGGTGGCGGGGCTGACGTAGAGCTCGGCCGCGATCTCGTGGTTGCTGTGGCCGGCGGCCACCAGCGCCATCACCTCGCGCTCCCGCTCGGTCAGAACATCGAGGTGCGGCGCCGCCGCGCGCCGTTGTCCCGGCTGGGTGGCGAACTCGGCGATCAACCGGCGGGTCACACCGGGCGAGAGGAGGGCATCGCCGCGCGCCACCACCCGGATCGCTTGCAGCAGCTCGGCCGGCTCGATGTCCTTGACCACGAAGCCGCTGGCGCCGGAGCGCAACGCCTCGAACACGTACTCGTCGACCTCGAACGTCGTCAGGATGAGGACCCGGACGCCATTGAGGTTTGGATCACCGACGATCCGCCGGGTCGCCTCCAGGCCGTCGAGGACCGGCATCCGGATGTCCATCAGCACCACGTCCGGGCGTTTGTCTCTGGCTTGCGCCACCGCATCCTCGCCGTTGGCTGCCTCCCCCACGACCTCGATGTCACCGGTCGAATCGAGCAGGACTTTGAAGCCGGCGCGCACCAGGGCCTGGTCGTCGGCCAGCAGTACCCGGATCACGGCGTCCCTCCGTTGGTCGGCATGGTGGCACGGACCCGGAAGCCGCGACCATTTCGGGCGCCGACTTCCAGCTCGCCCCCAACCGCCTTCACCCGCTCGCGCATGCCGGCGATGCCGTGACCATTGGCATCGCCCTGGCTGCCTGCCACCGGACCTCGACCGTCATCGGTGACCTCGACGACAACGATGGCCGGCTCGTAGGCGACCGTGACCTCGGCTGAGGCCCGGCCGGCGTGCCGAATGACGTTGGTGAGCGACTCCTGGATGATCCGATACGCGGCGAGGTCGACGGCGCGCGGGACGGGGCGCGCCGAGCCAACGATCGTCGCCCGGGTCGGCACTCCGGCTCGGCTCGTGGTGTCGACCAGGATGTCGAGCTGGGCCAGTCCCGGCGCCGGCGCTCGCGGCTCGACGTCATCGACCTGACGCAGCACCTGGAGGATCCCGCGTAATTCCCGCAAGGTGTCCTTGCTGGTATCCCGGATCGCGAGCAAGGCCTGGCGGGCTTGCTCGGGGCGCTCGCCCATGACATGCGCGGCGACGCCCGCCTGGACATTGATGGTCGAGATGCTGTGCGAAACGACATCGTGCAGCTCGCGGGCGATGCGGAGCCGCTCCTCGGTGACCCGGCGCTCGGTCTCTTCCTCGCGTTTCTGCCGGGCATACGCGCGCTGGCCGGACACGGCCAGACCGAGACCCAGCGAGGCAAGAACGGCCGAGGTTCCAAGCAGCAGCGCCTCCGGTGAAAGGCCGCCCGGACTCAACAGGCCGACCACCGCATAGCCGATCACGGTGATGGCGCCGAGCGTAGCCGCGCGCCAGACACGCGGTGGGGATGCGGCCCGAAACAGCGCAACCATCAGCGCGAGGTCGATGGACCCGGGCGAGAAGCCGAGCTGGTGATACGCGAGGACCGCAGCCAGTGCGACGCCAGCGGCCCCGATCGGCCAGCGCTTCGATAGGCCGATGGTCCCGCCGGCCAGCAGGAGCAACGCCAACCCGACCCAATCCAGCGGGCGGCTGTGCGGATGGAAGCGGCTGGCAAACTGCGTCCCGACCAGGACGATGACTTCGAGCGCTACCACCTGGGTGGCGAGTTTTATCCATCCGCTGCGAGCCGCTCCGGATAGGAGTTTCGCCATGCGACATACGCTACAGGCCCGCGTCGCCGTTGGCGTTAGCCGTCCGTGGTATTTCCGCCTCAACTCCGGCGGTACATCGGAACGAGAGATACGACCCCGGGGGCAGGCGAAAGTCACCTCGCCTGGTGGACGACAGTGAGGGCGGCATCGCCGGATGATGCGACCGTTATGAAAGCTGAGGCATGGATTCGGACGCGACGTTTCGTCGGACTTCTGATCGCCGTGCTGGTCGCCGCCG
>VBDZ01000028.1 GCA_005881215.1 Chloroflexota bacterium | reverse complement strand
ACATCCCGAACCTGGGCGCGCTTGGCAATGTCCCGATCTTCGAGACGACCCTCATTGTCATCGTGGTTGTGGGCGCCATCTACTACTTCGTAGCGCAGCGAGGCAAGAAGGACAGCGTCGCCCGAGCCGCCTAATCGAAGATAAGGCCCCCACCCTGCCCTCCCCCGCGAGCGGGGGAGGGTAATGGGGGGAGCCCTCCCCCAGAGCGGGAGGGTAAGGGCCGGGTGGCATCCCTACTTATAATGACCACCACATGGCGGTCAAAATTCGCGTCCCCGGCGCCCTGCGCCAGCTCACCCGCGGGGCGGCCATCGTCGAGGTCGACGCGGGCGACGTCTCGCAGGCCCTCAACGTGCTGAACGAGAAGTACCCGGGCTTCCGGGAGCGCCTCTACGACGACAAGGGCGAGCTCCGGCAGTTCATCAACATCTATCGGAATGACGAGGATATTCGGTTCGGCTCCGGACTCAAGACGCCGCTGAAAGACAGCGACGACCTTTCCATCGTCCCGGCGGTCGCAGGGGGCTGACGCTCTCCGTGGCGCGGACGACGGTGCGCCTCACGTTCCCCGGCGATACCCTGAATGACCCGATCATCTACCGGCTTGGCCAGGACTTCAAAGTGGTGACCAACATCCGGCGTGCCGACGTGGCCGAAGACAGTGGCTGGGTCGAGCTGGATCTCGACGGTGAGCAACCCGAGGTCGACCGCGCCCTCGAGTACTGCCGAAGTCGCGGCATCGGCGTCCAGCGGTTGGAGCCGGCGTGAAGGTCGCCGTCGCCATGAGCGGCGGCGTCGACTCGTCGGTGGCCGCCGCAATGATGCGTGAGGAGGGCCACGACGTTTTCGGCGTGACGCTGCAGTTGTGGCCGAAGGAGATGGCGGCCCGCGACTTCGACAAACACCACGGCTGCTGCTCCCTGGACGCGGTCGAGGATGCCCGACGGGTGGCGACGCGGCTCGGCATCCCCTATTACGTCTTGAACTTCGAGGAGGACTTCCGGGCCGCGGTGATCGATCCATTCACGCAGGCGTATCTCTCAGGACGCACCCCGAACCCATGCATCCGCTGCAACGAGGCGATCAAGTTCGGCCTATTGCTGCGCAAGGCGCTGGGGCTGGGCGCCGACGCGCTGGCGACCGGCCACTACGCTCGCATCGAGACTGGTCCCGACGCCTATACCCTTCACAAGGCGGTCGACGAGCGCAAGGACCAGTCGTATGTCCTCTATCAGCTGGGCCAGGGTGAGTTGCGCGTGCTGCGCTTTCCCATCGGCGAGTGGTCGAAGGACCAGGTGCGCGAGAAAGCGGCCGCGCTCGGCCTCGTCACCGCCACCAAGCCCGACAGCCAGGAGATCTGCTTCGTGGCGGACGGAAGCTACCGGACCCTGTTGAAGGAGCGCTTTCGCGCGCAAGTCCAGCCCGGACCTATCGTCGACGAGGGTGGGGCGGTAATCGGCGAACACGACGGCATCGCGATGTACACCGTCGGCCAGCGGTCGGGGCTCCGCCTGCAAGCGGGGGGGCCGGCCTCCCCGCCGCGCTATGTCAGCGGGATCGACGCCCCGACCAACACCGTCAGGGTCGGCGGCGGCGATCAGCTGCTGCGGTCGGCGTGCCGGGTGGAGGACGTTCGCTACGTCGGCGGTCGCCCGCCCGCGGACCCATTTGTCGCGAGCGTCAAGGTGCGCTCGCACGCGCCCCAGGCCGCCGCCCGCGTGACGCCGCTGGGCGACCGGGCCCGTATCGATTTCGAGGCGCCGCAGCGGGCGCTCGCGCCCGGCCAGGCTGCGGTCTTCTACGACGGCGACCGGGTGGTCGGCGGCGGGGCGATCGCCGTGGGCGAGGTGTGACGTTCCTCGACGCTGCCTCGCAGCATCCGCTGCTTCCCACGTTCGCCCTGATCGCCCTGACATACCTCTCCTGCCTCGGTGCGGTACTGGCCGCCCAGCTGGCCTGGCGGGGGCGTACGGCCTACTGGTTGGCGGTGCTGGGCGCATTTCTGTTCCTGCTCGGAGCCCTGTGGGGGCGAGGCTTCCTCAGCGGCGGCGCGAGCTTTACGTTCGTGAGCGTCGGGATCGTGCTGGCGGTCTTCGCCGTGGCGCTCGACCTGATCTTCGGACCGCCATTCTCGCAGCCGGGCGCCGAAATACGATAGGACTGTGGCCGTAGACCATTCGGAGAAGTACATGGTGGCGCCGATCACGCGCCGCCAGGACTACTCGCCGACCTTGTGGTCGGTCTGGATGAAACCGCCCGAGCCACTGGCCTTCAAGGCGGGGCAGTACGTCGCCTTCGGGGTCGACAACCACGACAAGGTGCTGGAGCGCGCCTTCTCGATCGTGTCCAGCCCGTACGAACCGGAGCTCGAGTTCTTCATCGAGAAAGTGCCCGAAGGCGCGCTCTCACCCCAGCTGTATGAGCTGCAGGTCGGCGATTGCGTCTACATGCGCAAGAAGGCCAAGGGGATCTTCAACGTCGACCTCAAATCGGGTCACACCCAGCATTTCCTGATCTCGACCGTGACCGGTATCGCGCCCTACATCAGCATGGTCCGGACCCTGGTGCGCGACCTTAAGGAAGGGCGTTTGAGCCAGCCATTCCGATTCGTGGCCTTGCAGGGGGTGTCCCGTTCGGACGAGTTCGGCTACGACCGCGAGCTGCTCAAGCTGGCCGACGAGCATGGCTGGCTGACGTACATCCAGACCATCAGCCGGCCGTGGGAGGATCCGGAATGGAAGGGCGAGCGGGGGAGGGTGGACGACCTCATCCGGAAGTATGCCGACCAGCTGGATCTGGCCCCCGAAACGACGACCGCCTACCTGTGCGGCAATGCCGGGATGATCGTGAACGCGCGGGGGATCCTGCGCCGGTGTGGCTTCGAGCAGTCTTCCATCAAGGAGGAGACCTACTGGCCCCCCGGCGAGGGGGACGTTGAATACTGAGCCCGCCAGCTAGAATCTGACGCCGTGCCTCTGATCGGCGCCGTCCAAGAGCCCATCACCTCGGCGCCGCTAGTGATTTTCATCTACCTGGTTCTGATCCTGATGATCGCCGGCGCCCTGGCCGGTATCCTGCTGCGGAGCACGCTGTATGCCATCGGCGCCTTCTCGGCAACGCTGGCGCTGGTGGCGCTGCTCTACCTGACGATTGCGCCCTTCTTGCTGTTCGCCGTCCAACTGCTCGTGTTCACCACCGTCAGTGCCGCACTCCTGATCGGGTTGCTGCGCGAAACCAGCGGGATCCAGGCGTCTACCGTCGGCCCGTTCAGCCGGGAATGGATCATCGGCGCGGCAGTCGCCGCCGCGCTGCTGGCACTGGTTGGCGTGGTTGCGGCTGCCACATCGTGGCCGATTCGAGTTGGCCCCCAGGGTATCGTTTGCTGTCCCTCATATCTTCCCTTGGTAACGGATGGCTACCGGGTTGCCCTGGCGACGGTGATCGTCTTGATCGGCTCGGCGGCGCTGGGCTGCGGCCTGCTGCTGGCCTCATCACGCCATGTTGCGACCAGAACGCCGGGCAGACGCGGATGAGCATCGGCCTGAACGGTTTTCTCTTGGCCTCGGCGGCGCTGCTGGCGGTGGGCGCATTCGCCACGGTGGCGAGGCGAAGTGCGCTGACGATGCTGCTCGGAACGCAACTCATGTTCGCCGCCGGGGCCATCGCCTTCGTCGCGTTTGGGCGGTTCACCGTCCTGTCCCAGACTCCCGCGGCCGCCCACGAGAATGTGGCCGGCGTGATGGCGCTCTTCGTGGGAGCTGTCGCCCTCGCGGAGCTGGCGCTTGGACTGGCCATGGCGGCGCTCCTCTATCGGGAAAGCCGCAGCTTCGCCGTCGATGCGGATCGCGGCTAGGTCGCCCAGCTCGTGACCCTGGCCCTGCTTGCCGCGGCGCCCAAGGGGCCGCTCGACACCTGGAGTCCCACCCTGTTCGCGCTCTTCGCGCTGCTCCTACCCCTGATCGCGCTGCTGGTCATCGTGGCCTTCACCATCGATTCGCGCCGGCTGAGCGCGGCGATCGCCTTCATCTTCACCCTGGCCACGGTGGTCTGCGCCCTGATCGTGGTGGCGATCGAGCTGGCGCATCCACTGCACCTGGAGCGCAACGGCACCTTCCTGACGTTTTTCACTGGCCAGTCCGGCGCCGCCCAGCAGTTCACCCTCCAGTGGGGGGTGCTCGCCGATCCATTGGCGGCGGTCATGCTGCTCACCGTCGCGCTGGTCAGCCTGCTGATCCAGGTCTACGCGCTCGCCTCCATCCGCCGAGAAGACGGCCCGGTTCGTTTCTTTTCGGTCCTGTTGCTCGCCACCTTCGCGATGATCGGCGTCACGCTCTCGACGAACTATTTCGAGCTCTTGCTCTTCTTCGGCCTGACGACGCTCGCCAGCTACCTGATGATCGGTCACTGGTGGCAGCGGGAGGAGGCGACGGCCGCCGCCTCGCGGGCCTTTATCGTCTCGCTGATCGGTGATGTCGGACTGCTGGTCGGGATCGCGTACATCTATTTCCGGTTCAACGAGCTCAATTTCCAGGCCCTCGCCGGCCAGTACACCGGCGGCAAAGTCGGCGGCAACGGGCTCTTCATCATGTCGATCCTCGTGTTCTTCGGAGCGGCGGCAAAGTCGGCGCAGTTCCCGTTGCACGTCTGGCTCCCAGGGAGCGCGCAGGCTCCCGCACCGGCCGCCGCGCTGATCCACTCGGCTGGGGCGGCGCTCTGTGGGGTGTACCTGATCGCCCGCGCCTATGCGCTGTTCCACGCCAGCCCGCGCGGCCTGGCCTTGCTGGCGATCGTCGGCGGCGTGACCGCGGTGCTCGGCGTGCTCTTCACCCTCTTCCAGGACAATCTGAAGCGCGCCATCGCCTACAGCACCATGGGCGAGCTCGGCCTGATGGTGCTCGCGCTCGGCATCGGTGCCTATGGCGCGGGCATCTTCGAGGTGTTCACCCAGGCCTGGCCCAAGGCCCTGTTGTTTGCGGCGGCCGGCGTCATCATTCGCGAGCTGCGCACCGAGCGAATGGCGGAAATGGGCGGGCTCTGGCGGCGGATGCGGTTTACCGGCTGGGTCATGGTGATCGCGGTCGCCGCGGCGGCCGGCGTCCCGCCGTTCAGCTCGTTCTGGAGCAAGGACGCCATTCTCTCCAAGGCGCTGGCCATCAGCAGCGCCCCCGCCATCATCGTCATCGTCGCCGTCACCCTGGTCGGCGCGATCGCGCTGGTCCGGATCTTCCGGCTGGTGTTCATGGGGGAGACGGCACGCCGCCGGCGATTCGAGCCGGAGCGCATCCGCGATGCGGGCGGACGGGCCGCGGTCGCAATGGCGATCTTCGCCATCGCTTGCGTCTTTGCCGGGCTTCGCGGCTTCCGGGGTCGCACCGATCCGATCGCCTTCGTCACCTTCCCCGGGGTGGCGGTGTCGAATTCGCACTTGGTGGCGGCCGGCACCATCGCCATCACCGCGATCGCCGGCGCCGCGATCGGCTGGGTCGCCTTCGGCCGACGCTGGGCATTGCCCGGGTTGGAGCCGATCCGCGGGGTGCTCGCGGAGGGATTCTTCGTCGACCGCGCCTACCGCCTGGCCGCGGCCGGGGTGCTGCTCCCGGCGAGCCGCGCGTCGGGATGGGTGGAGACGCGAATCGTCGATGGCGCCATCGACCTGGTCTCCGATAGTGTCGCCTTCGCCGGGCAGCCGCGACGCTGGCTGGGTGACCTGCGATTGCGGCAGTTGCTGATCGGCCTCTTCGCCGGCGTGGTGGCGCTCGCCGTCATCACGATCGTCCTGGCCGGCCGGCTCATCGGGAAAACCGGATGACGCTGCTGCAGGCGATCCCCACAACGACCGCGGCACCCGTCCAATTTCCCACGCTGTTGCTCACCGGCATGGTTTGGGTGCCCGCGATCGCCGCCATTGGGCTGCTCTTTTTCCCGGCGCGAACCGACGCCCACCGGGACCGGATCCGCTCCTTTGTGCTGGCCACCACCTTCGTCGTGCTCGCGCTCGGCGTCCTCATGTGGTACGGATTCCGCGACCAGAGCGGGGCGTTCGCCTTCGAGGAGACCCGCGGTTGGCTGGCGGGCATCGGTTCCAGCTATCACCTCGGCGTCGACGGCGTGAGCATGCCGCTGCTGCTGCTCAGCGCCTTCCTCTTCGTCTTCGCGGCGCTCGCCTCGAGCCGGGTGCGGGAACAGTCCAGGGACTACTTCGTCCTGCTGCTGATCCTCGAGACCGGCGTCAACGGCGTCTTCGCCTCGCTCGACTACCTGCTGTTCTTCCTGTTCTGGCAGCTGCAGGCGGTCCCGATCTTCTTGCTGATTGCCCGCTTCGGTGGCCCGCGGCGGCTGCGGGCCGCCTGGAAATTCCTCGCGATCGACCTGGCAGGAAGCGCGCTGCTGCTGCTCGCCATCCTGATCCTCTACTTCAAAGCCCCGGTGCGGAGCTTCGACATGGTGACCCTGCACGACGTGGCGCTGCCCGCGACGATGGCCGCCCTGCTCACCTGGCTCTTCTTCATCGCGTTTGCCGTGAAGCTGCCGGTCCTGCCCTTCCATACCTGGTTCATCGACGCCCAGGCGCAGGCGCCGGCACCCGTCGCGCTGGTGCTCGCCGGCCTGGTCGTGAAACTCGGCGGCTACGGCATCATCCGGGTCAACCTCGGCGAGTTCCAGGACGCCTGGCACAAGATCGTCGGCGCCGTGGTGGTGATCGCGGTGGTCACGGTGCTGTGGAGCGCGATCGCGGCGCTGGCCCAGGACGATCTCCGCCGGCTGATCGGCTACGTCGTGATGAGTCACATGGGGCTGGTGCTGCTGGCGGCCGCCTCGGCCGCCCCGGTCGCGGTCAACGGCGCGGTCCTCTTGATGGTGGCCGACGGGCTGACGGCCGCCTTGCTGGTGCTGCTCGCGGCGGCCATCGTCGAGCGCGCCAACACCACGTCGATCGCCGCCATGGGGGGGCTTTCCGGTCGGATGGGGAAGGGGGCGGTCCTCTGGGTGCTGGCGGCGCTGGCCGCCATCGGCTTCCCCGGCCTCGCCGGTTTCGTCGGCCAGCTGCTGATCGTGCTCGGCGCCTACCCCGGCCATCGGCTCGCGACGCCGCTGGCACTGCTGGGGGTGTTGGCGGTGGCCGGCGTCATGATCCTGACGGTCCAGCGGATCCTCTTCGGCCCCCTGCCGGAGCACCACGGGCGGATCCGCGACCTGGGCACCCTGGAGCTGGTGAACGGCGTCGGGCTGGTGTCGCTGATCGTGCTCCTCGGAGTCCTGCCGGCGACCCTGATGGACAGCATCAATTTCTCCGTGATCACCCTGCTCACCCGGGGCGGCGGATAAGCGTGCGAACCTTCGGAAACCTCCTCGCCTTTTCGCCGGAGCTCTGGCTGCTGGGTGGGGCGATCGTGGTCTTCGTCCTGGCGCGGTTCACGTCGGGCGCCGCGACCACGTCCGTTGCCCTGATCACCATCGTGCTCGCGTTTTTCGCCCTCGCCACCCAGTTCAAGCAGACGCTCACGATCCTGGACGGGGCCTTCGTGCTCGACGGCTACGCCATCGTGGTCGACGTCGTCGTGCTGGCGGCCACGGCGCTCGTCCTGCTGGCCGGCTCGGCGGACATCCTCCCGGGGGAGACGCCGTCACCGGCACTTCCGGGGTTCGTCGTGCTGGCCACGCTCGGCGCCATGCTGGCGGCCTCGGCGGCTGAAATGGTGGCGCTCTTTGTGGGGCTCGAGCTGCTCGCCGTCAACCTGTATGTCCTGGCCGGGCTGGCGCGGCGGGGACCGGGCGCGTCGATCGCCGGTTTCGGCTACCTGACGGCGGGCGCCGCCAGCTCCGGGCTGTTGCTCTACGGGCTGGCCCTGCTCTTCGGCCTCACCGGCGAGACCCGGCTCTCCGTAGCCGGTCAGGTCCTGGCCGCCGGGGCGCCCAACCAGGCGGCCGTCATGCTGACCCTCAGCCTGCTGCTCGGCGGGTTCGCGCTGCGGATGGGATTGCTTCCTGCCCGCTGGTGGACCCGCGGATTTGAAGTCGGCGTGCCGCTGCGGGTGATCATGTTCATCGAATCGGTGGGGGTGGTGACCGCGGTCGCGGTATTCGGGCGGCTGGCGGCCACCACCTTCTCGGGCACTCACATCGCGTATCCGGCGGTGATCGCCGGGGTGGCGGCGGTGGCGATGACCGCCGGCAACCTGCTGGCCCTGACGCAAACCAGCGTCCGCCGCCTGGTGGCCTACTCGACCATCGCCCAGGCCGGGTTTGCGCTGGCGGCGTTCACCAACCTGAAGGGCAACGGGATCACCGCCCTGCTGGTGTTCCTGGTGGCGCTGGCGCTCACCAGTGTGGGCGTTTTCAGTGCCGTGATCGCCTACGCCCGCTCGGTCCACA
>VBDZ01000254.1 GCA_005881215.1 Chloroflexota bacterium | reverse complement strand
GGGAGGCATTACTCGAATCGCTCGGCTACCAGCAGGAGTTGAAGCGCGCGGTCAACGTGCTGGGCAATCTGGCGCTGGTTCTTTCCGATATTACGCCGACCGCCTCGCTGCTGATCGTTGGCACCGGTGTCGTCGTTGCCGCCGGAACGGGCTCGGTGTGGGCCTACCTGATCGGCTGCTTCCTGGCCATCAACGTCGCCCTGTGCATGGGCGAGCTCGGCTCGATGTTTCCGGTCGCCGGAGGCCTCTTCAGCATCGTGACCCGCGTCCTCGGCAAGCCGATCGGTTTCATCGCCATGGTCGACTACATGGGGCAAGCCGTGTTTCTTCCCGCAACGGTCGCCATCGGTATCGGGGTCTACCTCGCGATCTTCATCCCGGGTATTCCCCAGAACATCATTGCGGCCATCGTCATGATCGTCGTGACTGGTGCTGCGCTGCTGGCCATCCGTTTCAATGCAATCCTCACGGCCTTCTTCCTCGCGCTTGAATCGCTCGTCGTGATTGCGCTGGCAATCTCAGGCCTGGTCCACCTCCAGCAACCGCTATCGATTCTGACCAGCCCGGTGATGACCGACGGCAAAGGTGGGATCACCGCTGCGGCGCTGAGCGCAATAGTCCTCGCCATCGCCGTGGCGATGTTCTCGGTGAACGGCTACGACAGCGCCATTAACTTCTCGGAAGAGACCAAGGGCGAGGCGCGGCAGGTCGGCCGTGCCGTCGTCGTTGCGGCGGCGATCGGCATCGCCCTCGAGTTGGTCACGTTCATTCTCGTGGTGTTCGCCGTACCGGACGTGAAAGCGTTCGTTAACTCGACGACACCGGTGCTTGACGTCGCGAAGAGTTCTTTTGGAACCACCTTCTACAACATCGTGGCCCTGGGAGCGATCATCGCCATCCTTAACGCCTCGCTAGCCATCACGCTGCAGTTCTCGCGCATTGTATGGGCGGCGGGACGCGATCATGCGTGGCCCACCGTCATTAGCGAGTGGATCGGCAAGGTGGAGCCTGGGCGCGGCGCGCCCTGGGTGGCAACGCTCATCGTCGGGGCGTTTGCCACGATCCTCTGCCTGCAGGGAAAGCTGGTCGCGGTCGTGACATTCACCGCGGTGTTGCTGATCACGCTGTATGCGCTGATCTGTATTTCGGCGCTGGTGAGCCGGTTCACACAGAAAGATTTGCCGCGCCCGTGGAAAATGCCGCTCTGGCCGGCGCCGCCGATCATCGGGCTGGTCGGCTGTGTTGTGGCGCTGTCTCAGCAGAAGCCCGCGGACCTGTTGACGATTGGCGTGCTCTTTGCCGCCGGGGCCATCTACTACTTCGTCTGGGTGCGGCCCCATGGCGACCGCTACTGGAACGTTCAGGTGAACCCGCAGCTCGAGCTGGAAAAACTCGCTCATCACGACACTGTCTAGCCCGCCGCGCGCTAGAGGTAGAGCTCGCGACTTCGGGATCCCGGTGGGATTTCTTCCCACCGGGCCCCACAACGCCATCACC
>VBDZ01000027.1 GCA_005881215.1 Chloroflexota bacterium | reverse complement strand
TCATCAAGCATCTCGGCGATCGCGACTTTCTGCGCGGTCGTGAAGTGGGCCAGGGCGAACTGCTCGCCCTCCCGGAGTGTCGACTCGATGATCTTGAACGCTCTGATTGTCATTGGTACCTCCGAGAAACACAAAAAACCTTCGTCCACCGGGACGAGAGGCTTTCTCTCGCGGTACCACCCGACTTCGCCGGCCCCTCGCGAGACCGGCCTCTTCGAGTCCGCGGCCCAATGACCTGAAGACTCCAGCCCGATCACGGGGGCCGGCCGGCTCGGCCTACTGCGGACCTTCTCCTCCCTCCCCCTTGTGGGGAGGGTCAGGGAGGGGGTTCGCTTTCGACCGGCGGCTCCGAGGCCTTTTTCGGCGGTGCCCTGGACTCTCCTTCTCAGCTGCCGGAGATTCTCTGTCGTCCCAGCGTCCGCGTACTCTCCCTCATCGACGCCTTTACGTATGAACTTGTTGGCGCGAACAATAATCGGATACGTCCTTTCTGTCAAGCCACCGCTTCGGTTTCATGGACGCGCAACAGGTAATCGATAAGCAGGTCGGGGACGGAAATCCCGGTCGCGCTCATGAAACCGTGGAACTCTGGCGTGTAATTGATTTCGTTCACCAGCAGGCCGCTTTCGTGCTCGAGGAGATCGACCGCCAGGAACCCGCCACCCACGGCCGCGGCCGCCTCCTGGCACAACGCGTGAAGCTCCGGCGTTATCGGGCAGGGCGATGCCTGTCCGGTGCGGGCCGTGTTGGTGATCCAGTGGTCGGCGGTTCGATAGATGGCGCCGATCGTCTGGTCGCCCATCACGATGGCCCGGATATCGCGCTCCGGCTTGTGGACGTATTCCTGGATATAGAAGATTCCGTGCTGGTACGAACCCAGCGTTTCCTTGTGTTCCAGGACGGCCTCTGCCGCGTCGCGGTCGTTGATCTTCGCCAGCAGCCGCCCCCATGACCCCACCATCGGCTTCAGCACGACCGGGTAGCCCATCTTCTCGATCGCGTCGAGTGCGGCGTCGCGGGTGAAGGCCACCACGGTTTTGGGGACCGGTACCCCGGCAGCCGCGAGGGTTGCTGAGGTCAGGATCTTGTCGCCGCAGATATGCGCCACGTGCGCGCTGTTGACGGTCGGGACGCCGGCCGCGTTCAGCAGGCTGAGCGCATAAAGCGAGCGGCCGTGGTGGATCGATCGATCCAGCACCACGGTGACACCCGGAACGTCACCGCCAATCGCGAACTGGAGGCGATCTTCATCGAGGCGTTCGAAGGTGATGCCACGCTTGCGAAACGCTTCGAAGAGTGCCTTCTCCTCGATTCGGATGCGACTGCAGAGAATGCCGATCACTGGTTGCGTAATTATACATACTCCCGTATACTTATGCGACCAAAACACCGAGGCAGGAGGCTGCGCATGCTGGCAGTAAAGAGCAAGCTACTAGAGAAGATCGACGCGACGCCGGTCAAGACGGCGAAGAAGGTCGCGCTGGCGTATTCGGGCGGACTGGACTCATCCCTCTGCGCCGTGCTGGCGAAAGAGAAATATCAGGTCGAAGAGCTCCTCCCAATCACCGTCGACGTCGGGCAGGGACAGGACGAGATGGATGCCGCCATCCAGAAGGCCCGAGTGCTCGGCATCACGCCCATCGTGGTGGGCGCGAAGGAGGAGTTCGCCAACCTCTGGCTGTCGAAAGCCATCCAGGCCAACTCCAGCTACGAGGGCTATCCGGTCTCGACCTCGATGACCCGCCAGCTGATCGCGTCCAAGATCGCCTCGCTTGCCCTCAAGCTCGGCTGCGACGCCATCATGGAAGGCAGCAGCGGCAAAGGCAACGACCAGTACCGGATGCACAACGTCTTCAAACTGTTTGCTCCCCAGCTGGACGTGCTCGTCCCGGTCCGTGATTTCGACCTGACCAGGGGCGAGGAGGAAGAGCTGTCCAGGGAGCTGGGCATCCCGATCACGGAGGTGATGCAGGGTGGCGATGACAAGACGATGTGGTGTCGCAGCCTCGCCTCCGGCGCCGTAGGCTTGAATCAACCGATCCCCGAAAATGCCTGGCTCTGGTGGAAGCCGCCGGCGAAGGCGAAGTCCACTCCGACGCAGGTGTCGATTACGTTCGAGTACGGCGTACCCGTGGCGCTGAATAACGTCGAGCAATCCCTGCCGGAGATCGTGTCAAAGCTCAACGTGATCGCCGGCAGCCACGGCATCGGCAAGATCGACATCTTCGAAGACGGGATCATGGGGCTCAAGTCTCGGGAGCTCTATGAGGCGCCCGCGGCGGCGGTGCTGCTCAAGCTCCATCACGACCTCGAGCAGTTTTGCCTGACGAAGGAAGAGCTCGATTTCAAGGCCGGGGTCGATCAGAAGTGGGCCTACCTCGTCTATCACGGCGCCTGGTTCAGCCCGCTGAAAGAAGCGCTCGACGCGTTCATCCAGACGACCCAGGCGCAGGTCAGTGGGACGGTGACCGCGACCCTGTTTCACGGAACCATCGACCTGGAGTCTCGTGAGAGCGCCCACTCGCTGTTCTTCCCCGAGATCCGGGGACTGCAGAGCCGGAGTTTCAACCAGGCGCTCTGCGGTCCCGCCGCGCAGATCGGGGGCCTGCCCTGGGAGGTACTGGCCAAGCGTATGTCGAAGGTCGCGCACTGAGCGAGCAACCCTGGGGCGGGCGGTTTGGCGAAGAGCCGGACCCGCTGATCGATCGCTTCACGCGTTCGCTTGATGTCGATCGCCGGCTGTACAGCGAGGATATCGCGGGCAGCCGGGCCTACGCGAAGGCGCTGGTGGGCGCCGGCGTGCTGACCGCTGACGAACAAGCACGGATCGACGAGGTCCTGCAATCTTTATCCCCTCCCCCGTCTGGGGGGGAGGAAGCATCTTTCCCTCCCCCGCTTGCGGGGGAGGGCAGGGTGGGGGCCTCCGCAGAAGACATCCACATGGCGATTGAGCAGCAGCTGATTCAGAAGATCGGCCCTCTGGGAGGCAAGCTTCACACCGGCCGCAGCCGCAACGACCAGGTCGCGCTCGACCTGCGTCTGTACGTCAAGAAGGCCGGGGCGCAATTGCTCGCGGCTGCTACTGCGCTCGAGTCGGCGTTGATCACTCGCGCCGCTGACTACATCGACACCGTAATGCCGGGCTATACGCATACCCAGCGGGCGCAGCCAGTGCTGCTTGCGCATCACCTGCTGGCCTATGTCGAAATGCTGCATCGTGACCGCGGGCGACTGCAGGACGCGGTCGACCGCGCCGACGTATCACCGCTGGGCTCCGGCGCCCTTGCCGGCAGCGGATTTCCGATCGATCGCGTCGCCCTGTCTCAGGATCTCGGGTTTGCGGCGGCGGCGGCAAATTCCATCGATGCGGTGGCGGACCGAGACTTCGTGGTCGAGCTGATCGCTGCCTGCAGCATCGCCATGATTCATCTGTCCCGCCTATGCGGCGAGATCGTGCTCTGGACCAGCGTCGAGTTTTCGTTCGCCGCGCTGCCCGATTCGCTGGCGAGCGGCAGCTCGATGATGCCGAACAAGAAAAATCCCTGCGCGGCTGAGCTGGTTCGTGCTAAGACCGGCCGCGTCGCTGGCGACTTGATGAATCTGCTCATGGTGCTCAAGGGGCTGCCGCTCGCCTATAACCGCGACCTCCAGGAGGATAAGGAGGCCCTCTTCGATGCCGTCGATACCACGCTGGCCTGCCTCCGGGTGACGACTCGCCTGGTGCAGGGGATCCAGTTCAACCAGGAGACGATGCGCGCCGCGGCACTGGCCGGGTACACGCTCGCGACGGAGGCTGCCGACTATCTCGCGCGCAAGGGCATGCCGTTCCGGGACGCGCATCGGGTCGTCGGGCAGATCGTGGTAAGCGCGATCGCCGAGCACCGTGGCATCGAGAACCTGAGCCTTGTCGAGCTCCAGCGGTTCTCCCCACTGTTTGACGCCGACGTCTTCGACCACCTGACGCTGGAGGGGGCGCTTCAATCGCGCGACGTCCTCGGCGGGACCGCGCCGGCTCGCGTCCAGGAGGCGCTGGCCCGTGTCAAAACGTAAGCGCCAGGAAGCCATCCTCTCGCTGATCGCCAAGCATCAGATCGCTACCCAGGAAGAGCTCGTCGAGCGGCTTAACCGGGTGGGCATCCACACCACCCAGGCAACGGTGTCTCGCGATATCGCCGAGCTCGGATTGGTACGGGTCGGCGGACCCGAGAGTCACTACGTCAAGCCCGATGAGGGGCTCGGCGCAGCGTCGCCCGCCGGTCGCGAAGACCGGCTTCGTCGTCTCCTCCGCGACCTGCCGCTCACCGTGCGGCGTGGGCAGGGGATCGCGGTGCTGACGACCACCCCGGGGTCGGCCAACTCGCTGGCCTCGGCGATCGATGCCGCGGCCTGGCCGGAGGTGATCGGCACCCTCGCCGGTGATGACACGATTTTCGCCGCGCTCGCACTCCAGCCTCGCGCCTACGGTGGACTCGCCCAGCGGCTGGCTCGGCTGGGCGCCTACGTCCAGCCAGAGGACTGACCCGTGGCTGAGAAGATCGTCCTCGCCTATTCCGGCGGCCTCGACACCACGGTGGCGGTCAAGTGGCTGACCGAAACCCGCGGCTTCGAGGTCATCGCCCTCACGATCGATCTCGGGAGCCAGCCCAATTTGGCCGCCATCCGCAAGCGGGCGATTCGGGCCGGGGCCAGCCGGGCCTACGTGCTCGATGCCCGCCGACCCTTCGTCGAGCGCTTTTGCTGGCCGGCGCTACAGGCGGGCGCGCTGTACCAGGGCCAATACCCGTTGGCGACCGCCCTCGGCCGCCCCTTGATCGCCCAGCTGCTGGTCGAGGTAGCCGCCCGGGAGGGCGCCACCTGGGTGGGCCACGGGTCGACCGGCAAGGGTAACGACCAGGTCCGCTTCGACATCGCGGTGGGAGCGCTCGCCCCCCACCTCAAGGTGCTGGCGCCGCTCCGGGACGGGATGTCGATGACGCGGGACCAGGAGATCGCTTATGCGCATTCCCACGGCCTGCCTATTGAGGTCAAGCCCGAGTCGCCGTACAGTGTGGATGAGAATCTGTGGGGGCGCTCCATCGAAGCCGGGGTGCTGGAAGATGCTCTCCTCAAACCCCCCGAGGACGCATTTCTCTGGACCTCACCGGTGGAAAGCGCCCCCGACCCTAGCCAGCTCCTCGAACTGGCGTTTGAAAAAGGAGTGCCGGTGGCCCTGGACGGCCGGGGCCTACCCGCCGTTGACCTGGTGGCCGAGCTAAATCAGGTCGGTGGGCGCCATGGGATCGGCCGGATCGACATGATCGAGGACCGGTACGTCGGCATCAAGTCCCGGGAGGTGTACGAAGCCCCGGCCGCCGTCATCCTCCACGCGGCGCACCGAGCAATGGAAGAGCTCGCGCTTGAGGCAGAAGCGGCCCATTTCAAGGCCGCCGTTGCCCAGGAGTACGCGCGCCTGGTCTACCAGGGAAAGTGGTTCACGAGCCATCGCCGTCACCTCGACGCGTACGTCGCCAGCACCCAGCGGTTTGTGACCGGACAGGTCCGGGTGACGCTGCATAAGGGAACCGCCTGCGTGGTTGGTCGCTCCTCGCCGTATTCGCTCTACCAGCCACGGCTGGCGACCTATTCGGCGGGGGACCAGTTCGATCACCAGGCGGCGGTCGGCTTCATCAAGCTGGTCGGCCTGCCGGTACGGACCCAGGCCCAAGTTCAGGGAACTGCCGTGACCGAACCCTTACTGAAGGATGATGGCCATGTTGTTGAAATCAGACCAGGAGGCCTCGAAAGCGGCCTTGCCGAACCAGTACTGGCTGCCACTCTTCCAGGGATCGTTGACCCGGACCTGGGTCGCTGACACGCCGCTCAACGTCACGACGTGCTCGATAAGCGAATAGCGGATCGGTTTGCTGCCGGTATCCGGCCACGACGTCCAGACACCCGTGTATCCGGCGGCCCGCGCATTCTCCCAACCGGTTTCCACCCAGACGAGAACCGGATGACCTCCGGCCAACGCCGCATATACCTGCGCCGCGGTCAGACCCTCCCCACCCGTAGACGAGGGCGCTCCGTGCGACTTCGCGAGCGCGAGGATCAGCGGGTAGTACACGCCGTAACCGGTGGGGCCTAAATCACTGCCGTTGACATTCCCCACGAAATTCGTGTAGGGATTTCCCCACTGGATCACTTTCTTGTTGGCGCCCATCACCGGCTGCCGCGGATCGGGATTCTCGCCCGCAAACAGCGCCGGCTGTGAGTAGAAATGTCCAAGGGCCGCCAATCCCATCTGCAGGGCGGCTGTCTCGCAGTCGAGGGCCATCGTCTGCTTGTAAACCGCCATGGCAATCGTCACCACGCCTGCGGGCGTCGTGACCGGCGTGGGCGTCGCGACCGGCGTGAGCGTCGGAGTGGGTAGTGGCGTCGGCGTCGGAGTCGGAGTTGTCTCGATCACGAAAAGCGGACTGGGGGTCGGGCGGAGGGCCGTCTCCGGTTGCAGCTTCGGTGAAGCCACGACCGTGATCGCGCCGGCAATCAGCACCACGATCATGAGTAGAAAGAGGATGGTAGTTCGTCTCATGTATCTAATCTCCCTCCCCCTTGCGGGGAGGGCTGGGGAGGGGGTTCGACAGGCACGTACTCCCGAGCTCCAGTCTGCGGATTGTATCGGACCTTCATCAACTGGCCAGTACTGGGATCGATGAATCGCTCCTCGGTGTCTTCCCATTTGCCACCCCGAGTGACGGTCGGCCGGTATCGTCCTCGTTCGAACAGCAGGGCCGCAATCACGACCGCCCCGTTGACGAACAGGTATACGACCAGACCGGTGATAATTCCGGCGAGAGCGAGCACGACGGCGCCGATGATCGCCAGCACGCCGTACGCCAGGATCGCCTTGCGCAGCATGGGCTCAGCTCTTGAGCGGTTCCACGATGGCCGCCGTGCCGTAGGCCACGATCTCGCTCATTGTGTTCCCAATCTCCGACGAGTCGTACTGCATCCGGATAACGGCGTTCGCTCCCATCGCCGTGGCGTTCTGGACCATCCGGTCGACCGCGTGCCGGCGCGCATCCTCCAGCAGCTCGGTGTACTCGGTGATTTCGCCGCCACCGAGCGAGCGCAAGCCGGCCATGATGTTGCCCCCGAGGCCGCGGCTGCGCACCACCAACCCGAACACCTGGCCTTTCATCTCCACGATTCGATGTCCCGATACTTCTTCGGTCGTAACGACGATCATCCCCGTCCTCCTTTTGTTAGAGCCATCCCTGTTCCTCCGCAACGCGCGCCGCTTCGGTGCGGTTACTGACCTCGAGCTTCTGGATCGCCGACGAGAGGTAATTCCGAACCGTTCCCTCGGATAGGAAGAGGGCTTTGGCGATCTCCGCGATGCTGGCGCCGCCCTGCCCCGCGACCAGCACCTCGCGCTCTCGATCGGAAAGCGGGCTGACGCCGGCGCTGAGCGCGGCAGCGGCCAAGCCGGGGTCGACGACCCGTTCGCCGGCCATGGTTCGTCGGATCGCCAGCGCCAGCTCGTGAGCCGGCGCGTCCTTCAGCATGAAGCCCGACGCTCCGCTTTCCATGGCGCGCCGCAGGAATCCAGGCCGGCCGAAGGTGGTCAGGATCAGGGTTTTACAGGACGGTAGCTCCTTCCGAAGTTGGCCGGCCGCGCTGATCCCGTCACCGCCAGGCATCTCGATGTCCAGCAGCGCGACTTCCGGATGGGTCTGCAACGCCAGCGGTACCACCCGGTCGGCTCGATCGGTCTCGGCCACGATCTCGATATCGCCCTCCATGGCGAGCAACGCCTTGAGGGCGCCTCGAACCATGCCTTGATCCTCGGCGATGAGCACGCGGATCACGCGGTCACGCGGTCGACCGGCGCAGCTACCTCGGGCAGGGGCACCGTCACCCGCAGCCGAAACCCCTCATGTGGCAGCGGCTCGGCGGTCAGCGTTCCGCCCCGCTCCAGCACGCGCTCCCGCAAGCCGTGCAGGCCGCTCCCTGGCTCTGGCGTGCCGCCGCGTCCGTCGTCGACGACCTCGACGGCGGCTGAGCCGTCCTTCTTGAAGATCCGAATGTTGCAACGCTTGGCCTGGCTATGACGCATTACATTCGTTACCCCCTCGCGGAGCGCCCAGGCGAGAACGGCCTCAACCGCCGGCGGCAGGGGCATGTGCTCGCCTTCGGCCCGGAGCTCGATCCCGGCTGCGGTCAGGGCTTCGCGAGCACGTCTCGCGCCACCTGCTCGATGTCGTCGACTTCGTTTGCGGCCAGCCCTGGGGTCGTTTTGATCAGCCGTCCAGCCAGCTCACTCTTCAGGGCGATCACCGACAGGCTGTGGCCGAGGAGATCATGGAGATCTCGGGCGAATCGGAGCCGTTCCTCCCCCACCGCCAGCCGCGCGATCTGTTCGCGAGCCTGGCTCAATTGCTGGTTCGCTTCGACCAGCAAGCGGCCGGCAACGGCGGCGAATCCAACCAGCAACTCATTGAGGAGCTGGCCGGCGGACGTCGTAATGGATTCCCCGCGAGCCAGCTCGATCACCGCGGCCAGGACGGAGAGGACAACGACGGCCGCCACGCCTCGGCGCCAGGGAAAGGCGGCACCCGCCATGATGACCGGGTAGAGGAAGAGACTGCCGTACTGGGGAGGGGTCCGTAGCGTGAACACCACCAGAATGAGGGTCGCTCCGACGATCGCCGGCAGCAGAAAACGGTGGTCGGGGCCGGCGAGAATTCGAATCCAGAACCATGCCCAGATCAGCGCCAGCGCGAGCAGGAGCAGCAGCCCGTAGATGCGCATCTCC
>VBDZ01000026.1 GCA_005881215.1 Chloroflexota bacterium | reverse complement strand
GCCCGCTTGCAGATCATCCTGCAGGGCGCGCTGCGAGCCGGAAAGCGAGTCCGACACGAAACGGCGCTGGGGCGCCGGCCGGTCTCGGTGAGCCATGCCGCGGTCGCCAAGTGCCAGGACATCCTGGACGACGTGGCCGGTCGCGGTGTGCTCGTGGTCGGAGCCGGGACCATGAGTCAGATCACCGTCCGGCTGCTGAGGAACCTGCGCGTCGGCGATGTCTACCTCAGCTCACGAAGCAGCGAGCGAGCCGACCGGCTCGCCGAACTAATCGGAGGCACGCCGCTCGAGTTCGATGCCATCGAGGATCACATCGACCGGGTCGACATCATCGTCTCGTCCACCAGCGCCAGCAACCATGTATTCGACGCCGGCACGATCCGAAATCTGCAGGCCCGCCGCGCTCATCGGCCCCTGCTGATCATCGATCTCGCGGTGCCGCGCGACGTGGCTCCGGATGCCGGTCAGGTGCCAGGCGTGCATCTGTTCAATCTCGACGATCTCCAGTCTGTCGCGACCATCAACCAGGAAGAGCGGCAGGCCTCGGCGCCGGCCGCCGAGCTGATCATCGCCGAGGAGCTGGCTCGCATCCGTCACGCGCTCGAGGCTCGCGAGGCCGCGCCCGCGGTCGAGGCGTTGGTTCGACGCGTCGAAGGGTTGCGCGACTCGGAGCTCGACCGGCAGCTGGCGACGATCGCACCCGACGACGTGCGAACCCGGTCGGCGATGCGGCATCTTGCCGAGACATTGACGGCCAAGTTCCTCGACGGCCCCGTCCGCACCCTGCGCAACAGCCCGGATCCGGCGCTGGAGGCATCGGTGCTCACCCAGGCCTTCGATTCGGAATCGGACGGGCTATCGGACGGCTGAGCCGTTCTGAAACGCTCTTCGAAGAGGCGGGCCGGCTGATCCCGGGCGGCGTCAACAGCCCGGTGCGTGCCTACCGGGCGGTTGGCGGCAAGCCGCCCTTCATCGCGCGCGGGGAGGGCGCCTGGGTCTGGGACGTCGATGGGACGCGCTATCTCGACCTGGTGTGTTCCTGGGGACCGCTCATCCTGGGACATCGGCCGCCATCGGTGGTCGAGGCGCTGCGCCGCCAACTCGAGAAGGGTTGGACCTACGGAGCGCCGACCGAGGGAGAGGTCCGGCTCGCCGCCATGGTCTGTGAGCGGATGCCGAGCATCGAGATGCTCCGCCTGGTCAGTTCCGGGACCGAGGCGGCGATGTCCGCCGTCCGGCTCGCCCGCGCGGTCACCGGCCGGCCGAAGCTCCTGAAATTCGCCGGTGGCTACCACGGCCACGCCGATTCGCTGCTCGTCGACGCGGGTTCAGGGGTCGCTACCCTCGGCATCCCGGCAACCCCGGGTGTCACGGCGGGCACCTCGCAGGACACGCTGGTGGCTCGCTTCAATTCGCTGGCGGACGTCGAGATGGCGCTGGCTCAGTGGCCCGGACAGGTCGCGGCGGTCATCGTTGAACCGGTGGCGGGGAACATGGGCGTCGTGCCACCCGAGCCCGGTTTCCTGGAGGGACTGCGCCGGCTCACGCGAGACGAGGGGTCGCTGTTGATCTTCGACGAGGTGATCACCGGATTTCGGCTGGCCCGGGGCGGCGCCCAGGAACTGTACGGCGTGGCGCCGGATCTCACCTGCCTGGGGAAGGTGCTCGGCGGCGGGCTTCCCATCGGCGCCTATGGAGGGCGGCGCGACATCATGGAGCAGGTCGCGCCCGCCGGCCCGGTGTACCAGGCCGGCACGCTGTCCGGAAACCCGCTGGCCGTAGCCGCCGGACTGGCAACGCTCGAAGCTCTCGATGCCGCCGGCTATCAACAGCTGGAGCAGGCAGGGGATCGGGCCGCGTCCGCCATCCGGACCGCCGCCACCGCGGCCGACGTGGCGGTCACCGTCAATCGGGTGGGCTCGATGCTGACCCCGTTCTTCACCAGCCACCCGGTCCGCGACTACGACACCGCGAAACGGGCCGACGCCGCGCAGTTTGGCTCCTGGTTTCGCCGGCTCCGGCAAAACGGCGTGTTGCTCCCGCCGTCGCAATTCGAAGCCAGCTTCGTCTCGACCGCGCACGACGAGGAGGCTCTGGCATTTTTCGAAACCCGTCTTGCCGGAAGTTTCGATGACCTGACGGTCGGATCCACTGCTAGCCAAACCACGGCCAAATCCATCGCCTCGGCCTGACCGGATGCGCCGGCGACTTAGGCGAGCGCGATATCATCGTGTGGCAGCGCACAAAGGGTGCCTGCGGAGGGATCGGACCTATCATCTATAAAGGCGCGGCGCTCGACGTCCCGAACGTCCCCTTAGCCCAATTCGTGCTGGAGGGGGCCAACGCGCTCGGGGGCAAGCCGGCCTTGATCGACGGCGTCAGCGGCCGCCAGCTCACCTACCGTCAGCTCGCCGACAGCGTCGGTCGCGTCGCCACAGCGCTGCGACGGCACGGCGTGAAGCAGGGCGACGTCTTCGCCATTTTCAGCCCGAACCTTCCCGAGTATCCGATCGCCTTCCACGCCGTCGCCTCCCTGGGCGCGATCAACACCACGCTCAATTCCCTCTACACGCCGCGGGAGCTGGCCGATCAGCTCAAGGATTCCGGTGCCCGCTTTCTGTTGACCGTGCCCGCCTTCATGGACCGGGCGACCGAGGCCATCAAGGGCCTCCCCATCGAGGAGGTCTTCGTCTTCGGCGAGGCCCAAGGCGCGACCCCCTTTGCCGATCTAATGTCCCAGCCGGCCGAGGCCTTCACCGTCGACATCGATCCCGCCAACGACCTGGTCGCCCTTCCCTATTCCAGCGGGACCACCGGCGTGGCGAAAGGGGTGATGCTAACCCACCGCAACCTGGTCGCCAACGTCCTCCAGGCCGAACGCTCGATCCACCTGCGCGAAGGTGAGCGGGTCCTCGGCGTCATGCCCTTCTATCACATCTATGGCATGACCGTGATCATGAACCTGGCGCTGCACGCCGGGGCAACGGTGGTGACCATGCCCCGATTCGAGCTGGAGACCTTCCTGCGCGTGCTGCAGGACTACCGCGTCACCCGCGCCTACGTCGCGCCGCCGATCGTCGTCGCGCTCGCCAAGCATCCCCTGGTCGACAAGTTCGACCTGTCGTCGGTTGCCCTGGTATTCTCTGGCGCCGCACCCCTCGACGAGCAGCTCGCCCAGGCGTGCGCCCGCCGCCTCAACTGCAAAGTGAACCAGGGCTATGGCATGACCGAGGCCAGCCCGGTCACCCATTGCGTTAGCGACGACCTCGATTGGACCAAGGTCGGCTCCATCGGCCCGGTGGTATCCGGCGCCGAGTGCAAGGTGGTCGACATCGCAACCGGCGCCGAGCTCGGTCCGGGCGATGACGGGGAGATCTGGATTCGGGGACCGCAAATCATGAAGGGCTACTTGAACAACCCCGCCGCCACCAGCCAGATGCTCGACCAGGACGGCTGGCTCCACAGCGGCGACATCGGCCACGCCGACGCCGATGGCCACTTCTATGTGGTGGACCGGCTCAAGGAGTTGATCAAATACAAGGGCTACCAGGTCCCGCCCGCTGAGCTGGAGGCCATCCTGTTGACCCACCCGGCGGTGGCGGACGCGGCCGTGATTCCCAGCCCGGACGAGGAGGCCGGCGAAGTGCCCAAGGCATTCGTCGTCCTCAAGTCGGCGGCCACCCCCGAGGAGCTGATGCAGTTCGTCGCGGCGCGGGTGGCGCCGCACAAGAAGGTCCGGTTGGTCGAGGCGATCGACGAGATTCCGAAATCGGCTTCTGGCAAGATCCTTCGACGCAAGCTGGTCGAGCAGGAACGGGCGAAGACGGCGACGGCGCGTTGAGTTACGACCAGGTCCTGTCCGCCTACCCACGCGACGGTCTCGAGCTCCGGCTGATCGAGCGATTCACGAGCCTTCGTAACAAGCGCGTGCTCGAGATCGGCTGCGGCGATGGGCGGCTGACGCTGCAATATGCACCGGTCGCGTCGTCGGTGCTGGCGTTCGACCCGGATCGGGCAAGCATCGAGGAGGCCGCCTGGCAGCAGGCCGATCGCGGCATCGATAACGTCGATTTCAGGGTCGGCTCTATCGAACAGCTCGCGGATCGAGGGGCGCGTTTCGATGTCGCGCTCTTCAGCTGGTCGCTTTGATGAATCGCGCTCAGGGGCATGGTCCATGCCCTCCAGCGAGCCGGGCGGCGACTCAGCCCGGGCGGCATGCTGATCAGCCTTCGACCGCACCGACGCTGGCGGCCGACCGTCGCCATCACGGCGCCCGGATACCGGCTCCCGATTGCCCGGCTCGTCAATCCCGCGTTCGAGGGCAACCTGCGCTCGGCCGATTCGGCGCTCGACCGGGTGGTTGATGAGGGCTGGTTCACCGCAGCCGGCACGCGATCGTCTCGATACCGGATCTTCCTCCAGCGCCCCTCACAGATGCGGACCTACCTCGAGCTGATCAATCCACCGCGACCACGCTTTCCGCCGGGAGGGCGGGCTCGGCTTTTTGCGCTCTGGAATTCGGCCCCTCCCGGGGCGCGGATCGAAGTCACCGAGTATCTCGTCATCACCGTGCTGCGACGCCGATAGTGGCCCGGACGGTTACGGATAGCGTCGACCAGCTGGCGGGCGCCATCCAGGCCGGCGATCACTCGGCCTTCGCCGAGCTCGCGGAGCGCTACCGTCCGGAGTTGCAGGTCCACTGCTACCGGATGCTCGCCTCCTTCGAGGATTCCGAAGATCTGGTTCAAGAGACGTTCTTGCGCGCCTGGCGCAACCGGGCGAGCTACGAGGGCCGGTCCACCTTCCGCGCCTGGCTGTACCGGATCGCGACGAACGCCTGCCTCGACTTCCTCGACCGCCACCCACGCCAACCCCGCCCCTACCAGGGGCCACCGATGCGCCCTCCCAGCGCAGCGGGTTCGCCGCCGGATTACATCCCGTGGCTGCAGCCGTATCCCGATGTCCTGCTCGACCTGGTCGCGGCGAGCGATACCGAGCCGTCGACCGCGGTGATCGAGCGGGAGACCATCGAGCTCGCCTTCCTGGCGGCGATCCAGGTCCTGCCGCCGAAGCAGCGCGCGGTCCTGATCCTGCGCGACGTGCTCGGCTGGTCCGCGAACGAGACCGCGGCCATGCTGGAGCTGAGCGTGGCCGCGGTGAAAAGCGCCCTCCAGCGCGCCCGGTCAACGTTGAAACTGCATCTGCCCGCCCGGCGAATGGACTGGTCGCCGGCCTCAGAGCCAACCGAGGCCGAGCGAGCGTTACTGCGGCGCTACATGGCGGCGGAAGATCTCCCAGGACTGCTCCGCGAGGACCTGCGGCTGACGATGCCTCCGCACCCGATGTGGCTGGTCGGCCGCGACGCCTTCCTGGCCATGCATGCGGCGGTCACCGCCCCCGATTCCCCCGAATATTTCGGCCAGTGGCGGAGCCTGACGACGCGCGCCAACCGGCAGCCGGCGGTGGCACACTACGTAAAGCGCCCGGGGGACTCGGAGTTCCGCGCCCAGGTGCTCGACGTGCTGCGGGTGACCGACGGCCAGATCGCGGAGATCAAATCGTTCGTCCCGATGCTGTTCCCGGCATTCGGCCTGCCGCCGACCCTCTGAAACGACGAGCCAGGACGCACCGATTCCTTTTGCGGCCGCCGACCGTCTTAGTAGCGGACGCCTCGATCGGCAACACAAAACAAACGAAAGGAGACAAACCAATGGCAAATACGACCAAGCTTCCCGCGGTGGTTGACATGAAACTCGAACTGGTCCCGATCCCGGTCTCGGACGTCGACCGCGCCAAGGCCTTCTACGAGAAGGTTGGGTTCGGCGACGTCCACGATACGCAGGTGACCGACACGATGAGGGTCGTCCAGTTCACGCCCCCTGGCTCGGCCTGTGCGATCGTGTTCGGGACCGGGATGTCAGGAATTTCCGATATGAAGCCCGGCTCGATCAAGGGCATCCATCTGGTGGTGGCGGACATCAACCAGGCTCGCGACGCGCTCCGCGAACGAGGGGTTACCGTGGGCGACGTTTCCGACCTCGGCGGGGTGAAGTATGCCGACTTCAGCGATCCTGACGGCAACCTCTGGTTGTTGCAACAGAAGACCTGGTAGCTGAATTTTGGACGGCGCTGCTGGTGTATCTCGGACTGGAGGAGGCCGCTAACTCACCAGCGTTTGTGGAAGACCGGTACCGGCCCCTCACATCGGGCTCGCCGGGGCGCTACAAACATCCTGATCCCACATCCATCATGTCTTGACATCACTCTCGGCCCCACGCATAGTGGCGCGGGAGAGGGAGAATGCCATCCAGCTCGTCTGTCGCCACGGCTAAGCGTCGGACGACGCCTCGGTCGACATCTGGGTCGGTTTGGGATCAGCTCGCCGAACGGACCAGCCTGGCCAATTATCGACCGGAGCTCCGCGCCGACCTGATCTGGGTGCGGCTCACGACCAGGCATGGCGAACCGTATGCCATGGTCTACCGCCCCGGCAGCGAATTCCTTCGACTCGACGAGGTTGACGCCTACCTGGCCGAACGGATGGACGGAAGCCGGCAGGTCTCGGAGCTGGTGATCGATTACTCCGAACGGGCCGGCACCATGGACTTCGAGGCGGTCGCGGAGCTGGTCATGGACCTTCGGGCATACGACTTCCTCACCGATCCACCACAGGACGTCTTTGGCGACCTGGAGGCGGTGCTTCATCCCGTTGCCCCGCAGCGGTTCCGGTTCGGGCACGGCAGCATGCTGGACCTTCAGTTTCCGCTCAAGGGCATCGACGGCTTCGTCTCCTGGATGCACGATCATGGGGGCTGGATCTTCTTCACGCGTCCGGCCCTACTGGCCAGCGTGATTGTGACGGTGCTCGGCCTCGCAGCCTGTGTCGCCGAAATTGTTCGCGGACACGATCCATTCGCGCCGCTAGGCGGCTCGCGTGTAGCGGGAATCCTGGCCCTCGTCGTCGCCTACGTGGTCGTGACGTTCATCCATGAGAGCGCCCACGCGCTGACCAGCAAACATTTCGGCGGCCGCATCTGGGAGGGAGGCTTCAACCTCTATTACTTGATGCCGGCGTGGTACGTCGACGTGACCGACGGCTGGCTGCAGCCCTGGTATCGGCGGATCGCGATCAGTTGGGCTGGGCCCTATTCGGGCTTCATCCTCGCCGGCTGTTGCTGCCTCCTGGTCCTGGTACTGCCGGCCGGCTTTCTCGCGACGGTGCTCTTCAAGATCGCGATCGTCTCCTATTTCAACGACGCTCTCAACCTGATGCCACTCTTGAAGCTTGACGGTTATTACATCCTCGCCGACTGGCTGGAGATGCCGAAGCTGCGGGAACGCGCGCTCGCCTTCATCGCCGGACCGCTGTGGCGGGTCCTGTTCGTGGACCGGGAAAAGCTGACCCGCCGCGAGGTGCTGTATACGGTCTTCGGGGCCCTCGCTGCCGTCTACTCGTTCGCATCCATATTTATCGCCCTGGCGTGGTGGGGCCGCCGCCTGCGGCCGCTGGTGCAACCGCTGTGGTTGACGCCGGGGCTGCTGACGAAAGTATTCGCGGCACTCGTGGTCGCGGCGATCGCAGTTCCGTTGGCGATTGCCTTCGGGCGCCGTCTCTGGCGCTACCAGCGGCATATCCGCAGCGCACCGCAGAAGGCGAAAGAAGCTGTTGAGGCCATCCGCATTCGCGATCGCCTCAGTTTGCTTCAAGATGTCGCGTTCCTCGAGGGCGTCCCGGAAGCCGTCGCCGAGCGGCTCGCTCGCGCCGCGCGGGTCAAAATGGTGCGCCACGGGTCCCAGGTGATCCGCCAGGGCGACCGCGGGGACGAGTTCTTTGTCGTCGCGGACGGCCGTGCCTCCATCCTGGTGCGAAGCCAGGGGGAAGATCGGCTGGTCGGGCATTACGCCACCGGAGACTTCTTCGGCGAGCGGGCGTTGCTCGGCGGAGGCGTGCGAGCCGCAACGATTCTTGCCGATACCGCGCTGAAGCTGCTCGTATTCAGCCGCGAGGTCTTCTGGACGGAGCTGGCCGGTCCGGTCGGCTGGCAGGCACGAGTGCGTGAAGCCCTCGAGGAACGCCAGCGTGTCCAAGCGGTGCCGCTCTTCAAGGGACTCGGCGAACGTCAACTTGACGTCCTCACGGTAAAGCTCGAGATCCAACCATTCGCCCCCGGCGTCGTCCTGGTCCGGCAGGGGGACTCCGGCGACTCGTTCTACGTGGTCCGGGAAGGCCTGGTGGACGTGAACCGGCAGGATGGCCGCGCCCGCCACAAGCTGGCAACGCTGAAGCCGGGGGATTACTTCGGCGAGATGGCGCTTCTCTACAACCAGCCGCGTATGGCCACGGTCGTCGGCAAAGACGAAGGGTCCGTTTGGCGCCTCGGCCGCCAGGACTTCCGCGATCTCGTCGGCCGCTACCTCGAACTCGAAGGCCCGATCGCCCGCAAGGCTCGATCGCGCCGGCTTGCCCCGTCGCGAGGACGGCGCTGATGCAGTGCTGGATCTGCGCATCGCCTGCGAGCGGAACGTGCCGTTTCTGCGGCCGCGCTGTCTGTCGGGACGACGCGAAGAACCACGTCT
>VBDZ01000025.1 GCA_005881215.1 Chloroflexota bacterium | reverse complement strand
CGCCCGTGATCCTGGCAATTAGTACCACCGCCGGTATATCGGCCCGCCCTCGCAGGGAATTGCGTCTGGGCTCCGTGGGTTAATACGTTGGTATGGCTTTAAGTCCAGAACCGGCTCGGGCCGTCATCAGCTCCGAGCTGGCGCCGGTTCGGACGCGGTTGCAGCGGGCACGGATCTTCGTCCTGCTCGGGGGGCTGACCGCATTCGGGCCCCTCTCAATCGACATGTACCTGCCTTCCCTCCCGGCGATTGGAAGGGACCTGGCGGCGAGCGAGTCGGTGATCCAGCTCACACTGACCGCGTGCCTCGTTGGCCTCGCGCTCGGGCAGATCCTCGCCGGGCCCTTGAGCGACCGTTTCGGCAGGCGCCGCCCGTTGTTGGTCGGCGTCGCCGCGTACGTCCTGGCATCGCTCCTGTGCGCCACCGCGCCGGTGGCGCCGGTCCTCGTCGGCTTTCGCCTGGTGCAGGGTCTGGCCGGCGCCGCGGGCATTGTCATCGCCCGGGCGATCGTGCGCGACCTGTACGTCGGATCGGCGGCGGCGCGCTACTTCTCCCGCCTGGTCCTGATCATGGGGCTGGCTCCCATCCTGGCGCCGGTCATCGGCGCCCAGGTCCTGCGCTTCACGTCGTGGCACGGCATCTTCCTGACGCTGGCCTTGGTGGCGGCGCTCCTCTGGCTCGGCGCCGCGGTCGGCTTGCCCGAAACACTGCCGGCCGAACGCCGCAGCGACGGCGGCCTGCGCGGCACACTGGCAACCTTTCGCGCGCTGCTCGCGGACGCCCGATTCATCGGCTACGCGCTCTCGGGTGGCCTGGCCTTCGGAGCCATGTTCGCCTACATCTCGGGCTCGCCGTTCGTCCTGCAAGGCATCTACCACGTCTCCCCACAGACCTTCAGCCTGATCTTCGGGATCAACGCACTGGGTTTCGTGGTTTCAAGCCAGGTCAACGGCAGCCTGGTGGGACGGATTCCGCCGGACCGGTTGCTTGTCACCGGGCTGGCGACGGCCGCGACCGCCGGCATCGTCCTGCTGTTGATGGTTCTGATCGGCGGCGCCGGGTTGGTCGCGATCTTGCCTCCACTGTTCTTCCTGGTTTCGAGCATCGGGTTGATCGTGCCCAACGCCACCGCGCTCGCGCTCTCGAGGCGACCAAACGCCGCCGGGACCGGGTCAGCCTTGCTGGGCGTCATTCAGAGCGGCGTCGGAGCCATCGGTGCGCCACTCGTTGGGGTCGCCGGGATCAGCTCGGCGCTGCCGATGGCGGGCGTGATCGCCGTTTCCGGTACCGGAGCCGTTCTCGCGTTCGCGCTCACGTCGGCCGTAGCCAGCCGACGGGAGATGCCGGTCAGCTAGCCCCACGCGCGTCGACCCGGATGAAGACTTCAGAAGCCTGCACGATCTTCTCCGTGCGGCTGTTCGGGATGTGCATCCGCACCCCCGGATGCGCGGCCGTGCCGAAGTCCCACCCCTCCAGGTACCTGGCGCGAACCTCGGCAATCGTTTTGACAGCCGCCGTGCTCGATCCGTTCGTCATCCAGACGGTTGGCTCGCGGGCGGTCGCGTAACCGAGCCCGATTTCCGTCCCACTGTCCCGAAAGAACTTCAGGCTCGCCAGGGTGGCCTCGGACGGCACCAGCTCGTTGGAGCTCTCGGCTACCTGCTGGAGCGTTGGCATCTGCCCCTGCGCCACCGTGGTGCGGACCTGCATCCGGGTCTTGAGGTGCTGGGCCCGCTCCCGCTTTTTCTGCTCGCTGGCGACCTGCTGGATCTGCGCCCGCAACCGGCCCAGAGCTTCCTCCAGGGGCGCCATTTCGGCCATGATTTCCCGAACCCGCCGGGCTAGCTCCTCGTCCGTCGCCTGATCGAGCGTCCCATGCTCCGCCATCGCCATACAATTATTGGCCAGGATGTCCGTGGCCCAGGCGCCGGTCACTCAACTCAAGGACGGGATCAGCACCCGGATCGACGCGCTGCGCCCGGAGCTGGAACGAATCGGCCGGGACATCCATGCCAACCCCGAGATCGCCTACGAGGAGCAGCAGGCGGTCGGCTGGTTGACGGCGCTGCTGCGCGAGCAGGGCTTCGAGGTCGAAGTCGGCGTGGCCAACACCCCCACCGCCTTTGTCGCCACCCGTCGCAACGGCACTGGACCGTCGATTGCCTTTCTCTCGGAGTACGACGCGCTCCGTGGCCTGGGACATGGCTGCGGCCACAACCTGATCGCCACCGCGTCGGCCGGCGCCGGGATCGCCCTGGCGCAGGCGCTCGATCGTTTTCCCGGACGGGTCCAGGTGATCGGGACGCCCGCCGAAGAAGGCGGTGGCGGGAAGATCCGGCTGATTCGGGCCGGGATCTTCCAGGAAGTCGATGCCGCCATGATGTTCCACCCGGATGCCAAGACTCAGGTGCTCCACTGGGCACTGGCCGTGACCCACATGCAATTCGAGTTCATCGGCCGCGCCGCCCACGCCTCCGGTGACCCGGAGAAGGGCATCAACGCGCTCGACGCGTTCGTGCTCGCCTACAACGGCATCAGCATGCTCCGCCAGCACATCAAGGAGGGCGCCCGCTTGCATGGCTTCCTCAAAGAGGGCGGAACCGCGCCCAACATCGTGCCGGAACGGACCAGCGGGGAATTCCTGGTGCGCGCCCGGGACGAAGCGTACATGCAGGAGCTCGTCCAGAAAGTCAAAAACATCTTCCAGGCCGCCGCGCTGGCGACCGGGTGCAGCGTCAAGCTGACCTTCGACGAAGACCCGTACAGCGATTTGCGCAACAACGGCGTCCTGGCCGCGCTCTTCGAAGAGAACTTGCGGCGGCTCGGCATCGACCCGGTCGATCCGGTCCCCTGGGAGAATGCCGGCTCGACCGACATGGGGAACGTCACCCACGTCGTCCCCGGCCTCCATCCCACGCTCGCCATCGCGCCGGCTGATGTGGCCACCCACTCGCAGGCCTTCCTGGAAGCGTCTGGTTCGCTGCGTGGATACCAGGCGATGATCGACGCGGCTAAGGCGCTGGCGATGACCGGCGCCGATTTGCTGGCCGACCCTTCGCTCGTCGAGAAGGCGAAGGCAGAGTTCCGCCAGACCTGACCCGCGGCGATTTCGCCGGCGCGTCCGAAGCCACGGGTCAGGGGCTAGCTTGGGCGAGGTCGTCCATGGATACATAGAATCATGCAGACATGATCAACGAGCGGTATCGCGAGGATCGCGAACGTCGGCGGCTGGGCAGCCTGACCGTCTACTCCGGGCCAACCCATTCGGGCAAGACCAAGAAGCTGGAGGCGGAGGCGGAACGCGCCCTGCGGCAGGGCCGCCGCATGCAGAAACTCGGGGCCGCTGCCGATGCCAACGACCTGCTCGCTCAGCTGGACCCCTTGACCGAACTGGTCACCGTCGACGATGCCCAGCACTACGATGACCGGTTGCTCGCCGTGCTGGACGACCTGGCGACCCTCCACCGGCTGGATGTGGTCGCGGCAGGCTGGGAGCTCGATTACGCCGGCCGAGCCGCCGGTCCGATGCCGGAATTGTTGTGCACCGCGGATTTCGCCTTAAAGCTCGACGACGGCGTCTGCGCTCAGCCCGGGTGTCGCAACCTGGCCAGCCGGACGCAGCGATTTCATGCGAGCAACGGCACGCCCGAGCGCTTTCTGCCCGTCTGCCGGCGCCATCACACGGCGGAGCCGCGGGCGGTGACGTTTCAGGAGGTCTGGTTCGACGAGCCCTCCGGCAGTCTCGATCTGATCAGCGGCTGCATGTTCAGCGGCAAAACCCAGGAGCTGATCCGCCGGCTCGATCAGGCGCGGTATGCCGGATCCACCATCCAGGCCTTCAAGCCGGCGCTCGATGACCGGTATGCCATCGAGGCGGTGGCGTCCCATCGCGAGGTCCGCTTTCCGGCGATTGCCGTGCCGGATGTCGCGGCGTTGGGCGACCAGGTTCGAGACGACACCCGGGTGGTCGGTATCGACGAAGCGCAATTCTTCGGACCTGAGATCGTCGCTCTCGCCGAGGAGCTGGCCAATCGGGGGCGACATGTCATCGTCGCCGGGCTCGATCTCGATTTCCTGGCGCGGCCGTTTGGACCGATGCCGCTGCTGGCGGCTCATGCCGACCGGCTCACCAAGCTGCAGGCGTCGTGCCAGTACCCCGGTTGCGGCTCGCGGCAGGCGACGCGCACGCAGCGACTGGTCGATGGCATGCCGGCGCCGGTCGACTCGCCGCTGGTCGTGATCGGCGGCGCCGCGAGCTACCAGGCGCGCTGCCGGCATCATCACCGGATTGGCGTCGTGGCGAGGCCGGAACCGGAACCGGTGCCGGTCGCGGAGGAGTCAGCCGAGCTCTAGCCCGCGCAGACGCTCGTTGCCGATCAGCAGGCCCAGGGCGGCGACGGCGACCGCCCCTCCGACCGATACCGTCACCGCTGCCAGCCAGGTGGTCACCAGGGGAAAATGCGTGGCGCCGGCGAGCGCCAGCGAAATCGCCAGCAGCAACGCGCTGGCGCCGGTGATGAGGGCGAAGAGCCCCATCCCGATGAACACTCCCGCGGGGTGCATCATCCGGCGGGCATCCGTCCAGTCGAAGCGGGCAAAGACGGCGCCGATCCCGACCATCAGCGTCGTGACGGAGGCGGCTTGGGCGACCGCGACCAGCACGGCGGTGGCCGCCCAGGTCAAGCCGGGCCGGATCAAGATCTCGCCGATCACGGCGACGAGCGCGACCAAGACGCCTGTCGGCAAGGCCGCCGACCAGCATTTCCCCTCCAGGAACCGGATGGTGGTGTTGGGAGAGGCCGCGTAGACCCAGATGCTCTTGCCCTCGAGGCTCACCGCGCTCAATCCGAGCGAGATGCTCAGTGAGAAGAGCAGAATCCAGGCGGGCACCAGACCGAGCATGGCGGCAGCCGGGCCGGCGCCAAGCCCCTGCACCGAGCTGAGCAGCCGCGGAAAGCGCAGCCCAAAGATGACGAAGAGAAACACGACCGGCATCGCGAAACGGAGCAGTTGGGCGAGGTCGCGGGTTCGCATCCGCCAGTCCTTGATCACGATCGAGGCCAGCACCGGGTTGAGCAGCGGGATCGATCCACGGCGCCGCGGGCCGCGCGCCGCCAGCGTGCGCCGTCGTGGCGGGACCGCCTGGATCCAGCCGGCGAGGTAAAGCCGGCCGCTGAGTGCGGTGCCGAAGGCGAAGATCACGATCGAAACCAGCAGCAGGATCAGCGCCCACCCGACCGCCGATCCCCAATCGCCGCCAAGGGCGGCTGCGGCCGACCGCCCGGCCCAGCCGGACGGCAGCCAGGGGGCGCTCGCGCCCGGAATGTCCGGTAAGGACGGCGGCCCGCTTCGGCGAGCGAAGCCGGAATCCCGTAGGGCGGGGTTGAAGAGGAAGTTGAGCAGGTTGATCCCCACCGCCAGGATCACTCCGAACAGGGTCAGGATCTCGCGCCCGCGGCCGGCGGGAATGACGCGCACCAGCAGCAGGCTCATCAGCGAGATGATCACGACGACGAACACCGGATAGAGCAGATACAAGGCGCAAAACACGATCACGATCAGCGGGTTATGGTTGGCAAACGCCAGCACGAGTAGCGCAGGCCCGGTGAACAGCACGCTCAGCAGGAATAGCCGGAGGACCTGCAGCACCATCCGGCCCGCGAGAATACTCGCCACCGGGCGTGGCGCCGCGAGCAGCAAGTCGAGGTCGGGATTCAGCAGGAGCGCGTTGAGGCTGAAGATCAGGCTGCTGAACACCAGGACCGCGGTGTAGCCGAGAAAGGCCAGGCTGAGCAGGTGGGCGACATCGACCTGCGCGTGGAATCGGCGGGCGGCCTCCACCCCGATGGTCGTGATCAGTGCCTCCCATCCCCAGGCCAGCACGATGATGGCCGCGCCAATGATCGTGGCCACGATCCGCCCCGGCTTGCCGCTGCGCAGCGTCTGGTTGACGAACATCCGCAACTGAGCCCGCCAGAGCAGCAGGCCGACGTCGATGCCACTCATCAACCCGGAAAACATCTCAGCCTTCCAGTCCCCGCAGGACGGCGCTGACGTCTTCCTCGCGGCCGCCGGTCAGCTCGAGGAAGATCTGCTCCAGCGATTGCCCGTCCTGCCCCACCATCTGACGCAGATCCTGCAGGCTCCCCATCGCCACCAGCCGGCCGTGGTTGATGATGGCCAGCCGGGTGCACATCCGTTCCGCGATCTCCAGGATGTGGGTGGAGAAGAACACCGTCTTTCCCTCCTTGCAGAAGTCCTGGAGGATGTCCTTCATCTGGCGGGCGCTCTGGGGGTCGAGGCCAACCGTTGGTTCGTCGAGGAAGAGCACCTGCGGATCGTGGAGCAGGGCGGCGGCCAGCGAGACCTTCTGCCGCATACCCCGCGAGTAGCCCGAGAGAAAATCGTTGCCGCGCTGCTCGAGGTCGAACAGCTTGAGCAAGGTCGCGATCCGGCGGTCGCGCAGCCGCGGCTCGACGTGGTAGAGGTCGCCGGAAAACTCCAGGAACTCGCGCGCGCTCAGCTTGTCGTAGAGGGTGGCCGCGTCCGGCACGTAGCCGATCCGGGCCTTCGCCTTCTCCGGCTCGGCCAGGATGTCGATGCCCGCTAACCGGGCGCTCCCGGAGGTCGGCCGCAGCAGGCCGACCAGCATCTTGATGGTGGTGGTCTTGCCTGCGCCGTTGGGACCGAGGAAGCCGAACAGCTCCCCGGGGGCGATCTCCAGGTCCAGGTCCTCGACGGCCGTCAGGCTGCCATAGCGCTTGGTCAGCAGCCGGGTGGAGAGCACCAGTCCTAGTGTAGCCTGCGTATTCAGGCTGAATACGGCCCGGACGACTCTGGGTGAAACAGGTTTTCCGCCGTTACAGCGTTGTTGCCTTGAAGGTCGACCCATCCCTTCAAAGGCCGGACAGCATCATGGAGGTAGAACCGCAGGAAGGGGAGCTCGGCGCCCTGGTCAGCAGCCCGGAATTCGCCCGGATGGTGGACCGGTTCCAGGCCTCGACCGGGCTCAAGCTGCAGGTCTTTGACCTCGAAGCCCATCCGCTGACCCCGGTCGAGGACTATCCCCGCTACTGCCGCCTCCTGCAGGAACGCAAGGCCTGTCCGCTTTACCACGACCCGGACTTCTTGAAGCGCAACGAGGAAGGGATGGCCGTCTGCAAGTCCGGCGTCGGCCACTTCATCGCTCCGGTGCGCAACGAGAAGGAGGCCCAGATCGGCGCCGTTCTGGGCCCGGCCGTGAAATTCGCCCCCAACTCGGTCGAAGAGTTCGCCGAGCTCGCCTTTCGACTGAAGATTTTTCCCGATGACCTGATCCAGGCTGCCGATGCCGTCCAGGAACACGACGCGGAACGGCTCCTGGGCGCCGGCGAGCTGGTGTCGGTCGGGCTGAATCTGCTCGCCGAGCTGCAGGCAAAAGAGCGTGTCAGTCACGCACTCCGTCGCCTGCAGTCCGAGATCGCCGAATCCAACTCGCAGATGCTCTCCCAGCACATCGTCGACGCCGTCATCTACCTGACGCGCGCCGACTATGGCCTGGTCTTGATGCTGGATGACAGTGGTTCAGACCTTGCCACCGCTTACGACCAGCCCGCTCCCGACGTGCTGGTGGAGGCGAAGCGCCGCCTGGTCGAAGGGATCGCCGAATGGGTCAAGCATGCCGACCGCACGGTGACCGTTCCCGACATCTCGAAAAGCGCCTGGTCGCGCTACCTGACGGACGACGCGGTCAAGGAAGGCAGCATCGTGGGCGTCCCGATCCCCGAGCAAAAGGCCGGCTCGACATTCGGCGCCATCGTGGTGGGATTCGATCGACCTCGAGAAGATCTCGAGGAGACGTTGGCGGGACTGGAAAGTTTCGTTGCCGAAGGTCTCTACGCGCTGGTGATGGGTCGCAAGCTGATCCAGGCGGAGCAGCTGGCGCTTCTCGACCTGCAGTCGGGTGCCCACAGCAGTCGATACCTCGACGACCTGCTGGACAACGAGATCAGCCGCGCCTCACGCTACGACCACGATCTCGCCGTCGTGCTGTTCGAGATCGAGGCCTACGAGGTCTTGCGCGGCAAGTATGGCGAAGCCGGGCTCGGCCGGATCCTGCGCGAGTTCGTGGCGGTGATCCGCGCCAAGACGCGTCGGGTCAATACGCTGGCCCGGATCCGCGACGGCCAGTTCTGCCTGGTCATCCCCGAGGGCGACCGGGCGGTCGCCGTGCGCCAGGCAGATCGGCTGCGACCGGCGCTCGAGGAACATCCGTACGCAGCGACGCCGAATGGCGACATCGTCCGGCTGGCGGTCGACACCGGGGTGGCGGCGAGCGAGCGCGGCAAGGACGACCGCACCGCGATGCTCGCCCAGGCACTGCAGAGTCTGCAGCAAGCGCGCACCGAACGCCGGACCCGGAGCTTCAACCCGTAACTCGCCCTACATTTCCCTCCCCCTTGTGGGGAGGGTCAGGGAGGGGGTTTGTCAGGTGGGCGCCCGATCGCATTTCCCGTCGCCGAGCAGGAGCATAGTAGTAAGGATGAAGGTCCTGATCGCCGGCGGATCAGGCTACATCGGGCGGCATCTTTCCGACAGCCTGTTGCGCGA
>VBDZ01000201.1 GCA_005881215.1 Chloroflexota bacterium | reverse complement strand
GTCAGCCGCATCGGTTTGCTGGCTCCGTCGAGGAAGAAGTCGACCTCTTTAACGGCTTCGTCATCGGTCGCCGTGGCCGTGACCAGCACGTTGCCGTTGGCCAGCGTTGCCTGGGTCAGGGTGAGCGTTGGCGGGATCGTCTCGGTCATCAGCTGGCAGGTCTGGGTGGGAGCCTGTGGGTTGTTCTTGTCCTTCATGTCGTCCGGATAGCCGGCCGGGTAGACAACGAAGTTCTTGACCACGGTCAGGCTGGCTGGAATGTCCGGGGTAGCCAGCAGACCGTCGGTCGTGCAGACGCGAATCGGCTGGTACCAGTCGTCGGGCCGCGTCGGCGCGGTGCCGGCGATAAACCAATCGGTGATCGTCTGGCCAGCGCAGTTCGGCGTCGCCAGCAGTCCGCTCGCCTTGCAAACCGTGACCTTCTTGAGGCCATCCGGGACAGCGAAGTCGTGTACCGGCTTGCCGTTCTCGTAGGCATTGAAGATGTCGCGGAAGATCAGCCCGGCGCCCTGCACCCCCCAAACCACGTTGAGGTTGGAGTTGACGTTCGCAGGACAGCCTCCGGCGCAGGTATGGCCCATCCAGGCCCCGATCACGATATCCGGGTTGTACCCGATCAACCAGGAGTCGTGCCAGTTCTCGGTCGTCCCGGTCTTGGAGGCAAACGGCCGCTTGATGTTGAGGGCGGCCCCAACCGGGCGCAGGATATCGCTGATCATGTAGGTGACCTGTGCCGGCAGCACCCGGACGCCCGGGTTTGGTTTCCACTCCTGCAGCACCCGGCCTTCGCTGTCGACCACCTTGAGAATCACGGTCGGGTTGTGGTAGATGCCACCGGAGGCCAACACACCGTAGGCGTTGAAGTGCTCCAGGGGCCGCACCTCGGTGGCGCCGATGGCCTGGGCCAGACCGCGTTCCGGGGTCAGGTTGGCACTGGTCAGCCCCATCATCCGGGCCGTCTGGAAGACCCGGTCGTACCCGAGGTTCTTCAGCAACAAGAGGGCCGGGATGTTGCGCGACTCTTCGAGCGCCCGCCGGATGGTGATGATGCCTTCGCTGCGGTGGTCCCAGTCGACAAACGGATGGCCGTCGATCTTGCCCTGGGTGTCGTTGATCAGGTTGGAGGGCGCGTAGCCGTTGGCCAGCGCGGTGGCGTACTCATAGATCTTGAATGAGGAGCCGGGTTGCCGCCCCTGGCCGTCGGTGATGACGTTGTATTGCCCGCCGATCGCCTGGTCGTAGTAGTTCGCGCTGCCCACCATCGCCAGCACCTGGCCGGTGGCGGGATCGATGACCTCAGCGGCACCGTTGTTCACGTTGCGCGCGCGCAGGTCGGCGCGGTTCACGTTGTTGGTGACCGCCTGCTCCGCCACCTTCTGCAGGTTGTAGTCAATCGTCGTGGTCACCCGGAGGCCGCCACCCGCCACCACCGCGTCGCCGTACTGCTTGCTCAGCTGGCGGAGGACGTAGTCGACGAACCAGGGGGCTTTGAGGTCTTTCTGGATGGCGCCGTCCAAGTACTTGAGCGGCTCTTTGATGGCCTTGTCGTACTCGGTCTGGCTGATGTAGTGATCCCGCAGCATGTCGGCGAGGACCAGGGCCTGGCGGCTCCTGGCGCTTGCGGCGCTGGCCGGACTCAGCGGATCGAACTGGGAGGGCGCATTCGGAATCCCGGCCAGCATGGCGGCTTCCGCGATATCGAGATCCTTCGCCGGCTTGGCGAAATAGGTTTGGGCCGCGGCCTCGATTCCATAGGCTTCGTGACCGTAGAAGATCTGGTTGAGATAGAGCGTCAGGATGTCGTTCTTCGAGAATCGTCGCTGCAGCTCGAGGGCGAGCACCGCCTCGCGCACTTTTCGCTCGATCGAGGCATCGTTGCCCACGAACATCCGCTTGACGAGCTGTTGGGTGATGGTGCTGCCGCCCTGGGCCGCCCGTTGGTGGGTGACGTCCGCGAGGGCGGCGCCGACGATGCGACGGAGATCGAGCCCGTTGTTGGTGTAGAAGGTGCGATCTTCGAGCGCGATCGTGGCTTCGACCAGGTGCGGCGAGATGGCCGAGAGCGGGACCACCGTGCGGATCACGCCGTCTGTGTGCTTGACGTAGAGCAGTACGCCGTTGCGGTCGTAGATCTTGGTGGCCTGGGCGAGCTCTTTTGGGTTGAGTGAGCTGGGATCCGGGAGATCGCGCGTGTAAGTCTGGTAGGTGTCGACCGCCTCCGCACCGCCGCCGAGACCAAGCAGTCCGACCAGGGTCAAGCCCACGATGACGAACCTCGCCACGTTGCGGCCGCGCCGCCGGCGTTTGATCCGGCTGATGGTGAGCACGCGGATCGCGGCGAGTCGGGCAAACCGGTGCTTCTCTGGCGACACCGCGTCTATAACGGTTGAGTTCGTTAAAAAAGCACAGTCGTTCTCGAGTTGCGCCGATATACTCGCGTCTAGAACGCGTGACGGAACGATGAAGAAACAACAAAACCTTGATCACGGCGCCTGGGACGCGGTAACCAGCGGCGCGGTGGAGATTGTCGACCGTGCGCACATGAAGAGCCGGATCGAGCGCGGCGATCGACTGCGCGTCAAGCTGGGCCTCGACCCGACCAAGCCCGACATCCACCTTGGCCACACCGTGCCCCTACGGGCCTTGCGTCGCTACCAGCAGCACGGGCACCAGGCGGTGCTGATCATCGGTGACTGGACCGCGCGGATCGGCGATCCCTCAGGCCAGAACGTGACGCGCCCACAGCTGACGAAAGAAGAGGTCGACGCGGCCGCCCAGACGTATCTCGACCAGGCCTGGAAGATCCTCGATGAAGGTGAAACCGAGGTCCGATTCCAATCCGAGTGGTTCGACAAGATGCAGCTGGAAGCCGTCGTGCAGCTGACCAGCCGCTACACGGTCGCCCGGATGCTGGCCCGTGACGATTTCGCCAAGCGGATGAAAGAGGGCCGCCCGGTCGGCCTGCACGAGCTGCTCTATCCGCTGCTGCAGGCGTACGATTCGGTCGCGGTCCGATCCGACCTCGAATTGGGGGGGACCGACCAGACCTTCAACCTGCTGGTCGGGCGCGATATCCAGGAAGCCTACGGAGAGCCGCCGCAGGATATCCAGACGATGCCGCTGCTCGAGGGCCTCGACGGGGTGCAGAAGATGAGCAAGAGCCTTGACAACTACATCGGGATCGCCGAGCCGCCGTCCGTGATGTATCGCAAGGCGATGAGCGTGCCTGACCACCTGATCGTTCGCTACCTGCAACTGGTGACCGACGCAGACCAGGAGGAGCTCGCGGCCGAGGAGCGCGCCCTGCGTGAGGGCGAGAACCCGCGCGGGGTCAAGCAGCGGCTGGCCGAGCGGATCGTCCGACAGTTCCACCCCAACGCGCAGCCCGGCGACTATCGCGAGGAGTCGGGCGGCTTCAAGTCCACAGGTCCCGCTAGGGTCGACATCGAGCCGGGGGAGCGGTCCATCGCGCAGCTGTTTCTCGACGCCGGGCTGGTGGCGAGCAAGAGCGAGGCCCGCCGACTCGTCGGGCAGAAAGGCCTCACGATCAACGGCCAGCCAGTCGGTTCGGCCGATGACAAAGTCACCCCGACCGACGGCATGCTCCTTCAGCGCGGACTTCATCGAGTCGCGCGGCTGAAGGTGAGCTAAACTTTCGGGCGGGGAGACGATGTCTGGACATTCCAAGTGGTCTTCGATCAAGCACAAGAAGGCCCTCACCGATGCCAAGAAAGGCCAGCAGTTCACCAAGGTGGCGCGCGAGATCACCCTCGCCGCCCGCGAGGGCGGGGGAAATCCGGACGGGAATTATCAGCTGCGGCTGGCGATCGAGAAGGCCCGCGACGTCAATATGCCGCAGGACAACATCCAGCGGGCGATCAAGCGCGGCACCGGAGAGCTGGGCGGGGCCGCCCTCGAGGAGCTTCGTTTCGAGGGCTATGGCCCACACGGCGTGGCGATCATGCTGGATACGCTCACCGATAACCGCAACCGAACCAGTGGGGACATCCGGAATCTGTTCAGCCGAGCCGGCGGCAATCTCGGAACCAGCGGGAGCGTCGCCTGGATGTTCACCCGGCAGGGACAGATCGTGATCGATGCCAACGGCCACGATCCGGACGAAATCGGGTTGGAAGCCATCGAGTTGGGGGCCAGCGACGCCCGGGTCGACGGCAAGACCGTCGACGTGGTGACTGACCCGGCGAAGCTCGAGACGGTCCAGCAGGCGCTGAAGAAGAAGGGCTACAAGGTCGACTCGGCAGAAGTCACGATGAACGCCTCCCAGCTCGTCCCCCTGAACGAGGCCACGGCTCCTTCCATTCTCAAGCTGCTGGACGCGCTGGAAGAGCACGACGATGTGCAGTCCGTTTACTCCAATATGGATGTGCCGGCCGACGTCCTGGAGCGCATCAGCGAACGCGTCTAGGGACGGCTTGCTGGTCCTCGGAGTGGATCCGGGGCTGGCGGACACGGGCTATGGGGCCGTCCGCCGATTGAATGGACGGCTCGCGCTCATCACCTGCGGCACGGTCAAGACGCCGGCGAACCTGGCCGAGCCACAGCGGCTGCGGGTGCTCGCCGAGCAGCTGCGCGCGCTGCTGGCCGAACTGCATCCACAGGCGGCGGCCTTCGAGGAGCTGTTCTTTAGTAAAAATGTGCGCACCGCAATGGCGGTCGGGCAGGCCCGCGGCGTGGCCCTCCTGTCCGCCGTCGAGGCCGGCGCGGACGTCCACGAGTACACGCCCAACCAGGTCAAGCTGTCGGTGACCGGGTACGGGGGCGCCACCAAGGGACAGATGCTGAAGATGGTGCAGTCGCTGCTCGCCACTCGAGAACTCCCACGTTCCGACGACGCGATCGATGCGCTGGCCATCGCCATTTGCCACCATCACAGCGGCCGGCTCCGGGCCGTGATCAGCCGGGCCCCGGCAGGCGTTCGCGGTTGATCGCATCCCTCGAGGGCATCCTGGCCCAGCGAGGCGCGGACTCGGTGATCGTCGATGTGCATGGGGTCGGTTACCTGGTGACCGTCGGCAACCGGACGCTGGCGGAGCTGGGGCCAGTGGGGGAGCGGGTTCGGCTCTACACCTACACCTATGTGCGCGAGGACGCCCTTGGGCTATTTGGCTTTCGGAGCCAGGACGAGCTCACCTTTTTCAAACTGCTGCTATCCGTTAAAGGTATTGGACCTAAGGCCGGGCTGGCGATCCTCAGTCGGGCGGAGCTGCGGGTGCTCAAACGGGCGATCCTGCAGGAGGACGCGGCGCTCCTCGCCACCGTCCCCGGCATCGGGCCCAAGACCGCCGCTCGGGTGGTGCTGGAACTGAAAGGCAAACTCAAGGATGAGATGTTCGGCGAGGAGGCTCGGGTTCCGGCCGCCGACGGCGTCGACGCCATCGCCCAGGCGTTGCAGGTGCTGACGGGCCTGGGCTACGCGCCGGCGGAGGCCAAGGAGGCGGTCCGCAAGGCGACCGCCGGCAATGGCGGCAATCATTCCGTGGAGCAACTGGTGACGGTTGCGCTTAAAGGGCTGGACCGCGGATGACGGAGCGGATCGTGACCGCGGACGAGCGCAGCGAGGACAAGGAGTTCGATCGCAGCCTGCGCCCGCGTCAGCTGGCCGAGTTCATCGGGCAGGAGGCGGTCAAGGCCAACCTCGAGATCCTGATCACCGCCGCGAAGGGCCGCAGCGAGCCGATCGAGCACATCCTGATCGCGGGCCCGCCCGGCCTGGGCAAGACGACCCTGGCCAACATCGTCGCCAACGAGATGGGGGTCAGCATCCGCACCACTTCCGGGCCAGCCATCGAACACCAGGGCGCGCTCGCGTCGATCCTGACCAACCTCGAGGACCGTGACATCTTCTTTGTCGACGAGATTCACCGGCTGGCTCGCCCGGTCGAGGAATCGCTCTACCCGGCGATGGAGGATTTCAAGTTCGACTTCGTCAGCGGGAAGGGCGCCGGGGCCCAGACCTTCCGGCTGCAACTGCCGCGCTTCACCGTGATCGGGGCGACCACCCGCCAGGGCATGCTGTCGGCGCCACTCCGCGACCGGTTCGGCGCCGTCTACCCGCTCTACTTTTATGGCTCGGACGATCTCTTTGCGATCGTTACCCGGTCCGCCCAGCTGCTCCGGGTCGACGTCGACGAGGCCGGCGCCCGGGTCATAGCCAGAAGGTCGCGCGGGACGCCCCGGGTCGCCAACCGACTGCTTCGCCGGGTGCGCGACTTCGCGCAGGTCCGCGCCCAGGGGCGGATCGATGAACGGATCGCACTGGACGCACTGGCCATGCTCGAGGTCGACGAGCTCGGACTCGACCTGATCGACCGCCGCATCCTGCGGACGATCGTCGAAAAATACGAGGGCGGGCCGGTCGGACTGGAGACGATCGCCGTGTCCGTCTCGGAAGACCCGGAAACCGTCGAGGACGTGTACGAGCCGTTCCTGATGCAGCTTGGCTTTTTGGCGCGAACGCCGCGCGGCCGGGTGGCGACCAAGCTTGCCTACGATCACCTTGGCCTGGTCAAAGCCGCGAGTAACGACCAAGCTCGGCTCTTCTGAGAACGGCGGACTTCGACTACGAGCTGCCGGCGCAGCTGATCGCCCAGCACCCGCCGTCGGAGCGCGACGCCGCCCGGATGCTGGTGCTCGATCCCGCGACGGATGCCGTCACTCACTCGACGATCCGCGAGCTGCCTCGCTATCTCGACTCGGGCGATCTCCTGGTGCTCAATGACAGCCGGGTCCTCCCCGCGCGGCTCCTCGGCCGCCGGCGGGATGGAGGAGAGGCCGAGGTGCTGCTGCTCCGCCCGCTTGAGGGTGATCGTCATCGCTGGGAAGCCCTGATTCGTCCGGCCCGCCGGCTCGACCCTGGGTCGCAGGTTCGGTTCGATGGCTCGCCGCTGGCGGTCTCGATCGACGAGCGGCGCGGTGAGACCGCCACCGTACGCCTCAACGGGGTCGGGGATCCGCTTGTCGAAGTCCGCCGCATCGGCGTGATGCCGACACCGCCCTACATCAAGGAGCGCTTGCGCGAGCCCGAGCGGTACCAGACGGTGTTCGCGCAGCAGGAGGGATCGGCGGCGGCGCCGACCGCCGGCCTGCACTTCACCCCGGAGCTCCTCGCTGCCGTCCTAAATCGCGGCGTCGGCATCGCGTTCATCACGCTCCACGTTGGTATCGACACCTTCCGGCCCGTCCGGGTCGATGACCCGACGCAACACGCCATCCATCGCGAGTGGTTTCGTGTCGACGACGGAACCGCGACCGCGATCAATGCGACGCGTCAGCAGGGAGGCCGTGTGGTCGCTGTCGGCACCACCACCGTCCGGGTACTCGAAACCGCCGCCGCCGGCGATCGGATTGAGCCCGGGGAGGGCTGGACCGGACTGCGCATCCTCCCCGGCCATCGGTTTCGCCTCGTCGATGCCATGCTGACCAACTTTCACCTGCCCAAGAGCTCCCTACTGATGCTGGTCAGCGCCTTCGCCGGCCGGGAGCGAGTGCTCGCCGCCTACGCCGAGGCGATCCGCGAGCGGTATCGGTTTTACAGCTTCGGCGACTGCATGTTCATCAGTCGTCGTACCCCCTCCCCGACCCTCCCCACAAGGGGGAGGGAGGACCGTGTTTGAGCTGATCGCCGAGGAGGACGGGGCTCGCCGAGGGCGCCTGACGACGGCCCACGGCCCGATCGATACCCCGGCGTTCATGCCGGTCGGCACGCAGGCGACGGTCAAGGCGCTCAGCCCGGATGAAGTCCGAGCACTCGGCGCGCAGGTTCTCCTCGGCAACAGCTATCACCTCGCGCTCCGCCCGGGCGCCGACCGCATTGCCCGGCTCGGAGGGCTGCATCGATTCATGGGCTGGGACGGCGCGATCCTGACCGACAGCGGCGGCTTTCAGGTGTTCAGTCTGGATCACCTGGTCGGCGTCACCGATGACGGGGCAACCTTCCGCTCGCACCTCGACGGGAGTGAACAACGCTTCACCCCCGAATCGGTGATGGGAATCCAGCGTGATCTCGGTTCGGACATCGCCATGGCCTTCGATCAACCGGTCGGGTGGCCGGCGGATCGAGCGCTGGCGCAAACGGCCATGGAGCGGACTCATCAATGGGCGGCTCGCTGCCTCGAG
>VBDZ01000253.1 GCA_005881215.1 Chloroflexota bacterium | reverse complement strand
CCCGCCGCCACGCCCGGTCAGCTGGACATTCGCCGTAAGCTGCGCGGATGGCGACGTAAGCGAGCTCAGCGGGGTGTCGAACCAGGTCGTCTTGGCCAGCCAGGTCACGATGTCGCGTCCTTCGATGCGCCGAGGTCCCCAGGGAGCCCGACCGCAGGCCAGAAAGACCTCCCGGCCTGCCAGATGCAGATCCTCCGCGATCTGGCATCCCGTCTGACCGCTGCCGACGACCAGGACCCTGCCGGGTGGTAGCGCGTCGGGATTGGTGTAGTCCTCCGCGTCGATCGCCAACACCGTTCGCGGCAAGGCCGCCGCGGCGGCAGGTCTGTGCGGGCGCTGGTAGGCGCCCGTCGCAAGCACGACAATGGCCGCTTCGATTTCGCCCGCGGTGGTTTTGAGCCGGAACCTACCGTCGGCGCCGCTTTCCAGAAGCTGGACCTCGACGCCTTCTCGGACAGGTGCCCGAAATGAGTGGGCGAACCGCTCGAGGTTTCGGACGATCTCGTCACGCAGGACGAATCCTTCAGGGTCATGTCCGTCGTAGGGGAAACCTGGAAGGCTCATCGTCCAGTTAGGCGTAACCAGGCAGAAGCTGTCCCAGCGGCTGCGCCAGGCCTGACCGACCTTTTTGCGCTCGAGCACCAGGTGATCGACGTCCGCGGCCACGAGCTCGCGGCTGACCGCGAGCCCAGCCTGGCCCGCACCGATGACCACGACCTGTGCGTCGCTCAACGCGAAAATGCTAGCCCGGCGGCCTGATATAGTCGAATCTGCACGTAGAGGGGAGTAGCCTCAAGCGGCAAGCCCGTCAGCACGGCGCTAAAGGCGCCCGGGCCCGCGGTGGACAGCGAGTCCATGGCAAGACCTTTATGCGGATTCCCGCATGGAGGTGACCAATGCAAGAGCGACTGAATCGGTGGCTCGCTGGACTCCACCCGCTCTTCCGCCGGGTGCTGGTCTTTGTGATCGGCATGACGTTGCTGTTCGTCGGGATCGTCATGCTGGTGCTTCCCGGGCCCGGCATCCTGGTGATCTTGATCGCGCTCGCGCTACTTGCGACCGAATTTGCCTGGGCGAATTCACTTCTGCAGCGAGCCAAGCATCATGCGTCTCGCGCGGCCAATAAGTTGAGTCGGTCCAGATAGGAGGAAGAATGGGAAGTACGTTCTTTCGCCTGATCGTCGTCCCTGCGCTCTTGATCGCCTTCACCGACGTGACTCTTCAGTTGGACAATGCGGTCGCCATCTCTAGCGTTGCTTCGGGGGTTCCCGCGCGTTACCGCCTGTTCGTGCTCGGCGGCGGGGTCCTCCTCGCGGCGACCTGTTTACTCCTCTTCACACTGATCGGCTCAACGTTGATCGAGCGATTCAGTTGGTTGAAGCCGGTTGCTGGACTGGTGCTGGTGATGATCGGAATCAAGCTCGCCATCGATTACTTCACCGCTCACTAGGGTGGTGCTGGCCCGATCGACCCTGCTCTTTCCGGGCTTTTTCGAAGCACGACCGGCAGAGCTGCGCCAGCGTCAGTGGACCGCGCTCGGCGAACACCCGGCGGCCGCAATGGCGGCAGACATATTCCTGCTTCGGCATGGCTACCCCGTCGCGCCCAGCTCTTTGACGAGCCGGCGCTTCGCAGCGTGGCGCAGTTGCTGAGGCCGGTTGGTCAGGTAGGCGATGAAGGTCTCCAGATCGAGCTCGTGATCGCGGCCGTCCTGCCGCAGTCGCACATGGTCACCCTCAAGCCTGGCGTCCACCGGATCTCCTTCCTCGCGGGCGGCGAACAACCCGAACGCCACCCGCCAGCGGAGCTGTGCCCGGCGCTCGGATGTCGACAGCGGCACCTCGATGTCGTCGGCGTGGATCGCGTACTCGCGCGCCAGGTGCCAGACCTGAAGGCTTAATGGATAGCGGCCGACGCTTGTCGGGATGGTTCCGCTCACGCCGATCTTTCCCCAGTCCCGGCGCACGCGCTCCTGGCGCGCCTCCCATTCCTGGAGGGTCTCGACCGGGCTGAACCCGCGCCGGATGCGAACGCCGCGCCCGTTCCACCCACCGAGCCCGCCGGAAAACGGCAGTTCGCTGATGGTCCCGTCCAGGCAGGCCTGGTTGTAGACCTCATCCGTCGAGAGGTGAGCCACGACGTCCTTCACGCTCCAGCCACGACAGTGGCTGCGGGCCGACCAGCCCCTGGCAGTGAGGCCGTGAAGGTGCTCCCGGAGCCGCCGGATTTCCCGGTCGTACACGGGAAACGGATTAGCGCGCTTTGGATCGAGGGCTTTTGCGCTTGGCGTGTGCGGCCTTTGCCTTTGGGGCAGGCGTGTCGTGGGGACCTTCGATCGCGGCCCAGGCGGCGAGCGCAGCATTCGTCTCCGGCGAGGTCGTCTCTGTCGCCATCTCTGCGCCTTCAAGGAAGCGCGACTCCAGTTCCTCAGCGACCCGCTGGATGGGGTTCTCGTGCTTCGGTTTGGTGGACGACGCAGGCGATTTGGACTTCTTTGGTGCGGGCTTTTTCGCCATCGGGTCAATTCTATGATTCCAAGGATGCGGCCAGAGGTGCTCCTGCTCGACATCGACGGCACGCTGGTCGATAACACCGCGCAGCACATCGCCGCCTGGCAGGAGGCCTTCTCGAAACTCGGCCTGGCCGTCGACCAGGAGACCCTGCGACGCCAGATCGGAAAGGGCGGGGACCTTTTCGTCAAGGCGATCGCTGGCGAGGACTGGGACCGGCGCCATGGTGATGCCGCGCGCGAATTGCACGGCGTCGGCTACCAGCGAAGGCTCGGGGAGGTCCGACCCGTGCCGGGCGTCAACGAGCTTCTCGAAGGGCTCGAGCGGCTTCAGGTTCGAGCGGTGCTGGCCAGCTCGTCCAACCCGGATGAGGTCGAAGCCAACCTCAAGGTCCTCGGCGAACGGCCCGAGCGCTTCTTGATCGTTGACGGCGACGATATCGAGGCGTCCAAGCCGGCGCCAGATGTATTCGGCGTGGCGCTGGAACGTAGTGGAGTCGCGCCCGAGCAAGCCGCGGTCGTGGGCGACACGCGCTGGGACGGCGAGGCGGCGCGTAAGGTCGGCGTCCGCTTCTGGAGCGTCCTTACCGGCGCCGGAAGAGAAGACGAGCTTCGGGCGGCCGCCGCCGAACAGAGCTTTCGTGATCTCGGCGCGCTTCTCGGATTCTTGCGCCAACTGTGATGAGATCCCCTCCCCGACCCCCACCAGGGGAGGGAGTTTGCCCGAGCGTTAGGGAATCGGCGCGGTAGAGGCGCTGGGTGCGGGTGCGGTCGAGCCGCTGGCGGACGCGCTGGGGCTCGCGCTCGGTGTCAACCCGCTGGGGACGATCGACGGCACGACCGATAGGGATGGCAACGGGGTGAGAGTTGGCGAGGGCGACGGCGTCGGGGTTGCGACGGCGGCGCATTCGGTTCCGGGCAGGTAGATCTCTTTCTCCGAGCCCACGTTCCGGCCACTCGACGGTGAGGTCGATGGCGATGCGGAGGTCGAGGGGGAGACGTTGGCATTGTTCTGGCAGGGCGGCCCGTCCACCAGCCCGCTCGGGCGCTGGAAGCTCTCTACCTTGAAGTTCGCCTGGCTGAGACCATTGTTGATGAAATCGCGGAGGACCGAGCTGCCCACCATGGTCCCAAAGACACCGTGCATATTCTGGTCACCTGGACCGGTATGCCCGACCCAGGCGCCGATCACCAGGTTCGGCGAGTAGGCCATCATCCAGGCATCGCGGAAGTCATTCGTCGTTCCCGATTTGCCGGCGAACGGCTTGTTCCATCCCAGGTTCCAGGCGCTGGAATAGTCCTTGAGGATGTAGGTGATGAGGTACGCCTCCTGGGCGCTGATCACCTGCTTCGCCTGCGGTGGATTCGGTTTGTCGAGGGTGTTGCCCTGAGTGTCCTTGATCTCGAGAACCGACACCGGGTCGTGCCGGGTACCGCCGGTCGCGAACACGCCATAGCCGACGGCATGATCGAGCATCCGGACTTCGCTGGAGCCGATGGCGGTGGTGACCTCGTTCTTGAGCGGTGTGGTGATGCCCATCGCGTGTGCAAACTGGGTGACGTTGTCGACTCCAGCGGTCTGCATCGTCTCCAGCGCGGGGATGTTTCGCGATTGCAGCAGCGCCTTGTGCG
>VBDZ01000200.1 GCA_005881215.1 Chloroflexota bacterium | reverse complement strand
GTGGGCGTCCACCAGCTCGGCGTTGACCATGGCCGGCACCCTGATCCCGGCGTCGTAGACGAACACCTCGCCCCCGGTCATACCGGCCCCAAGGTTGTGCCCAACCGGGCCCAGGATCACCAGCGTCCCGCCGGTCATGTATTCGGCGGCGTGTTCCCCCACCCCTTCGACCACGGCCGATGCGCCGCTGTTCCGGACTGCGAACCGCTCGCCAGCTTTCCCGGCGCAAAACAGCTCGCCGCCGGTGGCGCCGTAGAGCACGGTGTTCCCGAGCAGGTACGGCTCGCCGGCGTCGTCGGCCGGCGGCCGCACGATGATGCGCCCGCCGCCCATGCCCTTGCCGACGTAGTCGTTGGCCTCTCCGATGAGCACGAACTCGACGCCGTCGGTGAGGAACGCACCGAAGCTCTGGCCGGCCGAGCCGGTAAACGTGACCGTCGCCGAACCGGGCGGGGTGTGGGCCCCGAACTCCCTGGCCAGCGCGCCGCCCAATCGCGCCCCGACAGTGCGGTCCGGGTTCTCGATTGGATAGTTCAGTCGCGCCTGCTCGCCACGTCGGATCGGACCCAGGGCGTCGCGGCACACCCGGTCTCCCAGCTCGGAGACCGGGCGCTGGATCGGAAGCGCCCGCTCAAAGCGGCGCGGTTCCGGGCCGTCGTCGAGCAGCAACGGCGAGAGGTCGACCCGGTCAGCCCGCCGGTCGCCGCTGGGACGCTGGCTGAGCAGGTCGGTCCGCCCGATGGCCTCATCGATGCTGCGCAGGCCGAGCCCGGCCAGCATGAAGCGGATCTCCAGGGCCACGTGGAGCAGATAGGCCTCCAGCATTTCGGGCGTGCCGGCAAACTTTGCCCGCAGCTCGGGTCGCTGGGTCGCGATCCCGACTGGACAGGTGTCCAGGTGGCAGGTTCGCACCATGATGCACCCCTCCGCCAGCAGGGCGGCGGTCCCAAAGCTGTACTCATCGGCGCCCAGCAGCGCCGCGATCACCACGTCGCGGCCGGACTTGATGCCGCCGTCGACCCGCAAGCGCACCCGTCCGCGCAGGCCGCTCCAGCGCAGCGTCTGTTGGGTCTCGGCGAGACCGATCTCCCATGGCATTCCGGCATTCTTGATCGATGACAGCGGGCTGGCGCCGGTGCCCCCGTCGGCGCCCGCGATGTGCACCACGTCGGCCAACCCCTTGACCACGCCGGCCGCGATGGTTCCCACGCCGGCCTCGGCGACCAGCTTGACCGACACCGCGGCCAGTGGATTGACCTGCTTCAGGTCGTAGATCAGCTGCGCCAGGTCCTCGATGGAATAGATATCGTGATGCGGCGGGGGCGAGATCAACGCGATCCCCGCCTGGGTGTGGCGGAGGCGGGCGATCTCGGCGGTCGCCTTGTGGCCGGGCAGCTGACCACCCTCGCCGGGCTTGGAGCCCTGCGCCATTTTGATCTGCAGCTCGTCGGCGAAGACGCAGTACTCGGGCGTGACGCCGAAGCGCCCCGATGCGACCTGTTTGATGCGGGAGTTCCGGTCGATCGCCGACCCCTTGCTGCGGAAGCGCCCCGGATCCTCCCCGCCCTCGCCGGTGTTGCTCTTGCCACCGAGCCGGTTCATCGCGATCGCGATCGTCTCGTGCGCCTCGGCGGCGATCGAGCCGTGCGACATCGCGCCGGTCGAAAACCGACGGACGATCGACTCCACCGGTTCGACCTCCGCTAGCGACAGCGGCCGGCCGGCGGCCCGGACCGTCAGCAGGTCGCGCGGATAGGTCGGTGGCCGGTCGCTGATCAGTCGAGTAAACCGCTCGTAAATCGGGTAGCCGCTGCCATCGGGTCCGCCGGCAACGGCGCGCTGCAGCGCGTGCGCGGCCGCGAGCTCCTTCACGGAGACGGCGTCATGAAGCGCATCGACGACATCCGGGTTGGTCGCGTGATACTCGGTCCCCTGCTTGTGATGCTTGAAGAAGCCCGGGCTCGATAGAGCCGGGGCTGGCTCGGCGAAGGCGATGGCATGACGAGCCAGCACCTCCTCGCCGAGGTCCGCAAAGGTGGCGCCCCCGATCGGCGACGGCGTGCCGGCGAAACAGAGGTCGACGACCTCCGCGTCGAGGCCGATGATCTCGAAGATTTGCGCGCCCTGGTAGCTGTCGACCGTTGAGATGCCCATCTTGGCCAGCACCTTCAAGGTGCCGTCCTCGAGCGCCTGGACGAAGCGCCCCTGAGCCACGCTCCCGCTGACGGCTTCTCCCTTGAGGTGACCGGCGTTCGCCGTCGCCGTCATCGATTGCAGTCCCAGACGCGGGCAGACTGCCTGCGCCCCGTAGCCAAGCAGGCAAACCACGTGGTGGATCTCGCGCGCTTCATCGGTTTGCACGACGAGGCTTACCCGGCTTCGCAGGCCGGCGCGCATCAGGTGGTGATGGACGCTTCCGACCGCCAGCAAGGCGGGGATCGGCGCGCGACCGGTGGCGATGCCGCCGTCCGTGACCAGCAGGATTGAGGCGCCGGCGTGCACCGCGCGCTCGGCCTCCTCCCCGATTCGGTGGCACGCGCTCCGCAAACCGGCCGGCCCTTCGACGATCGGAAACGTCGCATCCAACTCATTGGTTGGTAGCCGCGTATCCGGCGCCCGAAGCGCCGCGAGCCCCGACGGGTAGAGCAGGAAGGAATCGAGCTGCAGCTGATGAGCGGTGGTCGGCCCGTCACTGAGTAATGGCGGCCCTGGTCCGAGCGTGGTGCGAAGCGACATCACCAGCCGCTCCCGGAGGTGATCGATCGGTGGATTCGTCACCTGGGCGAAGCGTTGCTTGAAGTAGCTATAGAGCAGCCGCGGCTGGCCGGCGAGCACCGAAGGCGCGGTGTCATCTCCCATGGAGAAGACCGGCTCATGGCCCTGGGTCGCCATCGGGCGCAGCACGAAGGTGAACTCTTCCTTGGTGTAGCCGAACGCCAGCTGCCGAGCGACCAGGTCGGACGGGACATCGTCGTTGGGCTCGCCGGTGCTCACCGGTTGCAGCCGATCATCCAGCCATGCGCCGTACGGCCGCTGCCCGGCGAGCCACGCCTTGATGGCGCTGTCTTCCTCGAGTCCACCGCGCTGCGGATCGACGCACAGCATCTGGCCGGGCCCCAGCTTGCCACGCCGCACCCATCCGTGGCCGGCGATGTCAACCGCTCCGGCTTCCGAGGCGCAGGCGATCAGCCCGTCTTCGCAAACCGCGTAGCGAAGCGGCCGCAGACCGTTACGGTCGAGCGCCGCGCCGACCCGCGTGCCGTCGGTGAAGATCAATGCGGCCGGCCCATCCCAGGGCTCTATCAGGCCGGCGTGATATCGATAGAAATCATGGACGGCCTGGTCGACGTCAAAGCCCTCCCAGGCCGCCGGGACCAGCATCGCCAGCGCGTGACGGATGTCACGCCCACCGCGGACGAGCAGCTCGAGCGCGTTGTCCAGCATGGCGGAGTCGGATCCCTCGTTGTCGATGACGGGGATCAGCAGTGATTCGGGCGCAAGGTGGCCGGCGCCCAGCTGCCCCTCGCGCCCTCGCATCCGGTTGACATTGCCCTGGATGGTATTGATCTCGCCGTTGTGACAGAGCAGCCGAAACGGCTGAGCGCGTTCCCACGACGGGGCGGTGTTCGTGCTGTAGCGCTGGTGGAAGATCGCGAACGGCGCCGTGAATCCGGGGTCGCGCAGGTCGGGGTAGAACGGCGCCAGCTGGTCGGCGGCGCACATCGCCTTGTAGGTCACGGTACGAAACGACATCGACACGATATAGCCGCGCAGCCGGCCGGCGGTCAACCGCTGTTCAGCCCGCTTGCGAGCCCGAAAACATCGGGCCTCGGATTCCGAAACTGATGCATCGACGGCCAGCATGGCCTGCTCGATTCGCGGGGCACTGCGGCGAGCCACCTGGCCGAGCGCATCCGGCTCAACCGGGACCCGGCGCCAACCGATCAGGTCGAGCTGCTCGGCGGCGCACGCCTCGGCCATGACCTGGCGGGCCAGCTGACGTTGCCGCTCGCCATCGTCGCCGGCAGCGTTCGAGAGGAACATCGTGGCCACGCCGATCCGCGCCGACCGGCTGACGCCGGGCATCGCCCGCTGGGCTTGCTCGAGAAAGAACGACGGTGGGAGTGGCAGCAGGAGTCCCGCCCCGTCTCCCGAGCGGTGGTCGGCGGCAACAGCGCCGCGATGGCGAACGCGATTGAGTGCGGCCAGGGCTGCGTCGACGATGTCCCGGCTAGCTCGCCCTCCGGCGTCGGCGACGAAGCCGATTCCGCACGCGTCGTGCTCGAATCGGGGGTCGTAAAGGCCCGCACGTCGCAAAGTCTCCGCTACCGTATCGGCTACGGCGTGCGCGAACCACAGTCGATTGGTGACAAAAGCAGGGACCGGACTTGGATGCTCGACACAATCGGGTGTGGGGACGATCTCGACCCCAGCCGGGTGGAGCGGCGTTGCCACGCGCCGTCTGCGCCGGCGCCCAGCAAAACCGCCCCCCTCCCCACCGTGGCACGCGCGCGATCGCTGAGGTGATCCTAGACCCGCGCGCCCAACGTGTCAAACGTTTGCCTAGGTGAATCCCATCGAGCGGCTAACGTTGCTGGGGCAACGGGGGATGAAAAGCAGAGGGAGGAAGTCGGGGGCGCGCGGTGAGTCGCGCCGACCACCACGAGACATCGTGACGCTCGAAGATGTGGCCCGCGCCGCCGGCGTTCATTACTCGACCGTCTCGCGGGCGCTCGATCCGAACAAGGTATGGCGGGTCAACGAGGTCACCCGCAAACACGTGCAGGCCGTCGCCCGCCGAATGGGCTATCAGCGCGACATGGTGGCGAGCGGCCTGAAGCGCGGCCGGACCCATACCGTCGCGGTGGTCGTCCCCGACCTGGGCAACCCCTTCATCGCCCCTATCCTGCGGGGCATCGCCAACCGATTGGAGTCGGCCGGGCTGATGCCCCTGATCGGCGAAACCCAGGACGACTCCGAACGCCTGGAACGAATCCTCGGTCACCTGGTGAGCCGGCGGGTCGACGCGATCATCCTGGCGGCGGCCCGCCTCGGTGATGCATCGGTCTTGCGACGGGTGAGCCGGCAGGGGATTCCGGTGGTGCTGGCCGTGCGGAAGGTGCCCGGCAACCGGCTGCCGGCCTGCACCAACGACGAGCTGCTGGGTGGTGCGCTGGCCGCCGAGCACCTGCTTGCCCTCGGTCATCATCGGGTGGCCCAACTGCGCGGACCGAGTGACTTCTATTCGACCCTGGAGCGGGCCCAGGGGTTCAGCAAGGCGGTGGCGAAGGCCGGCGCCGTGGAGCTCACGGTCGCGTCGACCGCCGGGTCGCCGACGCCGGATGAAGGCGCACGGCTGATGCGGCTGCTGCTCGACCGATCGCGATCCGTCCCCACGGCCGTCTTTGCCCACCACGACCTCATGGCTCTCGGCGCCTTGACCGCGATGCGCGAGCGTGGCCTGGAGTGTCCGAAGGACATCTCTCTGGTCGGCTTCCATGATCTGCCGCAGGTCGACCGGGTGACGCCGCCGCTGACCACCGTCCGGCAACCTGGGGAAGAACTCGGTCGGATCGCCGCCGAGATGACGGTGGCGATGCTCAACTCGCCCGCCCAGCCACCCTCGTCGCGCAGCCTGGCACCGACGCTGATCGTCCGCCAATCGACCGCTCCGCGAGAGCCGGGAAGCCCGCCGATCGAGTCCGTGAGAAAATCTAAGCCATGACCCCAGTGAGTGAGTTGATCTCCGTTCGCCATACCGATCTCTATGTCGAGGGCACCTGGCGGGCGGCGTCCGATGGGCAGCGGATCGACGTCCAGGATCCCGCGAGCGGCGAGGTGATCGCCACCGTGGCCAGCGCGTCCGTGCCGGATGCGCTCGCCGCCGTCGAGGCCGCCTCCAACGCCTTCGATGCGTGGGCGGCCCGGCCCCCTCGCGAGCGGGCCGAGATGCTTCGGAAGACGTTCGAGCTGATGCTGCGTGACCGGGAGAAGCTGGCCGAGCTGATGGTTCGCGAGAACGGCAAGACGCTGGTCGAGGCCCGGGGCGAGGTGGTCTACGCGGCCGAGTTCTTCCGCTGGTTTTCTGAGGAGGCCGTTCGTAACATCGGCTCGCTCTCGATCGCGCCGAGTGGTGCCAATCGCATCCTGGTCGAGCATCAGCCGATCGGGGTCTCGGTGCTCGTCACGCCCTGGAATTTTCCGGCGGCGATGGCGACGCGCAAGATCGGGCCGGCGCTGGCCGCCGGCTGCACGGTGGTGTTGAAGCCGGCGTCCGAGACACCACTGTCCGCGCTGGCGGTGGCCGATCTGCTGGAGCAGGCCGGCGTTCCCAAGGGCGTCGTCAACGTCATCCCCTCGAAGCGCTCATCCGAAGTCGTCAAGGCGATGCTCAAGGATCCGCGGGTGCGCAAGCTCTCCTTCACCGGCTCCACCGAGGTGGGCCGGATCCTGCTGGCGCAGGCCGCCGAGAATGTGATCAGCTGCTCGATGGAGCTGGGTGGCAACGCGCCGTTCGTGGTGCTGGCGGACGCCGACCTCGAGGCCGCGCTGGAGGGGGCGCTGGTGGCGAAGATGCGGAACACCGGGCAATCCTGCATCGCCGCCAATCGGTTCTACGTGGAGCGGCCGGTGGCGGAGAAGTTTGCCGGCATGCTGGCCGGCGCCATGGGCGCGCTGCCGGTCGGGTCCGGCCTGGATCCGAATGTCAAGGTCGGCCCCGTCATCAACGGTCCGGCCCGCGAGAAGATGCTCGGGCTGGTCGAGGAAGCGGCGGGCCACGGCGCCCGGGTGCTGACCGGTGGCAAGGCGCCCAACCGGCCCGGATACTTCGTTCCCCCGACGGTGCTGAGCGAGGTACCGGCCGACGAGCACATCCTGAAGGAGGAGATCTTCGGACCGATCGCCCCGGTCGTGACCTTCCGCGACGTCAACGAGGCCATCGAGCTGGCGAACAAGACCGACCGCGGGCTGGCCTCCTACGTCTATACCCGCGACCTGGCGAAAGGGCTGGCCGTCGCCGAAGCCATCGAGTCCGGCATGGTCGGCTTGAACCGCGGCTTCATCTCTGACCCGGCCGCGCCGTTCGGTGGCGTGAAGCAGAGCGGCATCGGCCGCGAGGGCGCTCACGATGGCCTGATGGAGTTCCTCGAAACCAAGTACATCGCCACTAACTGGTAGCACCCCGGCCGCTGCGACCGCTCGAGCGCCTGTCTCGACCGAAACCCTTTACATCGGCACGCGTTCTGGATGGCATGGCGAGAACCAGCGGATGGTGCTCTCGTCACGGCTGGCTCGTTGGTCTTGTCTGGGGACTCGCCGAATCGACGATCTTCTTCATCGTGCCGGATGTAGGGGTCGCGTTTGTCGCTGCCATGTCGCCAAAAAGGTGGTGGGTATCTGCTGTCACCTCGGTTCTTGGGACGCTCCTCGGCGCCGTCCTGTTGTTCTTGGTAATTCACCTTTGGCTTGGTGCCCACGCGGCTGACCTGCTACTGCGGATCCGCGGAATCCATCCATCGACCCTCGCGCTGGCCAGCTCGAGAACCGCGGATCACGGGGCCGGCGTGCTGTTCCTGGCCGCCTTCCAGGGCATTCCCTATAAGGTCTACGCAGCCCAATTGACGCTCGCCGGTATCAGCCTGCCCGTGCTGCTGCTCTGGACGGTTCCCTCTCGAGCCCTGCGCTTGCTACCAGTGGCCGCCGTCGCCGGCGCCGGCGGTCGGCTCCTGCAGGGCTCGCTGCACCGCCACTTCGGGCTCTGGGTTGCGGCGTATGGACTTTTCTGGGTCGTCTTCTACGCCTGGTACTGGTCGCGATGACGAGAAATTTGGCTTCAACGATGGGTCGATTCCTCGTACTGCTGGCTCTTTCCTCTAGCGCGATCCTGGCGCAGCCCGTGGCCGTCAGTGCCGCCGGTCCGATCGGCGGCTGGGTTGCCGGGCCGCCGATGGCCGGTCCCCGCGACAGTCACACCGTCACCACCCTCAAGGACGGCCGCATCCTGGTAGTGGGCGGTGGCGCCGAGATCTATGACCCGACGGCCAACCGCTGGTCACAGGCCGGAACACCGGTGATGGCGCGCACCATTGCGACCGCGACGCTCCTGGCCGGCGGACGCGTGCTCGTGGCGGCTGGCATCGTCGGGGAGCGATCCGTGCCAAACACCGAAATCTACGATCCGACGCGCAACACATGGACGGCAGCGGCCAGCATGGCCGGGCGTCGCTACGACCACACCGCGACCCTGCTGGCCGATGGTCGCGTGCTCATCGCCGGCGGTACGCGCAGCACGGTCACGCTCGACTCGGCAGAGCTCTACGATCCAAAGACCGATGCCTGGTCCGCGGCGGCCAGCTTACCGGCACCTCGAACGCACCACACGGCGACCCTTTTGCCAGACGGCCGGGTGCTGGTGGCGGGAGGCACCAACGGCGGCCAGACGCTGGCCACGGCTGCAATTTACGATCCAGCCGCAAATAAGTGGGCACCAGGCGGATCGATGACGATGCCGCGGCGCGGCTCGCTGTCGACCCGGCTTCGGGATGGTCGCATCCTGGTCGTTGGCGGACTCGAGTTCCCCGGGCCTGCTCAGGTCGCCGCGGAGATCTTCGATCCGAAAACCGAATCCTGGTCTCCCGCCG
>VBDZ01000014.1 GCA_005881215.1 Chloroflexota bacterium | reverse complement strand
GCTTTCGGGCTGCTACTGGGCGAGGGCGACCCCGTTGCCGATGGCGAGGGGCAGGGGGTGGGCGAGGCGCTGCTGACGGCGGTGGCCGACGGGCTCGCGGACGTGCTGGTCGACGGCTTCGGCGACGGCGTGGCGGTCGCGGACGCCGAGGGAGTCGGGCTGCTGGTGGGTGTGCAGAAGACGGTGGGCGTCGGGGTGGCTCCCAGCAACGTCTGGTTCGCGGGTGAGGTCGTCTTACCGCTCCCCTCCAGCAACAGGGCTGCGGGAACCACGAGCAGGCCGAGGATGACGGTGATCACGAAGGCAAGCGCTCCCCACTCATGGAGCCAGAAGGCCCGCGACGAGTTACGGATCAGGGCTCGTCGTCCGTCTCGGGCTGAGGCTTGTTGCGCGTATTAAGGATGCGAACGAAGTCCTGCGCCCGCGCCAGCGCCTTCCACCGCTCGGGAAAGAAGTCCTGGGCGACGACCTGTTTCGATGGCAGCTGAAAGACCGTGACGCACCACTTGTTCAAGGTGTGCGACACCTCGACCTCGAAGTCGCCCTCGGTATTGAGATACCGAACGACCCGGTCCTCGTCGGATCTGCGCCTGCCTGAAACTGCCATGTCTGCAACCAAGTGTGGGGTAGCTAAAGCCATTCAACGGACCCCTCATTATAGGCTCCGATTGGCCGGTTCTCCTAGTCAGCCGGGCGTCGGGCGGGCGCCGTCCAGGCTGGCCAGGTAGCTCAGCAGCTCCTCCCGCAGCCCAGGCCGCTCCAGGGCGAACGCGATCGACGTTTTGAGGAAGCCGCTGACCGTGCCCACGTCGTAGTAGGTGCCCTCGAATTCGAGCCCGAGCACGGTTTCGTGTTGGGCGAGCGTCCGCAGCGCGTCCGTCAGCTGGATCTCCCCACCCACCCCCTCGTGGGTGGTCTCCAGGATGCCGAAGATCGAGGGCTTGAGGATGTAGCGCCCCAAGATCGCCAGGTTGGACGGCGCTTTGTCGGGATCCGGTTTCTCCACCATGTCGATCACTTCGTGGACCCGGCCGTCGCTCTTGACCACTTTGACGATGCCGTAGCGAGAGACCTGGTCGGGTTCGACCTGCTGCAGCGCCAGCACGGAAGCCTGGCGCGGGGCGAAGACGTCCATCATTTGTTTGATCGCCGGCGTATGCGACCGGATGATGTCGTCGGCGAGGAAGACCGCGAAGGGCTCGTTGCCCACCACGTCCTTGGCCATCAAGACCGCGTGGCCGAGGCCCAGGGGCTCCTTCTGATGGATGTAGGTGATGTCGACCAAATCGGAGATCTTGCGGACGAGCTGCAGTTCGCGCGTCTTGCCGCGGTCCTTGAGATAGTGCTCAAGCTCGAAAGAGATGTCGAAGTGGTCGACGATCGCCCGCTTATCGCGGCCGGTCACGACGATGATCTGGTCGATGCCGGCGGCGACCGCTTCCTCGACGCCGTACTGAATGATCGGCTTGTCGACCACCGGCAGCATCTCTTTCGGCTGGGCTTTGGTCGCCGGGAGGAAGCGTGTGCCCAGACCGGCGGCCGGGAACACCGCTTTGCGGATGGGGATCACGATTTAACTTTACACGCGGGATCTATTTTTTCTTTCGCCGGGCGCGGCCGCTCAGTGCGATCTGGATCCGTTTGACCCCCGCGTTATCGACGACCATTTTGGGTGGTCGCCCCTTGCGCTCGCGCCCGCGCAGCCGGGCGGCTTCCTTGGGGGAGAGCTCTTCGTCGCCTTTCATGTGAACGCGAAGATCGGTCGGTTAGGCACCAGCGAGGCCGGGCTCGGACTCGGACTGGGGGGCGGGGTCGGCGATGGCTTCACGGTGGGGGTGGGCGGCGATGCGCCCAGCGACCCGGAGCCGTTCAGCTCGCCTGTGGTCGGCGGCGGACCCCCCACGACGCGGGCGAAGTAGCTCAGCGGCAAGCCACCGCCGATCCGCATCCTGGACAGGTCGAAGAGCTGGCCAGCTGAATGCGCGCTCCCGTACATGGTCGAGGCGGCCGCCTCGAACCCGAGGCTCCTTGCTTGCGCCATGTCATAGGCATTGAAGCTCCCGTATGGGTAGGCAAAGTCGATCACGGGATGCCCCAGCAACCCTTCCAGCGTCAGCTTGCTTTGCTTCATCTCCCAGGCGGCCCGAGCCGGCGTTTGGGCCGCTAGCGCGACGTGGTCGACGGTGTGCGCGCCGATGGTGAAGCCCAGGCCGTCGGCGGCGACCACCTGGTTTGGGGTCATGAATCCCGCCCATCCCATGCGGCCACTGATCACGAAGCTCGTGGCGGTGAAACCGTGGCTCTGCAGGATAGGGATCGCCGTCGTGTAAAAGTCCGCGTAGCCGTCATCGAAGGTCAGGACGACCGGTCGCGACGGTAGCCCGCTGTGATTCTTGATCGCCACCACCGCCTGGTGCAGCGAGACCACGTGAAATCCGTGGTCGGCGAGATATTGCATCTGCATCCGAAACATCGCCGGTGGGGTCGACAGACTGAAGCCGACGCGGTCGAGCGGACTGGGATTGATCCGGATGTAGTGGTAGTAGAGAATCGGCACGTAGGTCACTGGTCCGGGCGGGACGGGCGCGCGCCGCGGATTCAACTCGGCGAGGATCAGCTGTTGCGGCGCTGCGGTTGGAGCCGGCCCCGGTCGCGCCCGGCGGGTCGCGGCCAGGTCGTTCAATTCGTCGAATTCATCGGCGGCGGAGCCCGCCACGATGGTGGGGGCCGTTAGCGGCGCCGCCGCCAGCAGGCCGGTCCCCGGAAGTGCGCCGGCAATCAGCAACAGCAGCAGCAGGATGCCCCCTCGAGCGGCGCGGCTCATCCACCATCCCATCGGCTGCCAATGTAACGGCAAAAGCCCGCCCGGGTTTCAGTTTTAGCGAAGCGACGCGATGGCGGGCTTCACCGCGCCACGCTGACGCCAGACGGCGAAGCCGAGGACGCCGATCAGGACCAGGGCGGCGCCGCCAACCACCGGTGTCCATCGCGGATCGAGGTTGCCGAGGCGACGATTCATCTCGGCCTCGAGCCGCACCCAGCCGGCCGGCACCGGGCTGGCCGGGATGGCGAGCGCACGGATCAGCCGGCGTTGGAGCCGATCGCGACGACCGGCGGGGAGGACGATTCGGGGAAAGCTGTCGTTAAGGTATGACACCAGGGACAGCGCGGCAGACCCCGCTTCTGGTCCGGCCGCGGCGTCGGACTGCGCGAACACGACCCGGTCGATCGCGCGAGCCAGAGCGTCGATGTCTTCCGGTCGCGGATTCACGGGCGTTTTTCCTGTTCGCTGAGGCGTCGGCGCAGGCCGTGGACCGCGCGGAAGAGCAGCAGCTTCACGGCGCCTTCGCTGCGACCCATGATCAACCCGATCTCCTTGTTCTTGAGCCGGCCCTCGAACTTGAGCAGGACCGCCTCCCGCTGGTCGAGGGGGAGCTTTCGCACCGCCCGGTGCAGCTCATCGCCCTGCTCCCGACGCAACCAGAGTCGTTCGGGATCGTTCTCGCCACTGCCGGCGATCGGATCGGGCAGCTCGATCCAGGGCGGCCGCCGCCGCCGTTTCGACATCAGGTTTGCCGCGACTTTGTACAACCATGCTGAGTACGGGATACCTCGCCACTCGAAGTTGTCGAGCCCTTCCAGCGCCCGCTGAAAGGTCTCGCTCGCCAGGTCTTCAGCTTCCTCGCGCCGGCCGGAATGGTAGTAGCAGTACGAGTAAATCTGATCGAAGTAGCGGTCGTAAAGCGCCGCAAACGCCTTCCGGTCCCGCTTGGAGGCTTCGATCAAGCGCGCCTCGTCTTGCAGTTCCGCCGCCGAACGCTCGGTCACGCCGATGACCTACCCATATATGCGCCTTGCGTGGTGAAGGTTACGCGATCACCCCAAGTTCCCGGCCGCCTTTTTCGAACGCCTCGAGGGCCTGATCTAGCTGGGCCTCGCTGTGGCCGCTGGTGACAATCGTGCGAATGCGGGCCCGTCCCTCAGGGACGGTCGGGAAACCGATGCCCTGAGCGAACACGCCCAGGCTGAACAGCCGATCGGATAGCTGCATGGCCACCGCCCCCTTCCCCACGATCACCGGCGTGATCGGGGTCTCGCTTGCTCCGGTCTCGAAGCCGAGCCGCTTCAGCCCATCCTTGAAGCGCCTGGTGTTCTTCCACAGCCGGTCGATCCGCTCCGGCTCGGCGAGCAGCACGTCCAGCGCGGCGATGCACGCCGCGGCCACTCCCGGCGGATGGGAGGTGCTGAAGAGGAAGGGTCGGGCGCGATGGATCAGGAAGTCGCGCACGGGCCGCGCGCCCGCCACGTAACCGCCCAGCACGCCAATTGCCTTGGACAGCGTCCCCATCTGGAGGTCGACGCGGCCGTCGAGGCCAAAGTGGTTGACGGAACCACGGCCGTTCTTCCCCAACACGCCGCTGGCGTGGGCATCGTCGACCATCACCAGCGCCTGGAACCGCTCGGCGCGCTCCACGATGGCCGGCAGCGGCGCGATGTCACCGTCCATGCTGAAGACCCCGTCGGTGACTACCAGCTTGACCCGCTTGTCACGGTGTTTCTCCAGGTGCCGCTCCAGGTCGTCCACATCGCGATGCTTGAAGATGGAGCGCTCGGCTTTCGACAGCCGGATGCCGTCGATGATCGAGGCATGATTGAGCTCGTCACTGATAATCACGTCACCCTCTTTCACCAGCGACTGGAGGACACCGAGGTTGGCGGTGAAGCCGGACTGGAATACCAGCGACGCCTCGGTGTGCTTGAAGTCGGCCAGCCGGCGCTCCAGTTCCTCGTGAATCGTCATGGTCCCGGCGATCGTTCGAACCGCGCCCGAACCGGCGCCCCATTCCTCGGTCGCCTTGATCATCGCCGCCTCGAGCCGCGGGTGGGTCGTCAGTCCGAGGTAGTTGTTCGACGAGAGGTTGAGCACGCGCTTGCCGTCGACGACCACTTCCGTGTCCTGGGCCGAACCCAGCACCCGCAGCGGCCGGAAGAGGCCCTGCGCCCGAAGCTGGTCGAGCTCATCGCTTAAGAACCGCGTCTTCTCCGTAATCATCTCAACCTCCTAGCCACCGTTGGGCAGCAGCACGACCTTGCCCGAGCGGCCACTCTTCATCCGCGCCATCGCCTCCTGGAAGTCATCGAGCGGGAATCGGTGCGTGATCAGGGGCGTGACGTCGACGGTTCCTGTGCTCAGGTAGGCCGAGGTGCGCTCCCACGTATCCCAGATGCGCCGGCCGAAGATGCCGTAGATCGTGATCCCCTTGGTCACCACGAGATCGTTGAGGTCGAGCGTGACCGGCCGATCGCCGATCCCCAGCAGGCTGATCCAGCCGCCACGGTGAAGCACCTGCAGCCCCTGCTCGACGGCGACCGGATGCCCGGACATTTCCAGGACGACGTCGACCCCCACGCCGCCGTTCGCCTTTTTGAGGTCCTGCACCGTCGAGTCCGAGGGGGCGAAGACGGCGGTCGCGCCCATCCGCTCCGCCAGTTCGCGCCGGAACGGGTTGGGTTCAACCCCGAAGACCGCGGCCGCCCCTTCCGCCCGGGCAATACCGACCGCACACAGCCCGATCGGCCCCAGGCCAAAGATCGCCACCGTGTTGTCCTTGAGAGGGCCGGCGAGGGCGGCGTGGACGGCATTGCCAAAGGGTTCCTGCAGGGCGGCGATTTCAGGACTGAGGCCAGCCGCGTTCCTCCAGCAATTCTCGGCGGGCAGGAGCACGTAGCGGGCGAACGACCCGTCGCGATCGACACCCAGCACCCTGACGTTCTCGCACAGGTGATAGAGGCCACGCAGGCACTGCCGGCAGGTGTGGTCCACGACGTGCGTCTCCGCCGCCACGAAGGTGCCCGGCTTCAGCTCGGTGACGTCCGGGCCGGTGGCCACCACATGCCCGGACATCTCGTGGCCGAAGACCCGTGGCGGATGGATGTGGCGCTGCGCCCAATCGTTCCAGTCGAAGATGTGCACGTCGGTTCCGCAGATCGAGGAGGCGGCGACCTCGATCAGGACATCGCTGCCGGTAGGCTCGGGGACGGCAACCTGGTCGATCTCGGCGCCCGGACCGGCAGCGGTTTTCACCACTGCCGTCATGGACGTCATGGCCTCATCTTAGCTTCGCCCAAACCCGTATTCTGAGGATCGAAATTCCGGCAGGAGGGAGTCATGCGAGCGTACGTGTTGATCAACGCGTCGGCGGGGAAAGCGATCGAGGTGGCGAAGTCGCTTCAGGGCGTCAAGGGGATCGAGCTGGCGGATGCCATCACCGGCGAATACGACGTGATCGCCCAGGTGGAGGCGCCGGATGTCGCGGGCATCGGCTCGGTCATCGTGGAGAAGATCCAGAAGATCGATGGCGTCTTCAAGACCGTCACCTGCCTCGCGGTGCGTTAGCGGAGCGGGCCGTAAGCGCGATCGACCGAGATCGACAGCAGTAATCGCTGCTGGTTGATCATGGCGGCGTCGTATTCGGACCAATCCGGGTGCTCACCGCGAACCTTGCGGTAGTAGTGGCGTAAGGCGTCGGCCAGGCCGTCGCCCTCGATGAACTCCGCGGTGCCTTCCGCGACCAGGTATTCGTAGCGATCCCGGCCCTGGACGTGTAGGCTGGCCCGCGGATCGCGGCGGAGGTTATGCGTCTTCGCCCGGGTCTGGGTCACCGAGATTCTGATCCGGCCGTCATCGTCCAGGAAATAGAGGACGTTGGAGAGCTGCGGTCGCCCATCGCGCTTGATCGTGGCCAGAATGCCGTCATGCCGTACCTGGAGGAAGCGGCGGGCGCGATCGAGATCGATCATGCCCAGCAAATGCTACAGCCGGCGCCCGAAGGCACCGGCTGTATTGAAGTCAGCTCAATGAGCGAACTACTTCTTCTTCGACGACTTCTTCGCGGCTTTCTTCTTTCCGCCTGCTTTCTTCTTTGCGGCCATTCCAGGTCACCTCCTTCTTAGCAAGACTCTCCCGGTCGGCCGCTTGTACGCCGCCGCCGAACGCGCGTGAGCGCCACGGATACCGTGGACGCGCGGGCGCCGGCGAGGCCGGGTACCGGAAGCAAAGAGAAGAGAGAAAAATGAGGGGAGCGACGACGCGCCGCGATCGACCCTCGGGTGCCGCGATGCCACGCGACCTTCATCATCGACGTGGACCTCGGAGTTCTGTGAGTGTTGCCCTTCGTCAGCTCCTCGCCCTGATCATTACGACGACGATCAGAGCGCGGCTCAGCGCTCATTAAGTGCGACCATAGCATGAATTGAGCCGTTTTGCACAACCTCGGCCCAAATTTTTCCGGAAGGCGCGGCGGTGATGAGACCTAGCGCCGATGCGCGAGAGAATTTTTCAGAATTTTCGCGTCATCATGGGCAACGACCGCCATCGCAACAGGTTTCGTAGTAGAGACCGCAGCCGCGACAGCGAAATTTGCGTCCGTCCCAGTCGGTTGCACCTCCACACGGGCATTCCGGACCTTCATGCGACCACTGCGGATGACGCTGGCGCGTGGTCGACGATGTGGAGGAAGAGGTCGCGATGACCTCTTCCTTGGTTTTGGCTAGGAGCAACCGCTCGTGCTGCCGCAGTTGAGGCACTTGTAGCAAGTGCCGTTGCGAATCATGATCGAGCCGCAGTCGGAGCAGGCCGGGGCGTCCTCCTGGCCCTGGAAACTGATCTTGATGGGGCTCGTATTCACCGGAGCCGGCTTGATCGGCGCCGGTGAAGCTGCCGCCGAGGCCTCGATCTCCACCACCGGTTCGCGCCGGACGATGCCGATCGCCTCCTGCTGCGTCCCGTCGAGGAACTTCGAGGCCAGCCAGCGGAAGATGTAGTCGGTGATCGACTTGGCGATTGGGATTTCCGGGTTCTTGGTGAAGCCCGACGGCTCGAAGCGCGTATGCGCGAACTTCTTGACCAGGACTTCGAGCGGAACCCCATACTGCAGCGCCAGCGAGATGCTGGTCGCAAAGGCATCCATCAGGCCGGAGATGGTGCTGCCTTCCTTGGACATCACGAGGAAGATCTCGCCGGGGGTGCCGTCCTCGTAGATGCCGACCGTGATGTAGCCCTCGTGGCCCTGGATGTCGAACTTGTGGGTGATCGCCCGGCGTTCGTCCGGCAGCTTGTGACGCATGGCGCGGGCCGGCTCGCTGGGCATTTCCGATGCCGCCACGGCGATCGTGCGGACCTTCTTCTTGTCGTCCAGCGCCGTGTTGAGCGGCTGGGAGCGCTTGGAGCCGTCCCGGTAGATGGCGATGGCCTTGAGTCCCATCCGCCATCCCTCCAGGTAGACCTCCATGATGTCCTCGGGCGTGGCCAGCTCAGGCATATTGACGGTCTTGGAGATCGCGCCGGAGATGAACGGCTGGGCGGCCGCCATCATCTTGACGTGCCCCATGTAATGGATGGTCCGGGAGCCCTTGGCGGGCTTGAAGGCGCAGTCGAAGACCGCCAGGTCATCCGCCCGCAGGTGGGGAGCACCTTCGATGGTGTCGTTCTCGTCGATGTACTGAAGGATCTCGGAGACCTGCGCTTCGGGATAGCCGATCCGCCGCAGGGCGATCGGCACGGTCTGGTTGACGATCTTGAGCATGCCGCCGCCGACCAGTTTCTTGTACTTGACCAGGGCGATATCCGGCTCGATGCCGGTGGTGTCGCAATCCATCATGAAGCCGATCGTGCCGGTGGGGGCGATCACGGTCGCCTGGGAGTTACGGTAGCCGTACAGGTCGCCCAGCTGGCAGGCCTTGTCCCAGGCGTCCCGGGCGGCGCTCAACAGCGGCAGCGGCACGTGCGCCGGGTTGATGTGGTCGACCGAACTGCGGTGCTTATCCATGACGCGCAGCATCGGCTCGCGGTTGACGGCGAAGCCGTTGAAGGGACCTTTCTTCTGCGCGATCCGGGCCGACTGGGCATAGGCCTCGCCGGTCATCACCGCGGTGAGCGCGGCCGCCACGTCGCGTCCGGCGTCGCTGTCGTAGGGCAGGCCTGAGGCCATCAGCAGTGCGCCGAGGTTGGCGTAGCCGAGCCCCAACGGCCGGAAGTCCCGGCTGTTCTGGGTGATCGCCTCGGTGGGGTAGCTGGCGTTGTCGACCAGGATCTCCTGGGCCGTGATCAGGATTCGGCAGGCCTCACGGTAGGCCTCGACGTTGAACTCGCCGCGCTCGTCGAGGAACTTCATCAGGTTGATCGAGGCGAGGTTGCACGAGGTGTTGTCGAGGAACATGTACTCCGAGCACGGATTGGAGGCATTGATCCGATCGGTGTTCGGACAGGTGTGCCAGTTGTTGACGGTGGTGTCGTACTGCAGGCCGGGATCGCCGCAAGCCCAGGCGGCGTCGGCCATCATCCGCGCCAGGTCGCGCGCCTTGTAGGTGTCCATGATCTGGCCGGTGGTGATGGCAAAGGTGTGCCATTCGCTGTCCTCTTCCACGGCTTTCATGAAGTCGTCCTTGACCCGGACGCTGTTGTTGGAGTTCTGGAAGAAGATCGAGCTGTAGGCCGGGCCGTTGAAGGACGGGTCGTAGCCGCCTTCGATCAAGGTCCAGGCCTTACGCTCCTCGTCGACCTTGCAATTGATGAACTCGACGATGTCGGGATGGTCGGCGTTGAGGATGACCATCTTGGCCGCCCGGCGGGTCTTGCCGCCGGACTTGATCACACCGGCGAAGGCATCGAAGCCCTTCATGAAGGAGACCGGGCCGGATGCCGTTCCGCCACCCGCCAGCAGCTCGCGCGAGGAGCGAAGCGGTGAAAGGTTGGTGCCGGTGCCCGAGCCGTACTTGAACAGCATGCCCTCGGTCTTGGCCAGGGTGAGGATCGACTCCATCCGGTCCTCGACCTTGTTGATAAAGCAAGCCGAAAGCTGAGGGCGTTGCTCGATCCCGGCGTTGAACCAGACCGGGCTGTTGAAGGCCGCCTTCTGGTGCACCAGCAGGTGGGTCAGCTCGTCGCGGAAGATCTCCGCCGCCTCCGGGGTCGCGAAATACCCCTGCTTGTTCGCCCACCCGTGGATGGTGCGGACCACCCGGCCGATCAGTTGCTTGACACTGCGCTCGCGCTCGGGCGTGCCGATGACCCCGCGAAAGTACTTCGAGACCACCACATTGGTGGCCACCTGCGACCAGGTGGTCGGGACCTCGACGTCGTGCTGTTCGAAGACGGCCTCACCTTTCTCACTGGTGATCGACGCCTCGCGCGTTTCCCACTGGACCTCGTCGAATGGGGCCACGCCGGGCCTCGTAAAGTACCGCTTCCAGGGCAGGCCGTTACGGTTGCGCTTGGGGGCGCTGGCAGGGGCCGCCGCGGTCAAGTTGGGTCGCTCGGCTGACGTCTTTTGGGTGGATCGAGCCATCGATGAACCTCCGTAGGGTGGGGTGGAGAGCGGCCCACATCGTATGCCGTAGGATGAAGCCTGTCAAGCAGTTTACCACAGCCTGTTGGGTTTCCCGGAGGGGCCGCCCACAAGATATGCGGGTTTGGGCCTGATGCTGATCCGGGGGCTTCTCCTCTGCCTCGCCGGCTGGATCCTGCTGCGGATCGGCCTTCGCGCCGGGCGCCGCCGCGCCCTGTTCAGCGGGACGTTCTGGCTGACCTTCCCCGAGTTCGCCCGCTACCGGATCCGGCGACTCTGGCCGGCCGGGCTCGGCCTGGCCGGCCTCATCCTACTTATATGGGGCCTGATTTTCCTGTTTAGCTGGTTGCTGGCCTACTACGACGCTCGCCTCGGGCATCCCCTGAGCTGAGGAAATCGAGCACCAGCTGGTTGAAGCGCTCCGGTTCCTCCATCTGGGGCGTATGCCCACTCTCCTCGAAGATCTCGACCCGCCCATTCGGAAGTCGCTTCAGCGCCGCCTCGGCGTGGCTGGCCGGAAAGATGTGATCGTGGCGGCCCCAGACCAGCAGGGTGGGCATCCGGAGCTCCGGCAAACGAGCTTCGACCACAACGCCATTTCGGAGCGATCGCATCCCCGCGATGGAGCGCAGCGCGGCCAGGTAGGCGGCTCGATACTCGGGCCTGGACAGCAGCGCGCCATGGTCGGCGATCCGCTGGTTGCTCCAGATCGAGTCGACCCGGCCCGGTCGGTTCAGGTACCAGCCCCAGAAACGTCGGATGGTCGCCGGGTTCATCCGTCGCAGCGCCCGGGCAGTGCCGCTCAGGGTCAGCTCACCCAGGCCCTTCGTCAGCAGGATGCGATAGGCGAGGACGCGGCGCGGCGGTCCGACGCCGAGAGCGTCGACCAGGATCAACCGCTCGACCTGCTCGGGCGACGTCAGCGCGAGGCCGAGCGCGACCCGGCCCCCCAGCGAGACGCCCATCACGGCCGCCCGCGGCAGACCCTCCGAGGCCATCAGGTCCGACACGGCCTTGACGAAGAGATCGATCGTGTACTCGAGCAGCGGCTTGTCGGATTGGCCGAAGCCGGGCAGGTCGATCGCCACCACCCGGTGATGCGCGACCAGGGGCTCGAGGTTGTAATAGAACTCCACCGCGGCGGAACTGCCCAGGCCGTGGACGAGCACCAGCGGCGAGCCACTGCCGCCACACAGGTAGTGCAGGTTGACTCCGTCGACGGTAACGGTTCGGCTGTCAAACGATGGAAACGACGCCGCCACGACCTGAGTCTATCGGTGCGCCGGCGGGGTCAGGCCTGGCGTCGCGTGGAGACGGGGGCGGCGAATCCGAAATAGGCGAGAACCGCCCCGCTGACCAGGTGCAGCGGGATGTCGGCCTGGCCGATGTAGAGCAATCCCAGCGGGTTGGCGTTGACGATACCGATCAGCCCGAGGAGCAGCAGGATGACGCCCACGACGCGGCAGAAGCTCCGCGAGTTGGCGATGCTGCTGGCGGCGGCGAGGCCGGCGATGCCGATCACGACGTGCACCAGGTTATGGAGCAAATTGACCTGGAAGATGCCGAAGAGGGCCCGCTCCGTGAGGGTTGCGGAGCCGCCGAAAAACGGGAGGAATCCCAGCACACCGGCGACCAGGTAGATCGCCCCGAACGCGAGCGTCGCCGCCTCCACCGATGACCGATTCCCCATGCCGCACCTCCGGAAATGCCAGCGACAGCTTACTGCGGGGTCGCGGCCCGCAACTGCTGGTACGCCCGCTCGATCCGCGTCGCCGCCTCCCCCTGCAGCTCGGGCAGGTTGACGGCCACGTTGCCCAGCGCGCCGTGGAAGCCCGCCTCCAGGAGCTCGTTCCCAACCGCCAGGTCCGAGGCCGCCATCTCCCAGGCGCGTTTGCTGGCTTCGGCGGCGAGCACCAGGGCTCGCGCGGCCGCGGTCGCGACGGCGAGCGGCACCTCGGCGGCGTGCTCGTAGGCGCGGGCCAGCTCGACGCCGCGCAGGCCAGCCTTGCGTCCCTCGATGACGGCGCGGTACGCTTCGATGTCCTGCTGGCTGAGGTCGAGGAGTCGCTCGCCGAGCTCATCGAGCTCGAGGTGAAGCCGGTTCAGTGCGGCGCGATCCGGCTCGCTGGCTGTCTTTTTGGCGCTCAACTTCGCCACCATACTGACCAGCGCCGCGCCCAGCGCCGCGCTCACCGCCGCCGCGCTGCCGCCGCCGGGAACCGCGGCAGTGGACCGCAGCGCCTCCAGGTATTGTCCGAGTGTTTGTTGTTTGACGTCGGTCATTCGGCCGCCCACACCTTCTTTTCCAGGATCTGGTCCATCTGAAATGCCGGCTCGATCACGGCATCCTTGATCACGCCCACCGCGGCGGCCAGAGGAATCGTCCCGACGATTTCAGACGCCTCGACCTCGACGCCTCGGTCGCGAGCCGCCTCGCGGATGGCGGTGAAGACCTTCCAGATATTCGTGACTCGGTAATCGGTCAGGTTCATCGACACCTGGACCAGGCCACGGTCGGCGAGCGCGAACCCAAGCGCCTTGACGTTGGGCAGACCGCCGGACGAGGCGCGGATCATCCGGGCAATGTCCTTGGCGACCTGGACCTCGGTCGTCTTGAGGTTGACGTTGTAGGCGATCAACGGGATGCGGGCCCCGACGGCCGTCGCTCCGGCGCTGGGATGCACCTGCGCCGGACCAACGTCGGGCGCTCGGTCTGGATCGGCGATGTGCTCGACCAGGTCTTCGAAGCCGCCCCGGCGCACCCGCTCCAGCTCACGACGCTCCGGCCGGCTGGCCGCCTCACCGTAGTAATACACGGGGATATGGAGCTCTTTCCACAGCCGTCCGCCGAACACGTGCGCCAGGCCGACGCAGACATCCATGGGGAGATCCGCAAACGGAACGAAGGGGACGACGTCTGTAGCCCCCATCCGGGGGTGCTCGCCGAGATGCCGGCGCAGGTCGATGCGATCGGTCGCGACCGCGGCACCGGCCATCGCCGCGTCCACCGCAAGGTCCGGCTCGGCGACGAACGTGACGACCATCCGGTTATGGGCCGCATCGGCCTGCACGTCGAGCACCTGGCCTCCCGATTCGCGGATGGCGTCGGCGATCGCGGTGATCACGTCGATCCGCCGGCCCTCAGAAAAATTCGGCACGCACTCTACGAGGGGTGCCATAGGGCGCCTCCGGCAATCGTCTGGACCACCCGGTTCACGCCGAGATAGTAGGGAATGGCCTCCGGCGTCTCGAGGTCGAGCACGATGCAGTCGGCGAAGCTGCCGACGCGCAAGCATCCCGCCAGGCCTTCGAGGTTGAGTGAGCGGGCGGCGTGGACCGTCGCCCCCCTGAGCACCTCCTCCGCCGTCATGCCCCAGTTCACGCACGCCAGGCTCAGGGCGAAGGGCAGGCTTTCGGAATTGCTGGTCCCGGGATTGAGGTCGCCGGCGATCGCCATCGGCAGCTTCGCCTCCCGCATCGCCTCGATGGGCGGTCGTGGGCCATGCGTGGTGAAGTTCGCGCCAGGGCAGAGCACAGCCACCGTCCCGGCTTTCGCGAGCGCCCGGACCTGCGCCGGCGTGGCGAATTCGAGGTGGTCCGCGCTGCTCGCCCCAAGTTCGGCCGCGATCTGTGGGCCCTCACCGGGCGCCAGCTGCGCCGCGTGGATCCGCAGCCGATAGCCCAGCGCCTTCGCCCGGCTGAGGATGGCGCGGGTCTCGGCCGGGGAGAAGGCGGGCTCGTCGCACCAGGCGTCGCAGAATGCCGCCCGCGTCTCGAAGGCGGGCAGCATCTCGTCGATCAGCGTCCGCAGGTAGGCCTTGCGGTCGACGCCTGGGGGCACCACGTGGGCGCCGAGGAAGGTTGGCACGATCCGCAGCGGCGTGCGCCTGCCCAGCCCTCGCAGCACATCGAAGGCTTTCGTCTCCTGTTCGAGGTCCAGCCCATAGCCGGTCTTCGCCTCGATCGTGGTCGTCCCATTGGCAAGGAATCGGAGCGCCCGGCGCTGCGCGAGCTCGAGCAGAGTATCGACGTCGGCGTCGCGGGTGGCGCGGACCGTTCGCGGAATCCCACGTTCGTCGCCCTGCTGCGCCTGGTACGACGTTCCGCTGACCCGTTCCAAAAACTCGTCAGCCCGCGCGCCGGCGAAGACCGGGTGGGTGTGGGCATCGACCAAGCCCGGCATCACGCAGGCGCCCGCGGCGTCGAGCTGGTCGCCATCGAGCTCGACCTGCTGCTCCAGCTCGTGGTCCGGACCGATCCAGACCACCCGACCCTGCCGCGCCGCAAGGGCGCCGCCCGTGATCCGGCCGAGCGGATCCGTGGTGGTGGGAACCATGGTGGCGAGCTGACCCGCGTGCCGAAGGACGAAGTCGGCGCGGATCACACCGGGTCAGTCGGCCCGGTCGATGCCGTGCTCGCGCGCGAAGTCGATGGCCGTCTCATAGCCCGCGTCCGCATGGCGGATGACCCCCATCCCTGGATCCGTCGTCAGCACTCGTTCGAGCCGGTCCGCCATGCCCTTGGTGCCGTCGGCGACCACGACCATGCCGGCGTGGATCGAGTTGCCGATGCCGACCCCGCCACCATGATGGACGGAGATCCAGGTGGCGCCGGCGGCCGTATTGACGAGGGCATTGAGGATCGGCCAGTCCGCGATCGCGTCGCTGCCGTCACGCATCGCCTCGGTCTCGCGATACGGCGACGCCACCGAGCCCGCGTCCAGATGGTCTCGGCCGATCACGATCGGCGCCTGCACGACGCCGGACTTCACCATCTCGTTGAACCTGAGCCCCACCCTGGCGCGCTCGCCAAAGCCGAGCCAGCAGATGCGCGCCGGTAGGCCCTGGAATTGCACTCGCTCGCGGGCCAGGCGCAACCACCGGTGCAGCGGCTCGTTGTCGGGCAAGGCTTCCATGACCGCGCGATCGGTTCGATAGATGTCCTCCGGCTCACCGCTCAGCGCCACCCAGCGAAACGGTCCTTTACCCTCGCAGAAGAGCGGACGGATATAGGCCGGCACGAAGCCCGGAATCTGGAACGCGTTGCTAATGCCGGCATCCTGCGCCTGGCCGCGGAGGTTGTTGCCGTAATCGAAGACCTCCGATCCCTCGCTCTGAAAACCAAGCATGGCGATCACGTGATCGCGGACGGAGTGCTTGACCATCTCCAGATATTCCTGTGGGTCACGCTGGCGAAGGTCCGCCGCCTCCTCGACGCTGAGCGGCGCCGGAATGTATCCCCGGAGCGGGTCATGGGCCGACGTCTGATCGGTGACGACATCCGGCTCGAATCCGCGGCGCAGCAGTTCCGGGTAAACCTCGGCCGCGTTGCCGACAACGCCGATTGACGCGGCCGTCTTCTTCTTGCGCGCCTCCTCCGCCCAGGCGACGGCCTCGTCGAGCTTCGAGGTGGCGCGATCGAGATAGCGCGTTTTCAGCCGCCGGTCGATTCGCGCCTCGTCGATCTCGACGCAGAGCGCGACCCCGTCGTTCATCGTGACGGCGAGCGGCTGGGCGCCCCCCATCCCGCCGAGCCCGCTGGTCAGGACGATCCGGCCGCGGAGCGTGCCGTCGAACCGTTTGGCGGCGAGGGCGCCGAAGGTTTCGTAGGTGCCCTGCAGGATGCCCTGGCTGCCGATGTAGATCCAACTGCCGGCCGTCATCTGCCCGTACATGATCAGACCGAGGCGTTCGAGCTCCCAGAAGTTCTCCCAGGTGGCCCAGCGCGGCACCAGCAAGCTGTTGGCCAGCAGCACCCGGGGGGCATATTCGTGGGTCCGGAAGATGCCGACCGGCTTGCCGGACTGCACCAGCAGCGTCTCGTCGTCCTTCAGCCGCTGCAGCGCGGCGACGATGGCGTGGAACGCCGGCCAGTCGCGGGCCGCCTTCCCGGTGCCCCCGTACACCACCAGGTCTTCGGGCCGCTCCGCGACGTCCGGATCGAGGTTGTTGCAGAGCATGCGCAGCGCGGCTTCTTGCGGCCAACCGCGGGTGCTGAGCGTCGTGCCACGCGCGGCGCGAATCGGGGTGGCGATCGTCATGCGGGGACCAGCGGCCTGGCTGTTGCGCCGATCTGCGCCAGTTTGCCGCCGCGGACCAGCTCAATCGCGGTCTGGATCTCTGGCTCCAGCACCCGGTCGTGGTCAAGGGATGGCACCTTGCTGCGAATCGCCGCATGCGCCTCGCCGGTCAATCGTCCCGGTTTCAGCGGGCTGAGCAGGTCGATCCCTTGCGCGGCGCCGAGCGCTTCGAGCGCGAGGATGGTTTCCACATTCGTAGCCACCTGACGCGCCCGCTGCGCGCTGTGCCAGCCCATGCTGTTGTGGTCCTCCTGATCCGCGGAGGTCGGGAGCGAATGCACGCTCGCCGGCGCGGCGAGCAACTGGTTGTCCGTGACCAGGGCGGCCGCGGTGTACTGCAGCAGCATGTAGCCGGAGTCGAGTCCCGAGTGACGCGTCAGGAACGCCGGCAGCTCGGAGAGGAACCCGGCGAGCATTCGGAACAGCCGCCGCTCCGAAATACTGCCGAGCTCGGTGAGGCCGATGTTCGCCGTGTCCAGGGCGAGGGCCAGCGGCTCGCCATGGAAGTTGCCACCGGAGAGCACCGCCTCATCGGCGGCGAACACCAGCGGATTGTCCGTGCCGGCGTTGAGCTCCACGTCGAGCACCCGACGCAGGTAGTCGATCGCGTCCGCACAGGCACCGTGCACCTGGGCCGCGCAGCGCAGCGAGTACGCGTCCTGCACCCGATCGCAGAGCACGTGGGATTCGGCGATCCCGCTGCCCTCGGTCAGGGCATAGATGCGGGCGGCCGACGCGACCTGGCCGGGATGCGGGCGAGCCTGATGGATCCGTGGATCGAACGCCGTGCGCGAGCCGCGCAGCGCCTCCACACTGAGCGCGGCCACCACATCGGCGGTGAGCAAGAGCCGGTGCGCATCGTGCAACACCAGGCTCGCCGCCCCGCTCATGAAATGCGTGCCGTTGAGCACGCTGAGCGCGTCCTTTGCCTGGAGCTCGATCGGTTCGAGACCCGCGGCGCGCAAGGCCTCCCGACCCGGGCGCCGTTCACCCTTGACCCACACGTTGCCTTCCCCGATCAAGATCAGGCCCACGTGCGCCGAAGGGGCCAGGTCGCCGCTGGCACCGAGCGAACCCTTCTCGGGCACCCAGGGACAGATGTCGTGGTTCAGCAGGTCGACCAGCCGCTGGGCGACCTGGGGGCTGACGCCGGAGGTGCCCTGGCAGAACTGGTTCACCCGAACCAGCAACGCGGCCCGCACGATCTCTTCCGGCAGTGGCGGTCCCACGCCGACGGCGTGACTCATCAGCAGGTTTCGCTGCAGCTGGCGGGTATCGGCCGGCGGAATCCGGACGTTCTTGAGCGCGCCGACTCCGGTGGTCAGCCCGTAGACCACCCGGTCCTGCGCCACCAGCCGGTCGACGAGGTCGCGGGCGGTTTTCAGTCGCGACGTTGCCTGCGGACCGAGGCTGACACGCTCGCCGTGGCGGGCCACCCGCACCACATCGGCAACCTGGAGCGACTCGCCGTCGAGCGTGATGGACAAGGCTGTGCCCATGTTACCGATGGCGCGCGCCCAGATCGCCAGCGGCAAGATGAGATGCCGCTAAACGCGACGCGCCCGCGGCGCTTTTCGGCAGTAGAATTGGCTCGCTAGTTTTGGCCAGCACAATACCCCGGCTCGGGCGAGAAGACCGGGAATGGAAAATTGCGTCTGCCGGACGCCTCGCGCTGAGCGCACTCCTCGCTATCGCGCTGGGCGCGTGCACGGCCCCCGGACCCGGGGTGGTGAAGACCACGCCGTCGGGGCTCGCCATCACCAGCCCGACGCCACCCGCGATCACGCCGCCCACCAACCTGGTGCGGCCGGGTACGCTGACCGTCCTCTCCGACACCACCTATCCACCGCAGGAATCGATCGACCCCTCGAGCCAGCAAGCGGTCGGCTTCGACGTCGACATCGCCCAGGCTATCGCGGCGAAGATGGGCCTGTCGGCCACCATCCAGAGCACGAATTCGCCGCAAATCGTCAGCGCCCTGCTCGCCAAGAAAGGCGATGCGATCATCTCGGCGTTGCAGGTCACACCTGACCTGGAGCGCCAGGTGGCGCTGGTTGCCTACTTCCAGTCCGGCCAATCGATCCTGGTGCGCAAAGGCAACCCGGCGGCGATCGGCGGCCTGACGGACCTGTGCGGCAAGAAGGTCGCCGTCCAGGTGCAGAGCCCCGAGGAGAACGCCATCGATGAGGCGAACGGGGGCATCTGCAAGGACAACACCATCAAGAAGCAGGTCTATCCAACCGACCTGCAAGCGGTGCTGATTCTCAAGCAGCAGGGGGTGCAGGCGGCGATGGATGACTTCCCAGTCGCCGCGTATTTCGTCAAACAGACACCCGACCAACTGGAACTGGCGGGACCGCCGCTCAAGACGAACCCGGAGGGCATCGCCGTCGACCCCAAGAATGGCGAGCTACTCCGTGCCATGCAGCAGGCGATGATGGCGATCTACAAAGACGGCACCTACCGACAGATCCTGACGAAATGGAACCTGCTCGACGGCGAGATCCCCGCCTCGCAGATCGTCGTGAATCCCAGTCCGACCACGTCGTAGCTAACGGCGGCCGGCGGCTTCGGGCGGCTCGACCTTCCAGTCGGCGTCCTCTTCGTGGGTGGGGGGCTGGACGAGCCGCCGATGATATACCTCGATCCGGATGATGCCGATGATGGTCAGCGCCAACACCAGGGCGATGCCCAGCACGGCCTGGTTGCGAGACGCGGTGGTGGACAGCCCCGTGTCGGTGAAGGCCGGCCCCTGCAGCAGGTTCAGGACGACGCCGCTCATCCCTCCCACGGCCACCGCGCCGATCAGGACGGCCGCCGCCAACCGGGCGAGCAGCGATTCGGTGATGCCGAGGGCGAGCCAGCGATCGCGCGCCAGGATGGTGATGCCGCCAAAGGCGAGCAGCACCAGCACCAGCAGGATGATGGACTCGATCAGGCCCGTTCGATAAAAGCGCGCCAGCTCATCCATGACATCATCCTAGGGCGGATCGGGTTGGGTTAGCTCGCGAAACGGGCCTGCAGCACGAGCAGCTCAGCCTGGGCATCCGCCATGGCGCGCGAGGGCGTGACCGTACCCAGCACCAGGTCGTGCAGGTGTCGCTGGAGCACGGCCGAGGCCTCCACGTAGTGCACCAGCTTCGGGCGAGGTCGGGCGTTCGCCAGGTTGCTGAGAAAGACGTCGATCTGCGGGTTCGTCTTTCGCATCTCCGCGGATTTCTGGAGCGAGGTCCAGATCGGCAATTGACCGGTCTGCTGCGACGCCACCTCCGGGCTGGTGAGGTAGCGGACCCACGCCACCGCCAGGTCGGTATGGGCGCTATTGGCGAGCACCCCGAGCCCGAGAAAGCCGCTGACCGATGCGGCCGGCTTGCCGGCCGAGGCGGCCGCCGGGATCGCCGCCACCGCTCCCTGCCCGATGATCTGCGAGAAGGCCGGGTCGTTCATGGCGCCCCAGACGAAGTTCCAGTTCGTGGTGAAGGTGACGCCGCCCGACAGGAAGGCGCGCATCGCATCCGGCTCATTGCTGGCCGCGCTCTCGGCCCGCACCAGGTGCTCGTCGATCAACTGCCGCATGAAGGCCGCTGCCCGCTGCACCGGTTGCTGGAGGAGCAGCGGCTTGCCGGCCGCGTCGAAGAGGTCCCCGCCGAATTCAGCGGTGATGCGAACGAAGTCGGAAACGAGCCCCTCGTCCTGCGACCAGGAGTCGGTGTAGGGCGTCACGGTCGCGCGCAGCGCCGTCATCTGCTGGTACCAGTCCTCGAGGGTTTTCGGCGGCGCGCTGAAGCCGGCGCCGCGCAGCTGGCTCTTGTTGTAGTAGAGGCTCTGGACGTTGAGCACGTGCGGCATCGCCCAGTTCGTCCCCGCATAGGAAAAGGCATCGAGCAGGCTGGGCATCAGGTCGGAGCGGACGTCGTCGGGGATTTGTTCCTTGAGGCTGAGCAGCTGCTTGCGGTTGGCAAACTCCGGGACCCAGACCTGATCGAGGGCGACCACGTCATAGGGTGCCGGCTTCGACAAGCCGGCCGCCAGGATGCTTTCGTACAGCTCGCGGTAGTGCGCGGTTTCAATCGAGACGAAAACCTTGTCGTTGTGCAGGCTTCGGAATTTGTTGGCCAGCGCCTGGAGCACGTTCGGGTCGTAGCCCACCTGGTCGAACAGGAGCGCCCGGATGACCGTCGCTCCAGGTGGTGGGGTCGGGGCCGTGTTGCCCGAGCCGGTCGCACAGGCCTCGAGAAGGGAGCCGAGCGCCAGGCCCCCGCCGATGCCCAACCCGACGCGCACACCGCGATCGAGAAAGGCGCGCCGGGTGTAGCGCGGTGGCCGAGCCGAAGGCGTTTGGCGCACGTCGTTGTGAGGCTAGCAGCGGTTTGTTAACCGGCTCATCGGGACGAGTCGGTCTACGGCCACAATGCCGTGACGCCCGCGTAACAAAGGGTGGTCACGCGCGGATAGGGCCAGTCCATAGAATCGCCAGATGGGACCCGCCTGGCTCCGTGGAGTCTTCCCGCCGATTGCCACGGCCTTCGCGGCGGACGGCTCACTGCGGCCGGCGCCCACCGGTTTTCTCGAGTGCTTGCGTGACGCGAGGCTCGACGGCGTGGTGGCCCTGGGGTCAAACGGGGAGGCCGCCCATCTCACCGAATCGGAACGACTGCGGTCCATCCAGTGGCTGCGCGGGGGCCTGCCGCAACCTCTTCGCCTGATCGCGGGAACCGGCGCGGAGTCGACCGTGGCCACGATCGAGCGCACCCGGGCGGCGGCGGCGGAAGGTGCCGAGGCGGCGCTCGTGATCGCCCCGAGCTACTTTCGAGGCCAGCTCACGGCGGAGGCCCTGCGCCGGCACTATCATGCCGTCGCGGATGCCAGTCCGATTCCGATCCTGATCTACAACGTCCCCGTGCACATGGGCTACGACCTGGGCGTGGACTGGATTGCTCAGCTGGCCGGTCATCCGAACATCGCCGGCCTCAAGGACTCGTCGGGAGACATCGCCCGCCTTCCTACCCTGCGCGCACGACTGGGACCGGATTTCGTCCTGCTCACCGGCGCCGGCGAGAAGCTGGTCGATGCCCTGACGGCAGGGGCGGACGGCGCGATCGTCGGCCTGGCCAACCTGGCGCCGGCGGCCTGCGCCGGGATCCGCCAAGCCTGGCTGGTCAAGGATGCCGAGCTGGCGCGACGCCAGCAGCGCGCGATCTCGCCGCTGGGCGAGGCGCTGACCCGCGGCTACGGCGTGCCTGGACTCAAGGCGGGGCTGCGGATGCTGGGCTACGATCACGGGGATCCGCGGCCGCCGCTCCCACCGCTTCCGGCCGCCGAGCTGGCCACGCTTCGCCGGCTGCTGGAAGAGGCCGGCCTGGTGCCGCGCGCGCTGGCCTCATGATTCCGCTCCGCGACTACAACCCGACCCGACGGCCGTCGCTGCTGACCTGGGGATTGATCCTGATCAACTTCGCCGTTTACTTCTACCTGGCACAGAACCCTGTCATGAACGCGAACGCGATCGAGCAGTATGCCGTGGTCCCGGCGCAGATCACCGCCGGGCACCATCTCGGGACCCTGATCACCTCGCTGTTCCTGCACGCCAGCCTGCTCCACGTCGGCGGCAACATGTTGTTCCTGTGGATCTTCGGCAACAACGTCGAGGATCGTTTGGGCGAACTGAAGTTCCTGGTTGTCTACTTCGCCTCGGGCCTGGCTGGCAGCCTGCTCCAGGTTGCCATCACCCCGACGTCGACCGTCCCGATGCTGGGCGCCAGCGGCGCGATCTCTGGACTGCTGGCCGCCTACGTCCTCTACTTCCCGCGGGCGCGGGTGTTGACCTTCATTTTTCCGTTTTTCTTCTTCACCCTCTCGGCCTACGTCTTCATCGGCTACTGGATCGCGCTGAACGCGCTGCAGGCGTTCCTCAATATCGGGCTGACCGGCGGCGGCGTCGCCTTTTTCGCCCACATCGGTGGGTTCGTCACCGGGCTGGTGCTGGCACTGCTGCTCCGCCCCCGCGAGCACCCGGATCCCCATCCCGGGTTCGGCGGTTATCCCTGACGGGCGTACTGCCGGATGCGGCCGTTTTCGACGCAGAACAGGTGGTCGGATACCGGGAAGGCGGCCTCGCGGTGACGCTCCTGGACGTCGTGGCGGAGCCGGCCCATCAGCTGCGCGCCCTGCCCGGCGGCGATCAGCGAGCCTCGCTCGGGCACGCCGACCACCGGCACAGCCTCCAGCATCTCTTCCAGCCAGGCCCAGACCTCGGGCAACAGCATCAGGGCCGCGCCGTAGGGCCGGGGGTCGACGTAGCTCAGCATCAGCATCTGCGCCCGCCCGTTTTTGTCCGTCTCGAGGCCGGTGAACTTCATGCCGTTGCGGAACATCAGGGCCAGGTTCGTGAGTGCGAGCACCTCGACGTGATCCCGGCCGACGTTCCAGGCGGCCAGGTCCTGCGGCAGCAGGTAGCGCATCCCCTGCGCATAGTGCGCGGCATAGGTGACGACCATATCCGTCAGCATCCGCCGGTAGACGACCGGGCCCCCGGCCGATTCCAGAAAGGTCGCCGGCCGGAGCACCGGGAGGATCAGCGGTGCGCCGAAGAGCGCCTCGCCATCGCATTCCTGGTCCAGCCGGCGCAGCCGCGCCGCGAACAGCCGGTCGAGCGCGCCCGGTTGCTCACGGTACTGCTGGTAAAAGCTGTCGAGGTTAAAACGAAGGTCGCCCTCGCGGACGCGGCGGATGGTCAGCTGAAACGGCTCGGGGCCCTTTTTAACGGTCCATCCGGGGCGCAGCGCCACCAGGCGCTTCAGCACATGGTTCTCGAAGTCGTGGGCATTCATCGTCGTCTGCTGGCCCATTGCCGATGTAACGGGCGGCCACAGGCAGGCTTGCAGGCCGGCGAGGCGGCGCGCGGTGCCGCTTAGCGGCTGGTTTTCCGGTCGCCGGCTGAGCCTGCGAGACCGGCTGGTAAAGGGCTTACAACAGGCCCGCGACGGCGACGCGGAGGGCGCGATCGAAACAATCGCCGAAAGGTTTGCGGACGCGCTGGGAGCCCTGCAGGCGCTGCCGGGACCGGTCGATTCCAGCAGGCTCCGGCTCGCGGCGCGGCTGGCCTACCGCGCTGGCACCATGACGGCCGCGGCAGACTTTGCCCGGCAATCGCTCGACCGTGACGAGGACGCATCGACCTGGAATCTGTTGGGACGGATCCGGGTCTGGCTCAAACGCCCGGACGCGCCGGCGGCCTTTGAACGGGCCGCCGCGCTCGACCCCCACGCGTTTGTCATCCCCTTCCGGGTCAAGCGGGACCGCTTCGCTCGGCTGGCCGAGGCGGCGCTGGCCGACATCCCGGAGGCGTTCCAGTCGCAAATGCTCAACACCATGATCGTCGTCGACGACCTGCCCGACCTCGACGCGGTCCGTGAAGGCGAAGACCCGGATTTGCTGGGCTTGTACGAGGGCGGAACCGCCCTCGAGCACGGCCTGCCGGAGCGGATCGTGCTGTACCAGCGCAACCACGAGAACATTTCGGCCGACGAGGCCGACCTGGAGCAGGAGGTGCGCGAGACGATGCGGCACGAGATCGGCCACCACTTCGGCATGCACGAGGATGAACTCCCGTATTAGGAGGGAATAGCGGCCTTCAGGCCGCCGCGCTTTCGCGCGGGAGCGCAACGGCGCGATTAGTCTGTTAAGTCTTGATTGGGAAGGGATTCCCTGACGGAGGCAACGATAGCGTGCCACCCTGGTCGATCGTGCTGAGCGCAGCGATGAAATCGTTGAAACCCTGTTGCGGATCGTAGCCGGTCAACGACTGGTAACCGGCACCGAGCGTCCGGCCGCCGGCCGAGCAGATCGGCGGCCAGTCAAAGGTCAGCTGCGAGTGCAGGTAATAGAGGAAGAGGTCGCCGCAGCCGGCAGCGAGCTGATCGGTGTCGCCGGCCGAATTGTCGTTGACGTGATCGGGGTGCCCGGAGGCCCACCAATCCTGTTCGGTCTGGTTGAAGTCGGCAGCGATTTCCGGATGGCGGTCAAAGGCGAGCACCCGGGAAAGTGACTCGCCGTTGGTAACGGCACAGTCCCAGCCATTGTTGATGGCGGCTTCGAACACCTCGACGATCTCCGCCGTCAGGAACCCGGGAGCAAGGTTGGCGTCCGAAAGCACGTGCACGTCCGTCCCGGCGCAGGTGATGTGGTAGGCGCCGCCGGCATTCGGGTCGGCGTAGACATAGAACGGCAGGCTGGGTGGGGTCAGGCCGCCGAACCATTGCTGCGTCGCCGCGTAGTCCGCCTCACAGCTGTTGAGCATGGCTTGCGCCGCGGCATCACCGCTCGGGGTTCCGTCGGTGAACACGATGAAGTTCGCGGTCTGCCCGGACTTCGCCTGGCCGGTGGCCGCGGGGTGGCGTACGCGGTGGGCCCGCAATTCGGCCGTTGGGACAGCGGCGCCGGGTCGCATAAAAACGCGGCCATTCGGGGCTGAACCAAAGAGGCGGCGGAGCACCATTTCATTCCCTCCTACGAGGTTCGCTTTGACCGGCGGCTCAACGCGATACAAAGTACCAGCAGGGCGACCATCGGCGTGATCACCACCAGCCAGAACGCTGCCCAGCCCAAGGACGACTCGAAGATCACGCCGATGTCGAATACACCCGCGAACGCCAGCGCCCAGAAGAGGCTGAGCAGCGCTCCATATAGGCAGAAGATGAAGAGCGAGAGCATGTTGGCCGGATCCTTCCCCTTTTCACCCCGGGCGGCTGCCCACTGCACGGTGTGGCCGGCAGCGAGCAGACAACCCAGACCGAGCAGCGCATTGCCGAGCTGTGGCCCATTGCCCCCGATTAACCACAACCCGCCGGCGACGAGCACCACGCTGGCAACCGCGAGAAGTCGATATCGGTACGTCGAACGGAAGCGCTTCTGACTACCGACGGCTTCCACAAGGCGGACCCAGCGAGCGACGACGCGCAATCCCCCCTGATCCTCGCTACGCGCTAGAGACCGTAGAGTCGCCTTGCCGCCGCCACGATATGACGCGGCGAGATTTCGGCCTTGTCCATCAGCTCCGCGGGCTTACCCGAACCGGGCAGCTGCCGGACCGCGAGATGGACAATCCTCGGCGGATCCATGTCCGCCGCGAGCGCCTCCATCACGGCAGCGCCGAGACCCCCCTCCGGGTAGTGATCCTCGACCACGACCAACCGGCCGCGCGTCTGGGCCGCGGCCTCCTGCAACGTCGTCCGGTCGACAGGTTTGACGGTGTAGAGGTCGATGACCCGCGTCTTGATGCCGTCCTTTTCCAGCTCATCCGCCGCGGCCAGGCAGTTGTGCAGCGTCACCCCTGCGCCGACCAGCGTGACGCGGTCGTTGGGGTCGCTGCGGACCAGCTTCGAGCCACCAATGTGGAATTCGGCGCCGGCGTCATAGAGCACCGGATAGGCTCCTCTCGTGGTGCGGATGTAGCTGATTCCCTGGCGGTCGGCCATCGCCCTGACCAGCTGCGCCGTCGACGTCGCATCAGACGGGTACAGCACGGTCGAGCCATGGATGGCGCGCATGGCGGCCAGGTCTTCGAGCGCCATCTGCGAGGGCCCGTCCTCGCCGATCTCGACGCCGGCGTGCGAGCCGGATAGCCGGATGTTCGCGCGCGAGATCGCCGCCATCCGGATGAAGTCATAGGCTCGCGAGAAGAAGGCGGCAAAGGTTGAGGCAAACGGGATGTAATGGCGCACGCTCATGCCGACCGCGGCGGCGACGAGCTGCTGCTCGGCGATGAACATCTCAAAGTACCGCTCCGGATACGCCTTCGCGAACTCGTCGGCGAATGTCGAGTTGCTCACCTCACCGTCCATGACGACCACCGTCGGGCGAGCGCCCAGCGCATTGAGGGCGTCGCCGTAGGCCTTGCGGGTGGCGACCTTGTCCCCTTTCTTATAGGTGGGAAGCGTGACGGTCGCCGGATGGTCCGTGATGGCCGGCTCACCCGGCTCCGGCTTCAGGCCATCGACCCGAAGGTGGCGAACCCCGCCCAGTTCGGCGATGGCTCGCTCCGCCATGTCGGGCGGGAGCGCCTTCCCGTGCCAGCCATCTTTGTTTTCGATTTCGCTGAAACCTTTCCCCTTGACCGTCCGGGCGATCACCACGGTGGGCTTACCGGTCGCCTCCCGTGCCTGCTGCAGCGCCTGGTCGATCTGGTCCAGGTCGTGGCCGTCGATCACGATGGCGCGGCAGCCGAAGGCCTGGACTCGATCGCGGTAGACGTCGGTCTCCCACTGATATTCGGTTGGGCCCCGCTGGCCGAGGCGGTTGATGTCGAAGATCGCGGTGAAGTTCGAAAGGCCGTAGAACCCGGCCTTGTCGAGTCCCTCCCAGATGGAACCTTCGGCCAGTTCGCTGTCCCCGGTCAGGGTCCAGACGTGAAAGGGGAGCTGGTCGAGCTTGCGACCGGCAAGCGCGACCCCGACGGCGATCGGCAGGCCCTGCCCCAGAGAACCGGTCGCGACGTCGACCCAGGGGAGTGCCGGGGTTGGGTGGCCCTCCAGCCGCGAGCCAAACTTCCGAAAGGTCAGCATCTCGTCGTCGCTGATCACGCCGACAGTTTTGAAGATGGCGTACAGCAACGGCGAGGCGTGGCCCTTGGAAAAGATCAGGTGGTCGTTGTTCGCCTGGCGGGGATCATTCCAGTCGTAAAGGAAGTGGCGCGTGATCAGGACCGCCATCAGGTCGGCGGCCGACATGGAGGAGGTGGGATGACCGGAACCGGCGGCGGTACTGGAACGGATGCTATCGACGCGCAACTGCTGGCCAAGCTCCCGAATGAAGTCGAAGCCCTGGGTCGTACGCACCTCGGTCACCGAGCTTTTTGCCATCAGCTCACCCCGTTCGAGTGAAATTCCCCGCTTTTAGATTAAGCGCCTGCCGAGGCCGGCCGCTGGTCCGACCGGTATGGCCGGCGTCCGCGTGGACGGCGACCGTGCCAGGGCCGCTGACCCGAACGTGGAGGCCGTGACACGCTGGCGCGCTGCGGCGAAGGCTCGATCAGCGAGGCGGCGACGTATCGCCAGTCACCCTCGCTCAAGAGGTGCTTCACGTCCACCTCGGGGAGCGCCGGAGCGCCCTGGCGGCGGAGGGTCCGCCAGGCGGACTCATCCTCAGGGGTGACGAAGGTCAGGGCTCGACCCTTGACGCCCATCCGCGCCGTGCGACCCACCCGGTGGGTGAGCCATTGCGGTGAGTCCGGCAGGTCGTAGTTGATGACCAGGTCGACGTGACTGATGTCGAGGCCGCGCGCCGCGACGTTCGTCGCCACCAACACATCGGTGCGGAGGTCGCGGAAGGCGTCCATGGTGCGATCCCGGACGTTTTGCGAGAGGTTACCCTGCAGGTCGGCGCTGTCGTGGCCGAGGTTGCGCAGGTCTCGGCTCAGTTTGCGCACCCCGTGCTTGGTGCGGCCGAAGACAATCGCCGAGCCGCGATGCTTGCGCAGCAGTCGGCTGAGCGTGTGGAGTTTTTCGGCGCGGCCGACCCGGAGCAACCCGTGCTCGAGCGCCTCCTCGGAGGGCGCGGCGATCCTGATCCGTTCCGGATCGTGCAGATGCCGCTCGATCATCCGGCTGACCCAATCGGGCATCGTCGCCGATGCGAGAACAATCTGCGGCTGGTAGGTCAGCTCGATAATCCGCTCGACATCCGGTGCGAACCCGGCATCGAGCATCTCATCACCCTCGTCGAGAACGAGCAGCTGCACCCGGCTCAGCGAGAGCCGGCGGCGCGAGACCATATCGAGGGTCCGGCCGGGCGTGCCGATCACGACATCGACGCCGGCCTTGAGCGCGTGTTCCTGGGTGACGTAGCCGACGCCGCCATAGAGGAGCGCCGATTTGAGCCCGGTCGAGAGCGATTGGAACACGCGATCGACCTGGATGGCCAGCTCGCGGGTGGGGGTCACCACCAGGGCGCGCGGACCCGGTCCGCCGACCGCCATCAGACGTTCGATAAGAGGCAGGATGAAGGCGAGGGTCTTCCCCGAGCCGGTTGGAGCCTGGATCACCACATCGCGGCCGCGCAAGAGCGGCGGAATGGCTTCGACCTGTACGGTCACGGGGGTGTCGATCGAGTTGCGCGCTAAGGCGCTCAGAAGGCGGGCATTCACGCCCAGGTCAGCAAACGTCGTTGTCAAGAGGGATACTCCTCGGTCCCCTCTACCTTCTTTGTATTAGCCGCGATCTTCAGAACACCGTTTCAGGACGGGGAGGAGAAACCGAGAGCGGGCGACCAGTTATGTGGGTCGCCAGCAAGTGTACCAGTTTTAGCGACAGCCTAAACACTAGGCATCGCACCTTCAGTCATGTATTCCTTGAGCGGCTGGCCCTGAAAGGCCACGTACTGGACGTCGATCCACTCGGGGGGAGCCTCAAAGAACTTCAGCATCTGGTTGTAGTTGTCGTTGGTCCGCGGAGCGTTTGCGTTCTTGACGTAACTGTCCTTGTCCTTGAACCGGATGATCCCAATGATCCGGTTGGGATCCTTGTCCTCGACGGCGAACTCGCTCGAGATCCATCCCGAAGCAGCATCCGGACCGCCCTGCTCCTGGGAATATCGGCGAAACGCGTCTTGCTGACCCGCCTTGATCTTCGCCCGCATGATTGTCCCGTACATTGATGCTCCTCCCATGAACCTACATCGATCCTGTCAATTCATACCCCCAGGCGGAATCGAACCGCCGTTCCGGCCTTGAAAGGGCCGTGTCCTAGCCGCTAGACGATGGGGGCGCGACGGGCCTTCATGCTAGCAAGCGTTAACGCGGCCCGCCCGATATGTCACTCGCCCCAGCGGGTCTTCAGCTGCTCGTAGCCGAGCGCCGTGAGCGTTTCCGCCATGTACTCGAAATTCCGGCTCTGCGCCCAGGTAACGACGAGGGCCCGGGTAGCCAGGGATAGCGCCTCGTAGATGCTGAAGCGGCGGCCGTCATAATCCGGACGGACCTTAAGGTAGGCCTCGAGAAAGATCCGCCTCGCCTCCTTTGCCTGAGCGGTGTCGGACCAGTCCTTCGGGGAGGCGGGCCAAAGATGACCGCAATACTTTCCGAGGTCAAAACTCGGCTCGGCCTGGACGAAATACTCAACGTCGATCATGCCGAACTGCGTTCCGTCGTGGAGGAACTGGTTGTATTTATAGTCGCCGTGGGAAGGCACCGGGGCTTCGGGTGCGAGGCGATCGGCCTTGGCCGTAATTTGCCGTAGCAGGCCGCGCAGCAACATGTAGACGCGCGGCGCCGACATCTTGAATTCTTCAAGGCGCTTGGCAATCCGGTCAATCTCAACGTTTACGTCGTGCTCCTGACCGACTTTGATGCCGGAAGCGTGGATATGGCCAATCATCCGACCGGCGGCCTCGCATTGAGCGATGAAGATATCCGAATGACGGTCACCCTTGATCTCGTCACCTTTCAAGGCCGACTGGATCAGGAGTGAATCGTGCGGGATGTAAGCCAGGGGCTCTGACAGAACCAGCTCGCCGTTGGCTCGTGCCGGTAAGTCCCAAAGGGCCTTCATCACTTCGTATGTAGTGGCTCCACGTTGACTGTGCTGAACCTTGCCGTACAGGGTCAGCGGCAGCTCCTCACCGACCTCTGCCTCATAGCGAAAAATGCATGAGATCTCTGGCAAATACTTGACCCGTACGGCCTGCAAGGACTGGATTTTGGCGCCTGGGCGCATGCGATCGAAGTGCTCTGCGAGCAGGGGTTGGACCCGGCTCGGAGTCGCAACCTTCGCCAGCCTCGGGAAAATCGGATCCGCCGGGAAAAAGAACAGGAAGAGGTTCAGGTCCTCGAAATAGCGGGCGTAACCGTTCGGATCCAGGGGGTTGCCGTTCTGGGATGTCAGCAGGCGGTTGATGCGGTGTCGGTAGTCCTCGCAGTCCTTGTCATCGAAATACGCCTTGGTCCAGAACAGCGGCCTGGCCTCGATCCCGCCTGGCATTTCGAGCTCGGCTTCATAGACATTCCAGAGCACCCGCGGCGCCTCAAAGCGCCGGCCTTGCCTGGTCCGCACCTTGCGGACCTGGACTGACGGAAGGACCGGACCCAGTACCTGCTCGCCGAGGAATGCCGCCATCGCCTCCGGCTGGGAGAGCGACTTGATCGTCGAGTACGTGACGCTCATGGAAGCAACCACAGCTTAGGACACTCCGTTTGATTCAAGCGCAAAGAAAAGCCGCCGGGCTGCGAACAAGCCCGGCGGCCCACCTTGTCGATTACCGCATCCACCGACCGAAGAGTTCCCGGCGCTTGAGCCACGCCGCCGCGACCAGCGCCAGCAACCCGACTGCGAGGCCGTCCGTCGCCAACGGCATCTTGCTTGCCTGTTGCGCCGCGCCGCCACCAGTGTTGGCCAGGGTGCCTGTCTGCGCGGCCGCCCCGCCGCCGGTTGTCGTGCCACCGACTTCGCCGGCCGTCTCGCCACCGGCCGCGGTCGCGCCGCT
>VBDZ01000199.1 GCA_005881215.1 Chloroflexota bacterium | reverse complement strand
GCAGCATCAGCGTGTCGATGCACTCGAGGGTTTCGTCGGCATCCCGCGGGACCAGGGTGCCCTTTCCCTTGGCGAGCCCATCGGCTTTGACGACAAAGGCGCGCCGCTCACCGCGAACATAATCCTTCGCGGCCACCGGATTGTCGAAGACTCGATATGCCGGGGTGGGAACGCCCGCCCGCTCCATCAGGGATTTGCCAAAAGCCTTACTACTCTCGATCCGACCGGCCGCCCGGGTTGGGCCGAACACCAACCGGCGCGACTCCATCAGCCGATCGGCCAGCCCGGCGGCCACGGCAGCCTCGGGCCCGATGATGGTGAGCCCGATGTCGCGCTCGGCGACGATGCGCGCCATGCCATCGACGTCGGTCGCTTCGATTCCGGTGTTGATGGCAATCGCTGCGGTGGCCGCATTCCCCGGCGCACAAAAGACCGAGCTCGTCAATGGGCTCTGTAGCGCCTTCCAGGTCAGCGCGTGCTCGCGGGCACCGCCGCCGACGATGAGCACATTCATCACTGAGTACCCCCTCCCCGACCCTCCCCACAAGGGGGAGGGAGATACGGAACTATTCCCATTCGATGGTCGAGGGGGGCTTCGACGAGATGTCGTAGACGACGCGGTTGACGCCGGGGACCTCGTTCACCACCCGACTCGAGATCTTCGCCAGGACATCGTACGGCAGGCGCGCCCAGTCGGCCGTCATGCCGTCCTCGCTCTGCACCGCCCGGACCGCCACCACGTTGCCGTAGGTTCGGTAGTCGCCCATCACCCCCACGCTCTGCAGCGGAGTCAGGATCGCGAAGGCCTGCCAGAGGGTGCGATAGAGGCCGGCCGCCTTGATCTCGTCGACCACGATCCAGTCCGCCCCCCGCAGCGTGTCGAGTCGATCGCGGGTGACCTCGCCGATGATGCGAACCGCCAATCCGGGGCCGGGAAAGGGTTGACGGTGGACGATGTCGTCCGGCAGGCCGAGAGCCGCACCAATGGCACGCACTTCGTCTTTGAAGAGGTAGCGAAGCGGTTCCACCAGCTTGAAGCGAAGATCGGCCGGCAGGCCGCCCACGTTGTGATGAGTCTTGATCCGGTGAGCGTTGACCGTGTCGTGGCTGGTGCTCTCGATGACGTCGGGATAGAGGGTGCCCTGGGCCAGGAAGTCGATGTTGTGCAGCGATGCCGCTTCGACTTCGAAGACCTTGATGAAGGTGGCGCCGATCCGGCGCCGCTTCTCCTCCGGATCGATCACCCCTTGCAACGCGCCGAGGAACTGGTCGCTAGCGTCGACGGCCCGAAGGTCGATGCCGAGATGACGCGCCATCACCTCCTCGACCCGCCGCCGTTCGTCGCGACGCAGCAGACCGTTGTCGACCAGCAGGCAGGTCAACTGCCCCGGAACGGCTCGATGCACGAGGGTGGCGCAGACCGCCGAATCGACCCCGCCTGAGAGCGCGCAAAGGACGCGGCCGTCCCCCACCTGTTCGCGAATGGCGCGAGTCGCCTGCTCGATGAACGCCTCCGGTTTCCAGCTGCCAGCGCAGCCGGCCACCAGGTAGAGAAAGTTCTGCAGAATCTCCCGGCCCTGCGGGGTGTGGATGACCTCGGGGTGAAAGGCGATCCCGAACCGCCCCGCGTCATCGGTCATGGCGGCGATCGTCGAATTGTCGGACTGCGCCAATCGCCGAAACCCGGCCGGCGCTTCGAGGATGGTGTCACCGTGGCTCATCCAGACCGGCAGCTCGGCGGGCAGGTTCTTGAAGAGCGAGGCTGGCTCTTCGACCCGGACGCTGGCCGGGCCATACTCCCGCTTGCCGGCGCTCACCACCCGGCCTCCAAGCTGGTGGGCCAGGAGTTGCATGCCGTAGCAGATGCCGAGCACCGGGATCCCGGCGTTCAGCGCATCGGGGTCGGCCAACGGCGCCCCCTCGCCATAGACGCTGGCCGGACCCCCCGACAGGATCAGCGCTTTGGGCGCCCGATCGCGAATCACACTCCAGGGCGTCGCGCCGGCGATCAACTCGCAATAAACGCCGGCCTCCCGCACCCGTCGGGCGATCAGCTGGCTGTATTGCGACCCGAAATCGAGGACCAGCACGAGCTCCTGGGCTGGAGCGGCGACCGCGACGGGGGAACTTCGGGCGGAGCCTATGTCCCCATCCCGACTTGCTGAGCCTGCTGGAACAACTTTCCTTCGCTCTGGATCGCCGGTGCGATCACCATCTCGGTGCGCTGGAACTCCCGCAGATTCTGCGCGCCGCACACCCCCATGGCCGAGCGCAACGCCCCGACCAGGTTCTGGGTGCCGTCATCGACGCGGGCCGGGCCAAGCAGCACTTCGCGCAGCGTTCCCCGCTGGCCGACCTTGATCCGCGTTCCCCGCGGCAGGTTCGGATCCGGGGTAGCCATGCCCCAGTGATATCCGCCCCCGGCCGCGTCGGTCGTCCCGGCGAAGATCGACCCGATCATGACGGCGTCGGCCCCCGACGCGAAAGCCTTGGCCAGGTCGCCCCCGACCCGCATCCCGCCATCGGTGATCACCTGCACCCGCCGACCGCCCTCGCGCAGGTAGGTCTCGCGGGCGGCGGCGACGTCGCTGGTGGCCGTCACTTGCGGCACGCCGACGCCCAGCACACCTCGCGTGGTGCAGGCCGCTCCAGGCCCGACACCCACGAGGATGGCCGCGATGCCGGTCTGCATCAGCTCCAGGGCGGTCTCGTATTCGACGCAGTTGCCCGCGATCACCGGGATCGACAGATCGGCACAGAGTCGTTCAAAGGACAGCTGCTCGTATGACCGCGAGATGTGCCGCGCGGTCAGCACCGTTCCCTGCACCACCAGGCAGTCAGCGCCTGCCTCCTGCACCAGGCGGGCGCGTTGGGTGGCCTGGGCGGGAACGGTCGAGACGCCGACCGGTACCCGAGCGCGCTTGACCGCCGTGATTCGCTCACCGATCAGCTGCTCCCGAATCGGAGCCTGGTAGAGCTTCTGCAGCAGGCCGTTGATGCGGTCCCTCGGCGCTTCGGCGATTTCCCGAAGGACGCTCGTCGGGTCGGCATAACGAGTTTGCAGGCCGTCGAGGTTGAGCACAGCCATCCCACCCAACCGCCCCATCTCAACCGCAAAGCGGACATCGACCACGCCGTCCATGGCCGCCGCCAGGATCGGAACCGCGAGTCGGAGCGACCCGAGCTCAAAGGAGGAATCAACCTCATCGGGGTTGATCGTCACCCGCCCCGGCACCAGGGCGACCTCGTCGAACCCGTAGGCGCGGCGAGCGCGTTTGAAGCGGCCGAGCTCAAGGGTGTCGCTGCTCTCGAAGATCGAGGGCTTGGCGGGCGCACGCACACTCATGGTCGCCGGCTCCGAAACCGTGTCGCACTCAAAGGGTATGCGTGGTCCTCAGGACGAGTGGTTTTCGGGGATTATAACGGATGGCCTTCAATATGGTTCAACATCTTTCCGCTCCGGACCGAGTGCGCGCCGCCCTGAGCGTGGCGGGTGTGGCACCGCGCATCCGGGAATTCGGCGTATCGACGCGGACGGCGCAAGAAGCGGCGGACGCCATCGGGACCAGCGTGGGTCAGATCGTGAAATCGCTGGTCTTCATGGCGGGCGATGCGCCGGTGCTTGCTCTCGTTTCCGGGGCGAACCAGCTGGATCTCGCCCGGCTGGGCGCATCGACCGGAACATCAATTTCCAGGGCGGATGCGAACGCGGTTCGCCAGGCCACCGGCTTTGCCATCGGCGGCGTGCCACCGCTCGGTTTTGCGGCGCCCGTCCCGACCTACATCGATCGCGACCTCCTCCAGTACGACCTCGTGTGGGCCGCGGCAGGCACTCCCCGGCACGTCTTTCCGATCACGCCGACGGAGCTCCAGCGCGTCACCGGCGGTACCGTGGTCGACTTGAAAGAAACGAGCTAGGGGTAGATGCCGCGAATCGTGGTCGCCTGGGCGACCTTGTCCACCGCCAGAACGTAGGCGGCGGTGCGCATCATGATCTTCTTCTCCTGGCTGACCTTGAGCACGTTATCGAATGCCCGCATCATGATCCGCTCCAGCCGCTCATTGATGTCGTGCTCGTCCCAGAAGAACTCCTGCAGGTCCTGCACCCACTCGAAGTAGGAAACGGTCACGCCACCAGCGTTCGCCAGGATGTCCGGAATCACGAAGACGCCCTTGTCGTAGAGGATCTCGTCCGCTTCCGGGGTGGTCGGTCCATTGGCGCCCTCGCAGACGATCTTGGCCTTGATGCGATTGGCGTTCCCTCGGTGGATCTGGTTCTCGAGCGCTGCCGGCACCAGCACCGTGACGGGCAGCTCGAGCAGCTCCTCATTCGAGATGAATTCGCACACCTTCTGACGCAGCCGGCCGTTCAGCTCCTTTTCCCGAACCACCTCGTCGAGCTCGATGCCGTCGTCGTTGTAGCAGGCGCCATTCGAATCGCTGACCGCGATCACTTTGCAGCCCCGTTCGGCCAGCAACTTGGCGGTGGTGTAGCCCACGTTGCCCACCCCCTGGACGGCGACGGTGGCGTCTTCGGGGCGGATCCCAAGGTGCTTGAGCGCCGCAATGGTGGTCAGCATGCAGCCGCGACCGGTGGCTTCCGGTCGGCCCTCCGAACCACCGATACCGAGTGGCTTGCCAGTCACGACTGCCGGCACTGAATGGCCGGCGTGCATGCTGATCGTGTCCATCATCCAGGCCATGATCTGCGCGTTGGTATTGACGTCGGGTGCTGGGATATCCCGATCGGGCCCGATCAGGATGCTGATCTCGCTGGTGTAGCGGCGGGTCAGGTTCTCCAGCTCGTTACGGCTCAGCCGCTTGGGATCCACGATCACTCCACCCTTGGCTCCGCCGTAGGGGATCCCGACCACGGCGCACTTCCAGGTCATCCACATCGCCAGTGCCTTGACCTCATCGATGGTGACGCCCGGGTGATAGCGGATGCCACCCTTGGCCGGGCCGCGATCGACGTTGTGATGCACCCGGAAGCCGGTGAACATCTGGATGGTGTGATCGTCCATCAGGACCGGGAAGGTGACGATCAGCTGACGCTTGCACTCGCGTAACACTCGGGCCATGTTCGGGTCGAGCCCGAGGGCGTCGGCAGCGATGTCGAACTGTCGCTGCGCGATCTTCCATGGATTGGCCTGGTCTGGATCCGCCTCGGCAAAGCCTTTGAACGGCGCCGCCTCAACTTTCTGAGCCATGCTTCCTCCTGCTTTTCACGCCGGCCCCCTGGCCTGAGTCTCCGCTCGGCACCCATTACACTACACGGCACCGTGACGCCACGGATGACCGTGCTGGCGAGCGTTTCGCTGGCCACCTTCCTCGTCACCGGCCTCGCCGCCACGCAGTTCCGGAGCCAGCCGCTGCCTCCCTCCAACCGCCTGGCGCGTGAACAGGCCCTGCGTCAGAGCGTCAACCAGCTCGAGGATCAGAACCGAGCGCTCAAAGCGCGGGTCCAGACGCTGCAGGCCAGCGTCAAATCGGGGGAGGACGAGAGCGCCCGCCGCTCGAGTGCCGCCCAGCAGGTGAAAACCCAGCTCGACGATGAAAAAACCGTCGCCGGATTGACGGCCCTGCATGGGCCGGGGGTCACCGTCCTGCTGCACGACGGCTCAGATCCGAACGATCCTGCCGATCGCTCGCTTGGCTGGACGGTCCACTACCAGGATCTGCAGGACATCGTCAATCTGCTGTGGGCCAGCGGCGCAGAAGCGATCGCGGTCAACGGCCAGCGGATCGTGCCCACGACGGCCTTCCACTACGCCGGCGTCAACATCCTGGTCAACAACGGCAGCCGGCTGAGCGCGCCCTATACCGTGACGGCGATCGGGGATCCGTCCTCGCTGGCGACCGGCCTCGGGAACCCCGACCAGCTCGCCGAGCTCAAGAGCCGCAGCCGGATCTACGGTCTCGGTTTGAGTTGGGTGCGCAGCACTCGCGTCAGCCTTCCGGCTTACGACGCGACCTTCCTGGTGAAATATGCCCAACCGCTCAGCTGATCGCACGGCACGGACCCAACGGCTGATCGTGATCAGCTTGATCGGGTTGGCACTCGGGTTTCTCATCGTGATCCAGCTCCGATCGCAGGCCGCGGTGGCCCGTACCCTCGCCGCCCAGGACGACACCAGCGTGGCGCTGCTGATCAACGACCTCAACCGCGCCAATAACCAGCTGATCCAGCAAACTGCCGCGCTGTCGCAGCAGGAAGCGCAGCTGCGCCAGGCGCTCACCGCCGGAGGTGCAGACTCCCAGGCGATTGAGAAAGAGCTGACCATGTTGCGCGAGATCAGTGGCGAGGTCCCGGTCCGGGGGCCCGGGCTGCAGATTGGGATTCAGGGGTCGATCATGGACTTCGAGCTCCAGGACGCCCTGAACAGTCTCCGCAATGCGGGCGCCGAGGCCTTTTCGCTCAACGGCTACCGGATCATCGGCAGCACGCCGATCATCAGCCGAGGTCAGAACCTGCTGATCGGCGGACGAAGCCTGAGCGCGCCGTTCACGCTGCTCGTGATCGGCGACCCGGAGCAGCTCCAGCCCGCCGCCGACCTGTCCGCGAGCACCCTGCAGACTCGGGTGCAGGTGAATATCCAGCGGAAGACGGATATCTCGATCACGGACGTGATCGCTTCCCGACCGCTGATCTACGCGCAACTCGGGCGATAAACTTTTGATCGTGACGCGCACGGTCGAGCTCCGCAGCGACACCTTCACGTTGCCCACCGAGTCGATGCGCGCCGCCATGGCGACCGCCGAGGTCGGGGATGACGTCTGGGATGAAGATCCGACCATCCACCGCCTGCAGGACCGCGCCGCGCAGATGGTCGGCAAGGAGGCATCGCTCTTCGTCCCCAGCGGGACGATGGGCAACCTCTGCGCCCTCCTCAGCCATACCCAGCCGGGAGCGGAAGTCATCCTCGAAGTCGACAGCCACATCTTCCAGAACGAGGTGGCGGGCGCGTCGGTGGTCGCCGGCCTCCAGCTCCGCCCGCTCGAGACTGCGGACGGCCGGTTGCGCCCCGACCAGGTGCGGGCCGTGATCCGGCCGGATGACATTCACGAACCGCCCACCGGACTGCTCTGTCTCGAGAACACTCACAACCGCAAGGGGGGAACCTGTCTCAGCCCGGCACAAACGCAGGCGCTCTGCGCCGTCGCCCACGAGGCGGGGTTCCCGGTGCACCTGGATGGCGCGCGCATCTTCAACGCGGCGATCGGGCTCAGGGCCGACGTGCGCGACCTTACCATCCCCGTGGACTCGGTGATGTTCTGTCTGTCGAAGGGGCTGAGCGCTCCGGTCGGATCGATACTGGCCGGCTCGGCGGAGTTCATCGAGCGCGCCCGCCGCATGCGCAAGATGGTGGGTGGGGGCATGCGGCAGGCGGGGGTGCTCGCCGCCGCGGGACTGTGCGCTCTCAATGAGATGGTGGACCGCCTTGCCGATGACCACGCCAACGCCCGACGGCTCGCCGAAGGTCTGCGGGGATTGCCGGGGATCGATATCGACCTGGCACGGGTCGAAACGAACATGGTCTTCGGCGACTGCCGGCCGCCACTCACCGCCGGCGAGTTCATCGAACGGTGCCGCAGCGTCGGCGTTCTTCTCGACCAGGCCTCGCCGTCTCGCTGGCGCATGGTCACCCACCGGGGGGTGACCAGCGACGACGTCGATTACGCGGTCACCGCCCTCCGGCGTCTGTACGGCGAACCGACCGTTTCGCCGCTTCGCGCTACCGGCTAAGTTCTCTGGTGTTCGTCGGCGATGTGCGCCTGAAGGCTTTCCCGGGACGGAAACCGGTCACCACAGGTCGGGCATTCCGGACCGCCTTCCGGTTTGGCGTCGACCTTGAGCTCGTCCGAGTCGAGTTTCGGCTCATCCACGCGGCCATACCTCCTTTTAGCTCAGCGTACTGATAAGCCGGTCGTCGGGTCAAAGATCGGGCCGCCAAAGGTCGCATCTGGCAGCAGCAGCATGCTGCCGAAGGTTTGCCAGTCACCGCTGACGTCCGTAAGAATCCCGGCCGGCGCCTGCGCCGTCCCCGCCAGCGTGATTCCGCCCGGTTGAACCGGCAGCGTCCAATTCGGCGCCAGCGCCGCCAGCGCCGGGTCGGCGCCGCCGAACGCGTGGACACCGCCAGCGCTGTCGAGCGCGAGACCCGAATGGCCCCCCGGGAAGAGGGCGGCATCGATGAGCGTGGCGCCGGCTGGCAGGGCGGGTGTCAGCTTGGTGCCGCCAACGATCGTCCCATCCGCCGCGGCAACGAGCAGCGCCCCGTCGGAGGCGGTCAGCAGCCGGACCGGGGCGTTGACCGCAAACCGCGAACCAGCCGTGCCAGACTCCGTCCAGGTGGTGCCGTCGGCGAGCAGCCGGAGAGTACCCGAGATGGACTGGCTGACGTCGACGGCTGGCGCCAACGACGCCGGGGTCGACAGGAACGGCGCTCGGCCGCCGCCAAGCCCACTGAGGGATGCATCGGTGCCGAGCAGCAGCGCGCCATCCGGCAGGGGATGCTCCTGCCGGAGACCCGCCAGCGGGGCCACCCCGTCGGGCTGAGGTGGGAGCGGACCAAGGATGGCGCGGTCCGCGGCCGTGGCCAGTGGTCCGCTGCGCGGCGGGACCGTCGCCTTCAGCACCACCGGCGGAGCCGGGTTTCGCGCCGCGTCCCGCACGGTCAGCCGGAATTGATAGTCGCCTCCGGGC
>VBDZ01000198.1 GCA_005881215.1 Chloroflexota bacterium | reverse complement strand
TCCGGCGAGCCGCTCGTCAGCGGCCCGCGCTACCTGGTCTGCTCCCGGTGCGCCAGGAACTGGATCTTCTCGCGGATGACCTGCGCCGGATGCGGCGAAGCGGACGGCGGGAAGCTGCCGATCTTCCAGGAGGAGAAGCAGCTCCCCCACATGCGTGTGGACGGCTGCCGAAGCTGCAACCGCTATCTGCTGACTATCGACCTTCGCCGAGATGAACGCGCCGTGCCGATTGTCGACGAGCTCGCCGCCTTGCCGCTCGACCTCTATGCGACCGATCAGGGGCTGACCAAAATCACACCAAACTTGCTGGGGAACTGAGGCATGGCCCAAACCGTTGGCTTCTTCACCGACACGACCCTCTGCATCGGCTGCAAAGCCTGCGAGGTGGCCTGCAAAGAGTGGAACCAGCTGCCGAACAATCCGCTCGAGTTTCGCGACAGCTACGACAACACCGGCCAGCTCGATCATGCCAACTGGCGACACGTCCGTTTTGTCGAGAGCGCCGCGACAAACCCGGATAAGCCGATCGCCTGGTCGATGATGTCGGACGTCTGCAAGCACTGCGCGAATGCCAGCTGCCTCGAGGTCTGTCCGACGGACGCCATCATCCGCACCGAGTTCGACACCGTCTACATCCAGCAGGACGTCTGCAACGGCTGCCGCGATTGCATTTCGGCCTGTCCCTACGGCGTGATCGGTTTCAACAGCACCAGCGGAACCGCCCAGAAGTGCACCTTCTGCTACGACCGGCTGCAGAACAACTTGAAGCCGGCCTGCGCCACCGCCTGCCCCACCCAGTCGATCAAGTTCGGACCGCTCGATGAGCTGCGACAGACTGCTGCCACGCGGCTCGCGACGCTGCAAGCCCAGGGCGTGAGCCAGGCGCGGATCTACGGCGACAAGGAATACGGCGGGTTGCACGCGTTCTTCCTGATCACCGAAAAGCCGGAGGCCTATGCCTTGCCGAGCACGCAGAGCGCGGTGCTGCCCAGCCGCAACAACCTCCCGGGCTATGTGACAGCGACCATCACCGCCGTCCTCGCCGGCCTCGCTGGCTTGATCGCCTTCCGCCGCCGCGGCGAATCCTCATCCCCCTCCCCCGCTGCCGGGACAGGCGGGTCATCTCCCTCCCCCCTTGTGGGGGAGGGTCGGGGTGGGGGGTCTTAAATTGCCAAACGAACATTTCGTCGTCCCGCCGCATTGGGAGTGGTACATCCTGGGCTACTTCTTCTTCGCCGGGATCAGCGGCGGCAGCTACGTACTTGGTTCGATGCTGCGTCTCTGGGGTGATGCCCGCGACGCCGCTGCCTCACGGATCGCGTTCCTCATCAGCTTCCCCACCCTTTTGATCTGTCCGATCTTGCTCACGCTCGACCTCGGGCAGCCGCTCCGCTTCTGGCACTTTCTGATCAACGACAGCTCCGGAGGCCTCGCCTTCAAGCCCTGGTCGCCAATGTCGCTCGGCGCCTGGGCCTTGCTGCTGTTCGGGATTTTCTCCTTTGTGATGTTCCTGTCGGCGTTGTCCGAGGGCGGTATCGTGCATCGCCGCGCCCTTGCAACGGCCGCCAGCTTCGTCGCCGGCGTGGTCGGTGGCATCTTCATGGTGATTGGGGCGCTCTTCGGCCTATTCATCGCCGCCTACACCGGAGTCCTCCTGGCGGTCAGTAACCAGCCGGTGTGGAGCGATACCTGGGCGCTGGGCGGTCTCTTCCTGGCCTCCGCGCTGAGCGGCTCGGCGGCCTGCGTGCTGCTGGCCACGCGCACCCGGCGTGATGCCATCGCCACCGATCGGAAATTGATCGAGGCCGATCGCTATTTCATCCTGCTCGAGCTGGCCCTGATCGTGCTCTTCCTGGCGACGCTGGGCGGCGTCCTGTCGAAAGTGCTCACCGGCGGCTGGATCATCCTCTGGGTGATCGTCCTGGCCGGGACCCTGATCCCGCTCGCCCTCCACTGGCGAGCGACCCGGATGAGAGCGACCGTCACGGCGGTGGGAACGGCCGCGGCCGATATTTCGTTGCTCGCGCCGGTCCTCGTCCTGCTCGGCGTGCTCGCGCTTCGCGCGGTCGTCATCTTCAGCGCCCAGGCCTAGATGAAAATCGGCGTCCTCTTCCCTTCCCGGTTCGAAGATCCGGGAGAGTTCCTCGCGGATGCTCGAGCGATGGAGGCCGCCGGCGCCGACAGCGTCTGGATGGCGGATCTCAGCGACGGCCTCGACCCGATGCTGGCGCTGGCCGCGATCGCGGCCGTCACCAGCCAGCTCCGCCTCGGGGTCATCGAGGTTTCCCCCTCTAGGGAACAAATTCCCTCCCCCCTTGTGGGGGAGGGTCAGGGTGGGGGGTCGGCGCGACGAACGGAGACCCTCCAGCAACTTTCGCGTCAGCGACTCATTTCACCAGCCGAACGCTGGCGTCGAGTCGAGGTCCCGTCCGACCGAGAGGCCTGGGCAAGGACGCTCGAGCAAGCGAGCGATGATCTCGACGGCATCATCGTTCCCATGGACCCACGATTGCTGGACATCCTGCGACATCCGAACGACGCGATCGATCGCTCCGACCTGATCCTGGCCCAGGGGTAACCATCGCCGCATGCCGGCAACGCTCCGCCAGGTACAGGTACTTGCCTTCGACGTCTTCGGTACGGTCGTCGATTGGCGCGGCGGGATCATCGCCGAACTCACCGCGATCGCCCCCGAGCGCGACCTTTCGCTTGATGCTGGGGCCGTTGCCGACGCGTGGCGGAAGCGTTATCAGCCGTTCCTGGACCGCGTCCGCCAGGGCGAGCTCCCGTGGCAGGTGCTCGACGAGCTGCATCGAGCGGGTCTCGACGAGGTGGTCCGCGAGTTTGGACTCGAGAGACTGACTGAGGCTGATCTCCACCGCCTGGTCCTGGCCTGGCACCATCTGCCGCCGTGGCCAGACGCGATTGCTGGCCTGGTCCGCCTCCGCTCGCGTTTTGTGCTGGCCACGCTCTCGAACGGCGGCATGGCCCTGTTGGTGAACCTGGCCCGGGCCGCGGGCCTTCCCTTCGACTGCATCCTGTCGACCGAGCTGGTGAAGAGCTACAAGCCCGACCCGCGGACCTACCAGCTGGTGCCCTCGTTGCTGGCGGTTCGTCCAGAGCAGACCATGATGGTGGCGGCTCATCCGTACGACCTGTCAGCCGCCGCCGCGCAGGGAATGCGGACCGCCTTCGTGCGCCGCCCACAGGAGTGGGGCACGGGTAACGTGGAGGGTCCCGATTTCAGCGTCGACGTCGAGGCCGACGATTTTCTCGACCTGGCCGCCCAACTTGGCGCCTAGCGGCCGTGCGATGCTAGGCGGGATGGCGATGCGCGTCAAGCCGGCGTGGGCGATCCACCGTCAACCCGGCAGTCCGATTCCGCTCGAGGATGATGCGGCCCGCCGATACCTTCGTCGAGGAAATCTCCGGGAGGCGCTGCTCCGGGGTGGAGACCGGCCGGCGCTGGTCGCGGGCGGGCTCGGATTCTCCCACGACCAGCTGAGGGCGGCGGCCGCCGCCGCGGCCAAACGGCTGAGCGACCTGGGCATCACGCCGGGGATGCCGGTCGCGCTGTTTGCGGAAAACTCCGCCGCCTGGATTGTTTCCTACCTGGGGCTGCAGTGGATTGGGGCAACGGTCGTCGGAATGAACCCGGCGTTCAAAGAGGCCGAGGCGGCGCAGATCCTGGTGGATAGTGCGGCCGCCGCGGTGCTGGTTGATGCTGGACGGCAGACGCTGATCGACCGGCTGCGAGCGCGACTCCCTGCCCTGCAAACAACCTTGCGCGTCGAGGACGTCGGTTCCTCACATCCCTCCGCACTTGTGGGGGTGGGTGAGGGTGGGGGATCTCTGAATCCCGAGAGTCCGGCTCTGCTGCTCTATACATCGGGTACGACAGGAAAACCGAAGGGGGCGCTGCTCGATCACGGCAACCTGCTGGCCCAGGGCCGCGGCGTGGTCGAGGCCTGGCGATGGACGGCCGAGGACCGCCTGGTCCTGGCGCTTCCCTTGTTCCACGTCCACGGGCTCGCCATCGCGTTACATGGTTCGCTGATCGCCGGCGGCTGCGCGGTGCTGGTGCCGTTCAGCCCTGAGACCGTTGTCCGCGAGCTGCAGGCTGGCGGCACCATGTTCTTCGGCGTACCGGCGATGTATCAGCGGCTGTGTGACTACCTCGATCAACATCCAGCGGATCTGCGACAGGTTCGACTTTTCGTCGCCGGATCCGCCCCATTGCCGGTAACCCTTTTTGAACGCTGTGAGCGAATCCTCGGACAACCGGTGCTCGAGCGCTATGGCATAACCGAGGGCGGGATTGTGGTCTCCAATCCGTACGATGGGCCGCGCCAGCCTGGCCGCGTTGGCTATCCATTGCCCGGCGTCGAAGTGCGGCTGGGCGAACAGGATGAAGTCCAGCTGAAAGGCGGCCAGGTCTTCAAGGGCTACTGGCGAAATCCAGCGGCCTCCGCCGACGTGTTTAGCGAGGGCTGGTTTCGCACCGGCGACATCGGTGAGATCGGTGAAGACGGGACGCTCGCCATCCGCGGTCGAATCAAAGAGCTGATCATCTCGGGTGGTTACAACGTCTATCCCCGCGAGGTGGAGATGGTGCTCGAGCAGCATCCGGCTGTCGCCGAGGTGGCGGTTGCCGGATTGCCTTCGGAACGCTGGGGCGAGGAGGTCACCGCCTTCGTGGTCGCCCGGTCGCCGGTCGAAGCGAACGAGCTGATCAGCTACGCTCGCGACCGGCTGGCCACCTACAAATGCCCGCGAGCCGTTCACTTCATCGATGCGCTTCCCCGTAACGCGATGGGAAAGGTCGACCGCTCGAAGCTCCCCTAAAAAAAGGGAGCCCGCCCGGGGGCTCCCTGTCCTATGCCTACGTGGACTGCTGCGTTGGCCTCAGCCCCGCCGCGATCGGTTGGGCCGCCGCCGGTTGCTCGTCGTATTCGATCGAGATGTCTTGCTTCGACCGATCTTTGACGGTTGCCGCGGCGATGAACGAGATCACCGCGCAGACCAGGATGTACCAGGCGATGGCCAGGCTGGTCTTGTAACCGCCGACCTTGACGCCGAAGAAGGTCGCCCCACCGTAGAGGGCCGCCGCAATCACCGGCGCGGGGCCGCCGGCAATCACCGAGGCGAGCTGATAGCCGAGCGACGCGCCGCTATAGCGCAGCCGGCCCGTATAGCTCTCCGCAATGAGCGCGGCCTGCGGTCCGTACTGCAGGTCATGCGGGATCAGCGAGACGAAGATGGCAAGGAACATCAGGACGGCCACCTTGGTATCCAGCAGGCCGAAGTAGACGAATCCCCAGACGCCCATGATGGCCACTCCGGCCATGTACACCCGCTTCCGGCCGAGCCGATCGGACAGGTAGCCGAAGAGCGGAATGCTGAAGAACGAGAGGACCGAGGCTGCCAGCACGGCGTAGAGCACGAAATTTCGGGATTGCTTCAGGACCTCGGTGCCGTAGGTGAAGACGTAGGCGGTGAAGATGTAGAAGGGCGCCTGCTCGGAGAGCCGCAGGAACGCCGATTGCAGGATCTCCCGCCAGTTGCGGCGGATGACCTCGCCCACCGGGGCGCGTTCGATGCGACGTTGCTCGACCAGCCGCTGGAAGAGCGGCGTCTCCAGCACGCGCAGCCGGACGTACAGGCCGACCCCGACCAGGACGATGCTGAAATAGAACGGTACCCGCCAACCCCAGCTGGCGAAGCCTTCCTTACCGGCGATGTTGCTCATGATGAGCAGCGCGCCGTTCGCGAGGAACAGACCGACCGGGACACCAAACTGGGGCCAGCTGGCGATCAGGCCGCGCCGGCCGCGGTGACCCCACTCCATCGAGAGCAGGACCGAGCCGCCCCATTCGCCGCCGACGCCGATCCCCTGGGTAAAGCGGAGGACGACCAGGAGGACGGCGCCCCAAATGCCAATCGTCGCGTAGGTCGGCACGAACCCGATCAGGAAGGTCGCCACCCCCATCAGGAGGAGCGTCGCGATCAGGGTCGCCTTACGTCCGATCCGGTCGCCGTAGTGCCCGAAGATGGCCGCCCCGATCGGGCGAGCAATGAACCCCACCGCATAGATCAGGAAGGCTTGCAGGGTCCCGACGAGTGGATCCGATTTGGGAAAGAAGAGCTTGGCAAAAAGCAGGCCGGTTGCGGTGGAGTACAGAAAGAAGTCGTACCACTCGATTGAAGTTCCGACGGTGCTGGCGACAACGGCTCGTCTGAGCTGTTTTCGCTCGTCAGCCGCGGCGGCGGTTACTGCCATGTGCAATCACCTCTTTGACTGGGATTCGATCCCGCTCTCCGCCTCCCGCCAGGGGAGGCACAGTGGCGTCAAGGTGCCGCAGCTTGCCGGTGCTGGGCAGGTCTCCACCTCCTTCCCGCCCTCCAGCCATAAGAATGCACCTAACGACCCAGCTTGTGAAGAGAGCCGGATCAGGATGGCATGTTAAGCAGTTTTGGAGAAGCCGGCGTCCGAACCATCGGCTAGCGTGGGACGCGATGAATCGGACAACCACACGAGCACTCCTGGTCTGTGGCGTAATCGCCGGACCGATCTATGTCGCCGTGGGCCTGATCGAAATCTTGATCCGCCCCGGCTTCGACATCACCCGCCACGAACTCAGCCTGATGAGCCTCGGTGACCTGGGATGGATTCAGATCGCCAACTTCCTCGCTACCGGCTTGCTGGTCATCGCCGGCTCGATCGGGATGCGGCGCGTGTTGCATCCTGGTCGCGGCGGCACCTGGGGCCCGTTGCTGGTTGGCGTCTATGGCTTAGGGCTGATCAGCGCTGGGATCTTCGTTCCCGATCCAATGAACGGCTTCCCGCCCGGTGCGGCAACGCCCAGCACTATCAGCGGGCACGCCATCCTGCATTTCGTCAGCGGGGCCATCGGCTTCCTTGGGCTGATCGCTGGCTGCTTCGTGTTTGCGCGCCGATTTGCCGCCCTCAAGCAGCACGGTTGGGCGGCCTACTCGGTGATTACTGGCGTGCTCTTCCTCGGTGCCTTCTTCGGGATCGCCTCCGGATCCAAGCAATCGGCAGTCGTCCTGGCGTTCTACGGCGCGGTGGTGCTCGGCTGGGCATGGATCTCGGTGATCGCGGCCCGGCTCATCACCGAGCTCCCCAGGACCAGCTCGATCGGCTAGGGCGAGCCGCCTTCAGGCCACAGCTCGATCGCTCGTTTGGCGGCCTCACGAATCACGTCGGCATCGATCTCGTGGCGGGTCAGCGAGATACCATATTTCGGCCACTCACAGACGAAGGCGAGCGGCCCAGGCGGAGGGAGCGGCCACGCCCAGAACCGCTGCGTCGCGACGGTCCCCCCGCCGCCACCCCCTTGATGCTGCAATATCGGTCCCTTCTGCTGCTGATCCTGCGGCCCGATCATCGGCGGACCGAGGCTGGTGGCCTTGGATCCGTCTGCGTACTGAATGCCGAAGCGCAGGATCTCGTCGTCCATTTCGCCTCCACGTTGGCCCGGCCTTCCGCGAAAACCAGCCAGGCCGTGCATCGGATCCCAGATTTCCCCTTCGAGGCGGGCGGCGACCACGACCTCGAACTCGAAACCGCTGGGATAGGCGGTGATGTGCTGGACGGTCACGGCTGCCCTGGGCGTTCTGGCAAGGACGAAATTGATCGGAACCGCTTCACCAAGCACATCGTCCGGCCGCATCCATTTGGGCCGCCGGTATGACTCCGGCGGCGGCGGCGGTGGTGGGGGCGGCTCAAAGAAGGCCAGATCGACATCCTACGGAATTACTATTGACGGCGACCATCATCGCCTGGGGA
>VBDZ01000197.1 GCA_005881215.1 Chloroflexota bacterium | reverse complement strand
AAGGCCACCCTGGACCTGCAGAGCAAGCTCGGCAAGAAAGTCAAAGGCACCGTTCGCCGCCTGCTGGTGACGGTCGGCCCGAATGGCCGCGGCGCCAAAGATCTCGGGATCCTGCCGCACCTCGGTCCGGGCTACGCGTCACTGAACGGGCAGAGTGGGAAGGGGAGGGTGGAGTGGCCGGGGGCCGGGCTGCGGGCACTCTACGTGCACGAATCGAGCCCGCTGAACCACTTCACGCCCACCGATGCCGAATCGATGTGGCTGCCGACGTTACCGCTGGTCGTCTACCACCGCTTCGCGGCTTCGCCGCTCGACGACCTGGCGCAGGTGATCCTCCCCGGACGCGCCTTTACCGAAAAGGACGGCACCGTCACCAACATGGAGGGGCGGGTGCAGCGCATCCGGAAGGGGATCGACGCCGAGTGGGTGTGGGAAGACTGGCGGGTGCTCCAGCAGATCGCCAACGGGCTGGGGGCGAGCTGGTCCTACGATGGCGTGTCCGCAATCACCGCCGCACTGGCCGGCGGCCTTGCACCCTACGCTGCGGCGATCAACGACAGTGGGCGGGTGCTCTGGGGCGACGCGACATGACCACTGAGCTGGTCGTGGTCACCTTGATCAAGACCGCGATCGTCGTCTTCGGCCTGCTCACCGGCTTCGCCTACCTGACCCTCTTCGAGCGAAAAGTGCAGGCGAGGCTGCAGCAGCGCCCGGGACCCAACCGGGTCGGTCCATTCGGGCTCCTGCAGCCGGCGGCCGACGGGCTCAAGCTGTTCTTCAAGTCCAGCAGCGCCCCGTCCGGTCGCGACCGGTTCCTCTACCTGCTGGCGCCCACCATCTCCGTGATCGCCGCGCTGGCCAGTTTCGCCATCATCCCGGTCAGCGGGCCCGGTGACGTGAACCTGTTCGGCCATCACATCGGCTGGTACATCATGAACGTCAACATCGGCGTCCTCTGGTACCTGGCCGTGACCTCCGTCGGGGTGTTCGGCATCTTCCTGGCCGGCTACTCTTCGAACAGCAAGTACTCGATGCTGGGGGCGCTCCGCTCCTCGGCGCAGATGATCAGCTACGAGATGGCGCTCGGCCTCTCGCTGGTGCCGGTGTTCATCCTGGCAGGCTCGCTCAGGCTGGTCGACATCGTCAACGCCCAGCGGACCTGGTGGTTCATCGTCCCGCTGCTGCCGGCGTTCTTTCTCTACCTGATCGCCGGCATCGCGGAGACGAACCGGGCGCCGTTCGACCTCCCCGAAGCCGAGACCGAGCTGGTGGCCGGCTACCACACCGAATACTCGGGGATGCGGTTTGCGCTCTTCTTCATGGCCGAGTACATCAACATGATCATCGTCAGCTCGATCGCGACCATCGTCTTCCTCGGTGGCTGGTGGGGGCCGTTCGGCATCCTGCCGGGTCCCTGGTGGTTCCTCCTGAAGGTGGTGGCCCTGCTCTATGTCTACGTCTGGTTGCGGGCGACCTTGCCGCGGATGCGATACGACCGCCTGATGGCGCTGGGTTGGAAATCCTTGCTACCCCTTTCCCTGGCGATGATGATGGTGACGGCCGTCGTCTACGTGGCGGCCCAGGGGCGCGCCTGATGGCGCTGCGCGAGGCCCTGATGGGCCCGCTCTATATCGTTCGGGCGCTGTACACCACCTTCAAGCACAATACCCAGCCGATCGTCACCATCGAGTACCCGGAGAAGCAGAAAGCGGTGCCGCCTCGCGCCCGCGGCAAGCACATCCTGCACCGCTACGCTGACGGGCTGGAGAAATGCGTGGGCTGCGAGCTCTGCGCCATCGCCTGCCCGGTCGGCTGCATCGTCGTCGAGGCGGCCGAGAACACGCCAGAGCACCGAGTCTCGCCCGGCGAGCGGTATGCGAAGCGCTACGAGATCAACCTGCTGCGCTGCATCTACTGCGGGATGTGCGAAGAAGCCTGTCCCTACGACGCCATCACCATGGGGCCACGCTACGACCTGGCCGACGACCACCCCGACAAGTTCATCGCGGTCAAAGAGGACATGCTGGAGCCACTGAGCGCCAGCGTCAACGACACCGCCGTGCCGTCCGGTGCGCCGTCGGCCCAACCGGTCGCCCGCAAGTGGTAGTCGCGTTCGCCATCCTCGCGGCCTGGGAACTCGTCACCGCCGCCGGTGTGGTCGCCTTCCGCCGGCCGATCTATAACGCGCTCGCGCTGGTCGCGAACATGCTGGGCCTGGCGGTGCTCTTTCTCATCCTCAACGCCCAGTTCCTGTTCGCGGCGCAGGTGATCGTCTACGCCGGCGCCGTGATGGTGCTCTTCGTCTTCATCATCGCGCTGCTCAACCCGGCGTCGGACCTCACGCTCGGCCGGGCCGGCAATGAGTGGATTTACGGCCTGGTCTTCGGCGTGATCTTCGCCGCGTTGCTGGGGGGGTTGCTCTTCAACCGCGGTCTGACCGGCCGGCAGGGCGCCTCGACGCCGGAAGCGATCAACGCGGTGGGCAACGTCCAGGCGCTGGGGGCCGCGCTGTATACGAAGTTCCTGTTCCCGGTCGAGGTTGCCTCGGTGCTGCTGCTAATCGCCGCCGTCGGCGCCGTCTACCTGGCGATGCGGAGGATCCGCTGAGATGCCGCCCGCCTACCTGTTCCTGCTGCTGAGCGGCGCGCTCTTCACCATGGGTGCCGTCGGCTTCCTGGTGCGGCGGAATCCGCTGGTCGTCTTCATGTGCATCGAGCTGATGCTCAACGCCGTCAACCTGGCGTTTGCGGCCGAGAGCCGCTTCCTCAATTCGCTCGACGGGGTGGTGTTCGCCTTCCTGGTGATCACGGTCGCCGCCGCCGAGGTGGTGGTCGGGATCGCCATCATCACGCAGGTCTACCGTGCCGGACGGCAGATGGACGTCGACGGGCTCGACCTGATGAAGGAGTAGCGCGGGGCATGGACACGCTGGCGCCGTTCGTGCTGCTCTCGCCGCTCGCCGGGTTCCTGGTCAACGCCCTGTTCGGCCGCCGGCTGCCGCGGCCCGTTGTGGGTTGGATCGGCGCCGGCAGCGTGGGCATCGCGTTCATCTTCTCGCTGAACCTGCTGCTGCAGCTGCTGACGGGCGCGAAGCCTCTGGATCAGACGTACTTCACCTGGTGGCAGAGCGGCGACTTCAGCGTCCCCTTCAATCTCTACGTCGACCAGCTGTCGACGCTGATGATCCTGGTCATCACCGGGGTCGGCTTCCTGATCCACGTCTACTCGATCGGCTACATGCGGGAGGACCCTGGCTACTCGCGATTCTTCGCCTACATGAACCTCTTCGTCCTCTCCATGCTCGTCCTGGTCCTGGCCGGCAACCTCGTCTGGCTGATCATCGGCTGGGCCGGCGTCGGGCTCAGCTCCTACCTGCTGATCAGCTTCTGGTACGAGCGCCCCTCCGCCGTGCTCGCCGGCCGCAAGGCGTTCGTGATGAACACCATCGGCGACGTCGGCATGATCTTCGCCGCCTTCCTGATCTTCCTCAACCTGCGGGTGATGGATTACCGCGGACTCTTCGAGCGCCTGCACCAGCTGCCCAAGGGCGGCACCGTCATCACCGCCATCTGCCTCCTGCTCCTGGTCGGCGCCGTGGCGAAATCCGCCCAGCTCCCGCTCCATACGTGGCTCCCCGACGCCATGGAGGGACCGACGCCGGTGTCGGCGCTGATCCACGCGGCCACCATGGTGACGGCCGGCGTCTACCTGGTGGCCCGGATGCACATGCTCTACGACTGGGCGCCGGTCGCCGCGGCTACCGTCGCCGTCGTCGGCGGCGTCACCGCCCTCTTCGCCGCCACCATCGGCACCTCGCAGATCGATATCAAGCGCATCCTGGCCTACTCGACCATGAGCCAGATCGGCTACATGTTCCTGGCGGTGGGCCTCGGCGCCTACGCCGCCGGCATGTTCCACTTCATGACCCATGCCTTCTTCAAGGCGCTGCTCTTCATGGCCGCCGGCAATGTCATCCACGCCTTCCACGACGACCAGGACATTCGCCACATGGGCAACCTGCGGGCCGGCCTGCCGATCACGTTCTGGACCTTCTTGATCGGCACCCTCTCGATCAGTGGCTTTCCGCTGCTGGCCGGATTCTTCAGCAAGGACGAGATCATCAGGGCGGCGCTCAACGCCGCCGGGGGCGAATTCTGGCTCGGGGTGCTGGCGCTTGTCACCGCGGGGCTGACCGCCTACTACATGTTCCGGCTGTTCTTCATCGCTTTCGGCTGGGAGTGGCTGACGCACGACGACCGCCACCTGCACGAGGCGCCCCCCGTCCAGACCGTGCCGATCGTCATCCTCGCCACCGGTGCTGTGGTCGGCGGATACATCCCGATCGCCGCCTTTCTCTCCCCGGTGTTCGGGAATCCCGCCGAGGTGGGGATCGGCGCATTCCTCGGGCTCGCCGCGCTCTCGGTGCTGGCGGCGCTCCTCGGTTTCTCCATCGCCTACCTGTTGCACGCGCGCCGCCCGGAGCTGGCGGTGGCGTGGCGCACCCGGCTTGGTCCGATCCACACTCTGGTCGAGCACAAGTACTACGTCGACGAGCTCTACGACCGGGTCTTCGTCCAGCCGGCACTGGCCTTGGCTCGCTTCCTCAACGGCGTCATCGAGACCCGGGTGATCGACGGCGCCGTCAACGGCCTGGCCAGCTTCACGCTGGTGGAGGCGCGCGAGTTCCGTCTGATCCAGACCGGGCGGGTTCGCAGCTACGCACTGTGGACGCTGGGTGGCGCCATCGGCGTGGTACTGATCGTCGCCGGTTTCCTCGGGTATCTCCCCTGGAGGCTCGGCGGATGAGCTGGTACACGCTGCCCACCGGCGTCCCCTGGTTGACGCTCGTCGTCGTCATCCCGCTGGCCGGCGCCCTGCTGGTGGCGCTGACGCCGGGGGTCGCCCGGAGTGTGATCAAGCAGCTGGGCGTGCTCAGCGCCGGGCTCTCGATGCTGCTGGCCGTAGCGGTCATCGGGGGGTTCCAGCACGGCGTCGGCAACCTGCACTTTCAGTTCGAGGAGTCGCTGCGCTGGATTCCGAGTGCCGGCATCAGCTATCACCTGGGAGTCGATGGCCTCAGCCTGTTCCTGCTCGGGCTCAACGCGTTGCTCTTCCTGATCGCGGTCCTGGTTACCGATCCGGAGATGCCGCGCTTCAAGCAGTTCATGCTACTGCTGCTCATCCTCGAGGCGGCCACCGCCGGCATCATGCTGTCCCTCGACCTCATCCTCTTCTATGTGTTCTGGGAGGCGATGCTGGTTCCGCTGTACTTCCTGATCGGCGTGTGGGGCGAGGGTCAACGGATCTATGCCGCCTTCAAGTTCCTGATCTACACGGTGCTGGGGAGTTTCGCGATGCTGATCGCCATCCTCGCCGTCGCCGCCATCAACTTCTCCCAGACCGGACAGCTGAGCTTCGACTGGGCGCAATTGATCCAGCATCCGGCCTCGGGGATGTGGCACCTGCCGCTCGGCCTGGGGACGCTCGGGATCCAGCAGCTGCTGTTCCTCGGCTTTGCGCTGGCCTTTGCGATCAAGATGCCGCTCTTCCCGCTCCATACCTGGCTGCCGGCGGCCTACACGGCGTCGCCCATCCCGGTGGTGATCGTCCTCGCGGGGCTGGTCTCGAAGCTCGGCGCCTACGGCTTCCTGCGCTTCAACCTGGCGCTCTTCCCGGATGCCGCGCATAGTCTCGGCCCCTTGCTGGCGGTGCTGGCGGTGATCGGCATCCTCTACGGGGCCTTCATGGCCCTGGTGCAGACCGACCTGAAGCGGCTGGTGGCGTACGCCTCGATGAGTCACCTCGGCTTCATCGGGCTGGGGATCTTCGCCGGCAACCTGCTCGGCATCGAGGGGTCGCTGGTGCAGATGATCAATCACGGCGTGATCATCGCCGCGCTCTTCCTGGTGGTGGGGATGATCGAGCGGCGCGCCGGGACCCGCGACCGGGCGCAGTTGCGCGGACTGGGCGCGACCGCGCCGCTCTTCGCCGCCCTCTTCCTGGTGGTCTCGCTCGCCGCGCTGGGTCTGCCGGGCCTGAACGGGTTTGTCGGGGAGTTCCTGATCATGCTAGGGGCCTGGACTGCTTTTGTTCCGCTGGCAGTCGCCGCCGGGATCGGCGTCATCCTGGCGGCCTGGTACGTGCTGCGCTTCTACCAGGGCAGCATGCAGGAAGCGCCGCCCGAACCGACGACATTTGGTGAGGTGCGGCCGATCGACGGCGGGGTGCTCGCCCCGCTGCTGGCGTTGATGGTGCTGATCGGTGTCACGCCGGGGTTCTTCCCGGCCGCGGTCGAGGCGACCGTCAAGGCCCTGCCGGTGATCGTCCGATGAAGATCGATCTGAGCGGGCTCGGTATCGACTATGGCGCCATCCTGCCGGAGCTGATCGTGGTGGGGACCGCGATCGTCGTCCTCTTCCTTGACCTGCTGCTTCCGGTCGCGCGGCGCCGCTGGCTGCCGGCCGTCACCGTGGTCGGCCTGCTCGCCGCGCTGATCGCCAGCCTGCCGCTGTGGGGTCAGAACCGGGCGGCATTCGCCGACACCGTCGTCGCCGACAGCCTGGCGGCGTTCTTCAACGTGCTGCTGATCGTGATCACCATCCTGACGGTGCTGATCTCGCCGCGCTTCCTTCGCGCTCTCGACCTTGACCACGGCGAGTACTACATCCTCCTGCTAGGCGCCACCGCGGGCATGATGCTGCTGGCCGCCGCCACCAGCCTGATGACGATCTTCCTCGGCATCGAGCTGCTCTCGATCTCGCTGTACGTTCTCTCCGGGTTCGCCCGCAGCGTGCCGCGCTCGCAGGAGTCGGCGCTCAAGTATCTGCTGCTCGGTGGCTTCGCTACCGGCTTCCTCCTGTACGGCATGGCCCTGATCTATGGCGCGACCGGTAGCACCACCCTCCGTGGGATCGCCGCATTTGCCGCGGCGTCCGGGGCCGCGGGCAACGTGCTGCTGCTGCTCGGGATCGGCTTCCTCTCGGTCGGCCTGGCATTCAAGGCCTCGGCGGCGCCCTTCCACATGTGGACGCCAGATGTCTACGAAGGTGCGCCGACCATCGTCACCACCTTCATGTCGGTCGCGACCAAGTCGGCGGCGTTCGCGGCCATCGGCCGGGTATTCATCGCCACCTTTCCCTCGATCTCCGCCCGGTGGTACTTCCCGCTGGCCCTGATCGCGATCTTCTCGCTCTTCATCGGCAACCTGGTGGCGATCATCGAGGACAACCTGAAGCGGATACTTGCCTACTCGGGCATCGCGCACGCCGGCTACATCCTGCTGGGCATCCTGCCCGGGACCGCCGCCGGGTTTTCCGCCTCGGTCTTCTACATCGCCGCCTACGCGGTGATGAACTTCGGCGCCTTCGCCGTCGTCACGGCGCTGGGCGCCGGCGGCGAGCAGACGGCCGACATCAATTACTGGCGCGGCCTGTTCTATCGCCGGCCGTTCCTGGCCACGGTGATGACGATCTTCATGCTGTCACTGGCCGGTATCCCACCGACGGTGGGCTTCTTCGCCAAGCTCTTCGTGTTCCAGGCGCTGGTCAACGCCCAGATCTGGGCGCCGCTGGTGGTGGCGGTGGTGATGACGATCGTGTCCTTCTACTACTACCTCCGCGTGGTGGTCGTCATGCTGGCGACGCCGGAGGAGGCGGTCAGCGAGCAGCCACGGGTGGGGATCTCGACCAGCGGGGTCCTGGGGGTCGCGGCGCTGGCCACCATCGCCCTGGGCGTCTTTCCCACCACCGTGCTCGACTGGGCGAGCCACGCCGCCTCCCTACACTTCTAGTCGGCAGATGACGCCTGGAGCTCACCGGCAGTGATCGCCCCCTCCCCGGTACGACCGGCGGTCGAAGCCCGGCTTGTGCAGCGGGCGCTGGCGCTGCGCGTCCTGGCCCGCGCCTGGCGCGAGCTGCGCAGGATGCGCACCGCCATCATTCTGCTGGCCATCCTGGGGCTGCTGGCGATCGTCGGCACCTTGCTTCCCCAGCTGCCACAGAACCCGCCGGGCGTGATGGGGTACGTCCTGCGGCACCCGGTCACCGCGCCCTGGTTCGCCCGGCTCGGCCTCTTCGACATCTTCAGTTCCTGGCCCTTCATGATTACCGCCGTCCTGATGTACACCTCGATCGGGGCCAGCATGTTCATTCGGATCCCGGCCGCCTGGCGGCGCGCGATGGACCCGGCTCAACGCAATCGCGGGCTCGGCGCTGAGGCGGCGAGCATCATCTTTCACGGCAGCTTCTTCATCCTGTTGGTCGGCGTCCTCTACGGCAAGGCCGGCGGGTTCGTGGGCGACGCCGCCGTGGTCGAGGGCGATAGCTTCGTCGAGGCGCGCGCCAACTACGACAACCTGAGCGAGGGTGTGCTCTCGACCAACCATGCGAACTTCCAGGTCAAGGTCGACAGTTTCAGCGCCGCCTACTGGCCTGGCGGCGCCCCGAAGGACTTCACCTCACGAGTTCGCATCTACGACGGGGGACGGCTGGTGGAGAGCAAGAGCATCCAGGTCAATCACTACGTCGATTACCAGGGGATCAAGATCTATCAGGCTGGCTACGGCTGGGCGCCGACGCTCAAGATCGAGACACCCGACGGCCGGGTGGTCGAAGATGCGCCCACGATTTTCGTCGGCGACCCGCA
>VBDZ01000196.1 GCA_005881215.1 Chloroflexota bacterium | reverse complement strand
GCGGACACCAGCGCGATGTTGACCCCGTGGCCGCCGTTACTGGTGAACCTTCCCCCGCTGATCGCCAGCGGTGATTGGGAGCGGACGCCGTCCGCGGTGGTGTGATGAATGCTCGTCTGCGTCAGGGTCAGGTTTTGCGCCAGCAGTGTCAGCGAAGGCGAGGATAGCGAGATGCCGGTGGCCGCATAGCCGATCTCCGAGCTGGTGAAGGCATTGGCGCCGCCCGGGTCAAGCACCAGCCCGCCCCAATCGCCGGCCGCGGGCGGCGGGCAAGCCCCGGAGACCTTCTGGACGAAGACCGAGCCGCAACTGGGAAGGCTCGCCCGCTGTTGCTTGAGGCTGGTGAAGGTGGCCCCGTTCGCGGTCACCGTCCCGCTCTTCACCGTGATCGTCCCGCCGAGCACCGGCGCGTAATCGCCATTGACGAGGGTGAGGTCGCCGTTGACGGTGAGGTCGCCGTCGACGATATAGGCCAGTGCGTTGCTGGCACCGACCGTCTGCCAGTTGAGTGGCTTCGCGTTGGCGGTCGAGCCGTGGAAGACGATGGCGTTGAGGCCATCGGTGCCGCCCGTGTTCCCGGCGATTGCGCTGCTGAAGTCGCCCTGCACGAGGTCGGGGAGGTAGATCGCCGAGTAGCTGGGGCTGCCCGTCCCACTGTTTCTGACGTCGTTGCCAGTGATCGTTGGAGCGCTGGCGCCTTCGAGCTTGATCCCGAATGTGCCCGCGCCGCGGATGGTGTTGTGGATCACCACGACCTTTTGCTTGCCCAGCGATACGCCGCGGATCGCCTCGTTCACGCTGCCGCCAACCGTGTTGGAATCGAGGAGGAGCCCGCGGCCCAGCGTGCCACTGCCCGTAAAGTCGGCAAACACGCCGTCGTGCCCGGCGCTGGGGCCACTGCAGGCGCCCACCGGACAGGCCAGCTGGGTGGCGACCACGGCGATCGGTGTCCGGGTCGCGGACACCGTATCGAAAAAGCTGGCGCCGACCTGACTGTTGCGAATCACCAATCCGTAGTTCGCGCCATAGCTCGGATCGAGGGTGCTGGTCGCGCCGTCGGTGATCTGCACCCCATCGGTGCCGTAGAGGATGGTGGAGTTGTTGATGCTCGCGTCCGCGCCGTTGAGCAGGTTGATGCCACCCCAGTCGCCCGACGGTAATGGGCTGGGCGGGCCCGACTGAACGAAGACCGAACACACCGCGTCAATCCCGACGCTGCTGTCGCGCAAGCTGGTGAAGGTCTTGGCCCCGGCGTCATTGGCGTCCAGCCTGACGCCGTTGAGGTTGAGGGTGCCGTGCTTGGCTTTCACCACGCTGCCGCCGGGCACCTTGAAGGTGCCGCCCACCATGCCCAGGTCGCCGTCCAATAGGTAGCCGAGCGGCTGCATGGGGTCGGTGCCGGCGGTCTTCCAGGTGAAGGTCGGCGAGCTGACGGTGCCGTTGAAGACGATCGCCTCGAGCCCGTCCTGCTGGCCGAAGTTGGCCGTTACGCTGTTCTCTAGATCGACGGTCGCGTTGTTGAGGTAGATCGGCGGGTACTTGTTGACGGCGTTTTTCGGACAGGTCCCGGTGGGCTCGCTGGACCCGATGCCGTTGTGACTGAAACTGTTGCTCGTCAGGACCGGCTTGTTCGGGTTGTTCAATTCCAGGCCGTAGGAGCCGGCGCGGAAGAACTGGTTGTTGTTGATCAGGACCGGTTCTTGAGCGTTCGGAGCAAAGGTGGCTTGAATGGCGTCATTGCCGATGGTCCCGGCCGCGCAGGAGGTGAGTGGGAGACAGTTGGTTTCCCCGAATGGGACCGAGCTCCCAAAGGTCATGTTCTCGACGTCGAGGCTCTTTGCCGGAATCACCGCTGGGTAGTCGGGTTGGTTCGGATCAAACGTCAGCTTGATGCCCTGGGAGCCGATGTTGTTCAGCGTCCCGAACTGACCATCCGACCGACCGGTGATGGGATCCACGCGGCCTGTTATCGAGATCGGGGTGTTGACCGCGTCGATGCCGTCGAAGTACGAGGGACCGATGCCGCTGTTACTCACCGTCAGGCCGTAGCTGCCGCTGTCGGGTGACGAGAGCGCGCCACTGGTGATGGTGATCGCCGTCAGGGCGTGTTGCAGGCTGACATAGGAAAAGGACGCGTCGCCCTTGTGGCCGGCGTCGGCGGCCACGATCGTGATGCCGCCCCAGGAGGGAACGTCCGGCTCGGCGTCGAAGCTGACGGTGTTGGTGGCGCTGGTATTGATGGTCTGGATCTCGCCGCCATTGACGACGATGCCGGTGCCGTGGGAAAAGATCTGCACCGGCCCCTGACTCCCATCGATGACGAGCCGGGTTGCGGGCGCGATCCGAATGTCATCGGGCAAGGAGTTGGCCGGAGTGCTCGGATCGGGTTTCAGGCAGTTGGGGTGCGTTGGATCGGTGGTGGGAAGGTTGGGGTCGTTGCTCGGAAGGATGTACGGACTACCCGTCCCGTAGGGGCTGCTGACCGCAGTCCAGGTCGCGGTATCCGTGCTGGTGGCGTCGAGCTTGATGGCGCCGCACGGCACGGTCGTGGGGGTCACGTTGGTGGCGAGCGAGTGCGGCTGGGTATACGTCTGACCGGCGCCCCTCGCCGTGAGCAGGGCAATCACCACCAGCCCCAGGCCAAGCTTCCATGCGTGGCGCGCCAGAAAGCGGCCGGGCGACGCCGGCTTCGCCAGCCGGTGGATGACGATGAGCCTCACTCCCCTCCCTCGGCACGGGTCGGCACGCCCGTAGGCGGTTGATGTGGATTCAGCGGCGAGTTTTGACGTTAGGCGACGGGTTTTGGACCGTCAAGCAAATTGCGCGAAACTCCGAGCATCCTGCCCATTCGGGCGTGACGGTTTGCCCTCAGGACCCTAGGCGGCGAGACCGTCGGACGTGCGGGCTGTGGAGCGCAGCGCGGCGGCCACCAGGTCCTGGGCGGTGAGCGCGTCGCCGCGGTATTCGGCAGCGCCCCAGCGGATCGAAATCCGGTCGGATTGCACCGCGGTTTCGATCCGTTTGGCGAGCAGCTCCGCCTGGGCGGCGTCGATTCCCGGCGCGAGGATGGCGAAGTTGTCACCAATCCAGCGAGACCCCAGGTCATCACTTCGGATTGAGGTTCGGATGGCGCGGCCGATCCGCTTGAGCACGGCGTCACCCGCTCGATGACCGTAGGCGTCGTTCGTTTCGCGCAGATTGTCCACGTCGAGCATCAGGAGCGTGCCCCACGACTGCGGCCGCAGCAGCTGCTTGTTGATCGCCTCCTCGAACGCGGCCCGGTTCATCAGACCGGTCAGGGGATCGATGGTCGCGGCCGACGCCAGCCGGTCGATCAATCGCGCGTTCGCGATCGAAACGGCCGCCTGGTTCGCCAGGATCGTCAGCAGGCGCAGCTGGTCGAGGTTGTATTGATTCAACCCCAGCTTGAGGACGACGATGACGCCCAGCAGCTCATCCTCGAAAACAACCGGCACCGCAAGCATGGACTCATCGATGACATCCGTGCCGGTCACATGCGCCGCTTTCGGATGGTGCTCGGTGTCGCCGATCACGACCCCGCGTCGGGACTCCGCCACCCAGCCGGCGATCCCCTCGCCCACGGCGACCGCCGCGTTCTGCGAGGTCACGTCGCGGTATTCCGCGGGGCCGGTCCCGTTCAAGTAGACGATCTCGAGCCGGGTGCGGTCTTCACTCATCAGGAGCACCCGGCACTGGTCGTGCGGCAGCATGGCGCTGATGGTTTCGCCGATGCGATTGCAAACGTCCTCGATGGTGGTGGCACGGGCAAGGTGCTGTCCAAGGGTTTCGATGGATTGCATGTGCTGGGCCCATGACCGCGAGCCGGTGACCAGCGGGTCGGGAGCCGGCTGGCCGGAGGCCTGCGCCTCGGCGGTGACGTGCGGGGGCTCCTCTTCGATCACCTGCAACATCACCTCGACCACTCGCGGGTCGAACTGTTGCGCGCTTTCCTTCCGGAACTCGGCCATGATCTCCTCCGGCGGCAACGCTTTGCGGTAGGCGCGGTCCGAGGCCATCGCGTGGAAGGCATCACAGGCGTGGATGATGCGAGCCTCGATCGGGATCTCCTCCCCTTTCAAGCCGTCGGGATAACCCGTACCGTTCCAGCGCTCGTGTTCGGCGCGGACGATCGGGCCCAGCGGGGCGAGAAACGGCACCGACGCCAGGATGCGCTCGCCGATCACCGGGTGCTCGCGCATGACGGCGAACTCCTCGGGGGTGAGGGGCCCGGGCTTCTGCAGGATGTAGCCGGGAATCCCGATCTTCCCAATGTCGTGCAGCAAGGCGCCGTACTCCAGGAGGCGGCGTTGCTCACCCTGCAAGCCGAGGCGTTTGCCGACCTTCACGGCCAGCTCGGCCGTCTCCCGTGAGTGCGCCTCCGTGTAGCGATCCTTGGCATCGAGGACCGCAGCCAGCGCCCCGATGGTGGCGACGTAGCTTTCCTCCTGCTGCCGGCGGCGGGTCTCGTACTCGCTGAGCAGCGCCCGGCGCACCTGTGCCGGGATATAGGCGCACAGCATGGTGGCCGCGGCGAGCACCACCACCGTTCGCGCGTAATAGCTGTCCCACCCGTTGACGAAGAGAGGCAGCGTCGCCGTCGCCGCGGTGAAGATCGCGATCGCCGCGCCCGCCCGAAATCCATAGGCGGCCGCCATAAAGACCGCCGGGGCGACGAAGAGCGGCAGGATGTGCGAATGGACGCCCCCGGTGTACATCAGCATGAAGCCGAGCAGGGCCAGCCCGGGCAGCACGATCACGACCAGGAAGCGTTCCACCGGGAGCCGGTGCCAGGGAAAGAACCAGCTCACCACGGCGCCCACATAAGAAAGGATGCCGATGATCACGATGGCCCTGAAATCGAACTGGGGCGCTCCGATGAAGCTGCTGCCGACGTTGACCGTCGCGGCAGTGACGAAGGCAACGGCGGCCACCCGGAACATGGCCTGATGGAAGTCGACCGGGATCCGCTCGGTTTCAGCCATGGCGCGTTCAAATACAACGGGTATTCGGGCGCCTTCCAGCAGCCGGGCCGCCGCTCGAGGCTTGCGACGGCAGCCGCGACCAGCCGACAATGACGACGATGGTCAAGGGACGGGAGCCGAACGGCCAGGGCCGGGAACCTCCGCTGCGGGTGGAAAGCCGTCAAGAGCTCGTCTACCTGCTGGGTGAGGCCTGCGAGCTCGAGCACGGCCTGCTCTGTGAGTACCTCTACGCGCAGTTTTCGCTGAAGCGGTCTGTCGCGGAGGGCGTGACGCCGGAGCAGCTGGCGCGGATCCAGGCCTGGGAGGCCGCCATCATCGACGTCGTCAAGCAGGAGATGCTGCACCTCGCCCTGGCAACGAACATCCTCACCGCCATCGGCGCCGCCCCGCACTTCGAGCGCCCGAATTTCCCCATCCTCAGCCGCTGGTATCCGCCGGATGTGCAGATCGCACTGGTTCCCTTTGGCGAGCCGGCCCTGCGGCATTTCATGTACCTGGAGCGACCGGAGGGCATGGCATTGGAGGATGCCGAAGGCTTTGCCGCACTCGGCAAGATGCAGCCGCTCACCGTCGACGACCCGCAGCTCACCGCCGGGCCCGAGGAGTGGCACACCGTCGGCCACCTCTATCGCGGCATTGAGGCCGGACTGGCCCACCTGGTCGATCGCTACGGCGAGGCCGCGGTGTTCATCGGCCCGTCGAAGGCGCAGGCCACCACCGAGGTCTTCGAATGGCCGCAGCTGACCGCGGTGACCGACCTTGAATCAGCCAGCCGCGCGATCGAGGTGATCGTCGAGCAGGGCGAAGGGGCCCGCGGCGATTGGGTGAACTCGCACTTTGGCAAGTTCGTGGGAATCCTCGAAGACTATCTCGCCGTCCGCGCCGCCGATCCGAGCTTCGAGCCGGCCCGCGCCGTGCTCCCGGTTTTTCTGCGCCAGCCGCCGGACGTCGATGAGGCGGTCTTGATCGAGGACGCCTTGACCCGGCGGGTGGCTGATCTCTTCAATGCGGTGTACGAGGTCGTCCTGCAGCTGCAGAGCCGGTACTTCGTCCACCATGGCGAGACTCCGGAGGAGCTCGAAACGCTGGCGAAGACCGTCAAGCACCTGATGAACTGGGTGATGCGCTACCTGGGCCCGGTGCTGACCGCCCGTCCCGTCGGTCCCAGCTATCCCGGGCGGACCGCCGGCCCCGCGTTCGAGATCGTCCGGCCGGCGTTTTTCGTGCTGCCGCACCGAGAGGCCGCCTGGAAGATCCTCCGCGAGCGGCTGGCGACGCTCGGCGATGTCGCCAACCAGCTCGCCGGTGAGCCGGGGCTCGAGGCGCTGGCCGGCATGGCCACCAATCTGCATTCCTTCGCCGGCGACTTCCGCCGGCACCTCGAGGCGCGCGCCGCGGCGCCGACGGCGACTACTGGCCGATAGCGCCGTCCGTGAGCTCGCGCAGGATGTCGGCGTGCCCGGCGTGGCGGGCGGTTTCTTCGATCATGTGAACCATGATCCAGCGGAGGCTCCGCGGCCGCTCCGTGTCCCGCGACATCTCGTCGAGCGAGGCGGCCGCGACGATCCGCCTCGACTTCGCGATCTCTTCCCGGTAAAGGGCCGAGACGCTCGCAATCGTGTCTGACGATTCGACCCGAAAATCGATGTCCTGGTCGGGCTCGTCTTCGGGCCAAGGATAGTTGACCGGCTCACCAGCGAAATTGTGCTGAAACCAGCCCCGCTCGACGTAGGCCAGGTGTTTGACCATCCCCAGCAAGGTGGTGGCCGACGGCACCAGCCGCCGGGAGGCTTGCTCCGTTGACAGGCCGTCGAGCTTCCAGAGAATCGTCTCCCGATAGCGGTCGAGGAAGGCGCTCAACATCGCCTGCTCGTCGCCCGCGAATGGCACGGGAACGCGCTCGTGAGGGACGACGCGCGCCAGGGGCATCCGCGACGTCACGGCGTCATGCCGCGTCGGTCGCCCCGGCCGGTGAGTGCGACGCCAGCCGGTAGGCTCGGACCGGCTGCGAAAAGCCCTTGAGCGTCATCGACTCTTCGGCCGCGGGCAGCCCTTGTTCCGCCAGCCAGTCGCGCGTCCGCCGGTAGGCCTCCTCGCTCAGGAGCAGCTCGCTTTCCGGGCTGGCGGCTTGCAACCGCGCCGCCAGGTTGATCGTCTCCCCGACCGCCGTCACCGCAGACCCCTGGCTGAACTGGCCGACCACCGCCGGTCCGACCGCGATCCCGATGCCCACCGGCAGACCGGCGAAAGCGGCCTTGTCGCGGATGGCGAGGGCCGCCTGCAGCGCCTGGACCGGATGATCAAGCCGGGCACCGGTAACGTTGAACGTCGCCATTATGGCATCGCCGGCGTAGCGATCGACCAGTCCCTGGTGGCGGCGGACTTCGTCCTCAGCCCATCGGTAGAAGGTCGCGATCTGGTCGGCCAGCTGTTGCGGCGCTTCGCGGGCCGTCAGCGCGGTATAGCCGCGAACGTCGACGAAGATGACGGTCACGAGCCGCTCGGTTGGCTCCCGGATACTCGCCGAAATCGTACCCGTCTCGAGCGCGGCCCGTGGTTCCGGCACGTCGACGCCGATGGCGCGCAGCTGCTCGCGCGCGTAGCGGGCTTCGAGCCGGTGACCCCGCGCGGTCGCCTCCGCGAGGACGGCCTTCAGCTCGCCTTCGGCGCCCGCCCGGTCACCGGTTTCCGCCATCGCCTGGGCATACGAGCGGCGCGCCGGCCAGGCCTCGTCGAGATATCCGGCCGCTTGCAGCGCCCGTGCGGCGCGCTCGAGCGGTTCGCGAGCCTCCGCCGGGTGACCTTCCGCGAGAAGAATGCGCCCCTGCGCCCGCCACAGCAGCGGGTTGGCCTGAAAGCCCTCGGTCGCCGCCGTGTTCAGGAACGCTCGCGCGGAAGCTGGAAATCCCGCACGGATGAAGGCCTCGACGGTGCGGCCGATCAGGTAGATCTCCGACCCCAGGCGAGGCGACTCCCCGACGAAGTCGAAAACCTTCTGGGCGTCCGTGCGGGCCGCATCCAGCTCGCCGGCGGCGAGATTCATCGCGAGCCTCGAATAGAGGAAGTACATCACCTCGGACCGCTCCGGACTCACGGGTTCACGAAGGATGGTTCGACGCGCATCGTCGAGGCGATCGAGAGCGGTATAGACGTAGGTGAGATCGAGACGCATGCGGGCCGCGAACAGCGTCTCGCCCAGTTCTTCCGCCTGGGGAATCGCCGACTCGAGCAGCGGGCGCGCCCGTTCCGGCTCGCCGTCCGCGCGGATCGCCAGGAGCGCCTGGATCTGTAGATACGCGGGATCGCGCGTGCCCCGCGGGTCGAAACGCGCCTGGAAGTGACTCAACTGTTCCTTCGCCTGGCGAACCCGGCAGTGGTGGAGGTTGTCCATCACCGAGTTGTAGAGCGCGACGCTGGCGATCCAGTCGTAGCCGCG
>VBDZ01000013.1 GCA_005881215.1 Chloroflexota bacterium | reverse complement strand
TTGCCCCATCCGTCCGGCGCCAGCCGCTGGCTGAACGATGTCGGCCATCGGGCCCTGCTTGACCAGGCGCTGCGCCGGTTGAGGCCGCTCGTGCGCCCCTTGCTTGACCAGCCAATTGCGGGCGCATACACTTCGCCACAACATGCCGGGGGACCGCGAGCGCGACGCCGTCGAGCCTGAAGAAGCCCCACCGGCGCCGCTGACCGCGCCCGGCGAGCTGCCGGCGGGCGGCAAGTCGGCCGAAGACATCCTGGCCTCGATCTTCGCCCCGGTTCCCGAGGCGAGCCCGCTGGAGCAGCTCGAACAGACGATTCGCCATCCCAAGAAACTGATCTATATCGCGATGTCCAATCGGAACTTCTACTGGCGGATGCACGTGTCGAAGATGGTCCTGGATGAGGGCTATGTGCCCATCAATCCGTTCATGCTCTTCGATTACTACCTGCTGCACACCGTGCCGAAGCAGCTGGTGCGGGAGGCGATCAACAACCTGCTCTCCCGCTGCGACGAGGTTTGGGTTTTCGGGACGATGAGCCTGGGTGTCAAAGTCCAGCTCGGCATCGCCAAGCGACTCAAGAAGCCCCTGCGCTTCTACGACATCGCGGACCTTCCCGAGCAGGTCTATCGGATATCGGAGAAGCTGGCTCAGGAAGAAGGTCGGGACTAGGCCCCCACCCTGCCCTCCCCCGCGAGCGGGGGAGGGAGATCAAACGCGGGTGATCAGATCGCGTTCCAGGCTCTCTCGCGCCTTGAGCACCAGCTTGCGCAGCGCGGGACGATCCGACACCGCCCACTCGATCTGGCGGAGCGCGCTGTAGAGGCCCTTCAACGCCTTGACGGCGTCACCGAGCTCCACGTCGTGCGGCGCCTGCATCTCGGTCAGCGGCCGCCCGCTGCACCAGTCGTAGGTGAAGTTCACGTAATCGCCTGAGAGCGGCCGCAGGTTCTCTTCCCCTCGATCCTTCTCTCTAGCGGAGAAGCGGTAATAGATGATGCGCAGCCGCTTCTGGGCCAGGGCGATGCTGCTGGTGGGGAAGCGGCGTCGCTCGCGGGGACGGTCGCGGTTGCGATCTTCGGCGGTGACCATCACCAGCGAGGCGGCGAGCTCGGCCGGCGTCAGCTCTTCGAGCCAGCCGTCCGCGATCGCCTGGGTCACGATCAGGCTATTTTCGCCGTAGATCCGGGCGGCGAGCTGCCCCTTCTCGGTGGGGACCGCCCCCTCCAGGAAGCCGAGCTCTTCGAGCACGCCCCGTAAGGCGTGCATCCGCCGGCGGTATTCGCCCTGGCTGCGCTCGGCGTCGTGCTCTGAGGTCCGGATCCGCGCCTGTAGCTCTCGGACCTCGGTGTGATGCGCCCGATGTTCGGCAAGGAACGGGCACTTGCGGCAGGGCAGCTGGTTCAGTTTGTATTGCCAGCCCTGAAGCTCCTCCTTCATCTCGGCGAGCGTCTGGCCGCCGGCATCTCGAGTCGCGCTGCCGCGGCGCCGCCGCCCGCGGCCATGCCAGTGCTCCCGCCGCACCCGCCGCATCCGGACGCGCAGCGAGGCGATCTCCTCCTCAGCTCGGACGAACGAGGTAAAGGTCCGCTCGGTGCAGCAGGGTTCGCCCTGCGCCTGGAACCGGGTCGTGGTCACATCCGCCAGGCGCTGGCGCAGGTTGGCGAGCCGCTCGCCCAGGTCCCCGCGAGCGACCATCTTCTGGAACTGACCGAAGGAGCGCTCCATCAAGGAGTCGACCTCCTCCGGCCGGTGGTAGCGCAGCAGGTTCAGCGCCATGTTGTAGGTCGGCGCGAACTTGCTCTCGACCGTCATCTCCTCGCCGGTGGCGGCCTCGAAGATGGTGCCGATGTCGACGTCCGGCTCCTTGAGGATCACCCCGTGCCCGATTGGGTCGATCCCGCGCCGGCCGGCGCGCCCCATCAACTGGGTCAGCTCGCCCGAGGTCAGCGCCGCGAAGTCGCTGCCATCGAACTTGGTGAAGGAGGACACCACACAGGCCCGCGCCGGCATGTGGATGCCGAGCGATAGCGTTTCGGTCGCAAACACGACCTTGATCAGGCCTCGCTGGAACAGATCTTCAACCAGCTCCTTCATGTAGGGAAGGAGCCCGGCGTGATGCATCGCCAGCCCCCGTCGCAGCGTCTCGCCGTCGAGGAGATCGAGGTAGAGGGCGGCCTCGTCGCGATCTTCGATCTGGTCGAGGCGCCCTTTGACCAGTTCGTCGATCAGCGCCTTCTCGGCGTCCGTGGTCAGGTCGAAACCGTGACCGGCGCAGCGCGCCAGCGCCTCGCGGCAGCCCCGCCGCGAAAAGATGAAGTAGATGGCCGGGACGAATTCCCGACTCCGCAGCCGGTCGACCACCGGCAGAAGGTCATTCTCTGGCGGCCGACGAAGCTGGGAGAGGCGGAAATCGGTCGAATCCTCGGCCTGGGCCGCATGCCGGGTCTCGCGCGGGATACCACCCTGCTGGTCGAGCAGCGGATAGAACTCATTGCGCACCGCCAGCCAGAGGCGGAGCTCGACCGGTCGCCGGGTGACGCTGATGGTCGCGATGTCGCCGCGCTGCACGCTCATCCACTCGGCAACTTCCTGGAAATTGCTGATGGTCGCCGACAGCCCGATGAACTTGATGTGGCGCGGGGCCTGGATGATGATCTCTTCCCAGACGGCGCCACGTGGAAAATCGTCGATGTAGTGGACCTCGTCGAGGATGACGTAGCGCACCCGCTGCAGCCGCTCCGGGTCTTCATAAATAAGGTTGCGCAGGATCTCGGTGGTCATCACCACCACTGGCGCCAGCGGGTTGATGGTGTTCTCGCCCGTGACCAGCCCGACATAGCCGTCGCCGTGCAGGCGGCGGTAATCCCGGTACTTCTGGTTCGATAGCGCCTTCAGCGGCGTGGTGTAGATGGCGCGCGTGTCCGTCTGCAAGGCCCGGAAGACCGCGTAGTCCGCGATGACCGTCTTGCCCGAGCTGGTCGGCGCGGACACGAGGACGCCATCGTGCGACTCGAGCTTTTCGATCGCCTCAATTTGAAAGGGATCGAGCGGCCACGGCAGGGTTGCCTGGAAGGCGTCGATCAGGGATGCGGGATCTGCAAGGACTTCGCTCAAAATCTACGGCCATAGTAGGCCGGGGGCCCCGCAGCTAAACCGCTGGATGCTCGAGGATGAGCCTGGCCCGTTCCCAAGCCGCTTGCCGGCTCTTGAGGATGCGGCGTTCTGCTTCGCCGCGAAAAAACACACCACCCGTCACGGCCGGCTCAAACTCGATCACGCTGTCGTAGACCGCCGTCACGTGGGTTCCGTCGGCGACGGCGTTGAAGACGAGTCGGGTTTGCGCCGACTTGCCGACGATGCGCGTGACGCAGATGCGAGGCGGATCATATTCGGTAATGACCTCCTCCGCTACCAGATAGAGGCCATGATGGCTCGAATCTCGGGGGATCCGGACCCAGCCGCGAATCACCGTTCCCACGGCCATCTCCCCAGCCGAGCCTACTTCGGTGCGCTCGGTCTCTGGAAAGTACAGCGGTTCCTTCCGCGGGTCACCCAGCAGGGCAAAAGCCTCTTCACGAGTACAGCGAAAGATGGTGTCCGATTCGACGTGAACGCGCCGCGGGCGGCTTTGCACGCACAGCACCAGCCAGGTGCCACTCACGACGAGGAGCACCGTAGCGACCGGTAGCGCGACTTTGGCCAGGAACACAATGGCTCCGCCCAGCTGAAGCGCATACCCAACCAAATTGATCCGGACGGTTCGGGCGACCGCGGCCGTGTCGACCGGATGGGATACCCAGCGCAGACGGAGCCAAACGCTCAACGCCAGGAACAGCACGCCCAAGATAAACAAGATGGCGGCCAGCTGGAAGGCCGCGGCGGAGGCGTCCATTTCAACAATAACGCGGAAGGATGGGAGCGCCTGCGCAGGGGCCGCGCAAAAGGCCCAGCCCGATGGCTGCCGTCTAGCGCCGCTTGAGCGGACCCACCAGCTCGGCGGTTGGCGATCGGTCCCGATCTTTGAGCCAGCGCAACCGGGTGGCTTCCACTTCGTCGGTGTAGCGCTGCCGGCAGCGACGCATCGCCTTCGCCACCGCGCTCCGGACCAGCGGCTCAGGGCCTTTCGCCAGCCGCTCCAGGATCGACTTCGCCGCCGGCCAGTGAAAGGAGCCGATGGCGCTGGAGAACGCCATCGCGACGTTCCAGCGCACCATCGGATCGCGGTCGCGGGACCACTCGCGAAGGCTTCGCAGTGTCTCTTTGGGATCGACCCGCAGCAGGGCGTCGCCGATGGTGTAGGGACCGAGGTTGCGGCGCACGTAGGCCTCCTGGTCTCGCAGCACCGGGTGAATCAGCGCCAGCAGCTCCGGCACGCGCTCCGGCTTGTCCCGGCGGGCGGCGTACTTCACGGCCAGCACGACCGAGCGGCGCAGATTCTCCGACTTTGAGTTGCGAAGCACTTCGAGCCGCTGTCGCAGCCGGTCGAAGTCGCGGTCGAGCAGTGACCCCAAGAGCCCACCGGCCGCCTCTCGCACTTCCCAATGCGGATCTTCAGCAAGCTGCTCCGCCGCTCGTAGGACGCGATCGGGGTCGCTCGGGTAGTAGCTGGCCAGCAGCAGGCAGGCCACCTGCCGTCCGGTCGGCGATGGCGAGCTGGCGAGCGAATCGATCCAGCGCATCACCCGGCCGCTCTGCTCCGCCAGCGCCGTGGCCAGCCGTTCCCCGACCTGCTGGCGCAAGGCCGCCGGGCTGCCCGGACGTCCGTGGTGAAGCTGACCGTCGAGTGCGGCGACGACCGCGCCCGGATCATCCCTGGCCAGCGCGGCCAGCACGGCGGAGAGCGGGCCCTCCTCGACGGTGCCGATATCCTGAGCGCTCGTTGCCGGGTTCATGTTCTGAGAATCTCGATGTGGTGCTGGTGGAGAACGGCGCCGCCGTTGTGATCCTCGACGAAGTCGACGATCTTGCTCAAGACTTCGTTGGCGTACCGGCTGTCGTTGCTGGCGCACGTCACCCCGATCGACAGCGTCTGCCAGCGGTCCAACGCCGCCACTTCGGCGACGGAAACGTTGAAGCGACTGCGGATTTGTTGCACGATGGATCGGCTGACCTGGCGTTTTCCTTTGAGGCTGTGATTTTCGGGCAGTTGGAAGATGAGCTCGCAGGTGCCCACAACCATAGCTGTCCCCTAAGGATACGTAACCATGGTCGAAAACCGATGGAAATCGGGGAAACTTCTCCTATAGTGGCGGCATGAGCTCGGCCGTTCGCGCGCCCGAGCCGGCTGCCGAGTCGACGGGACGGCCTGAAACGGTCCCCGCGCTGTTCCAGCGGACCGCGGCCGAGCGGCCAGATGCGCCGGCGCTGTTCTTCAAGGTCGGCCAGCGATGGGTTCCGATCAACTGGGCCGAGTACGCCCGGGCGGTCAGCCGGCTGGGCAACGCCCTGGTGGCCGAGGGCCTGCGACCGCAGGACCGGGTCGCCGTCTGGTCGGCCAACCGGCCCGAATGGCAGATCACCGACCTGGCGATCCTCCACGCCGGCCTGGTCACGGTCGCCATCTACCAGACGCTGGCCCCCGACCAGGTCAAATACCTGCTCAGCCATTCCGAATCGAAGGTGCTGGTGGTCGAGGATCGCAAGCTGCTCGACCAGGTTCTCGCCTTGCGAGGCGAACTCCCGCTCTTGCAGCGGGTCATCCTGGTCGACGGCGATGCATCCGAGTTGGAAGGGTGGGCCATCAGCTGGGATCAGGCGTTGCGCCGCGGTGACGATTTTGGCCGCTCGCGACCCGGCCTGTTGGTCAGCCGCTGGCAGGCGGTCGAGCCCGACGACACCGCCAGCTTGATTTACACCTCGGGGACAACCGGCGTTCCCAAGGCCGCCATCCTGACCCACCGCAACCTGACCTGGACCGCAAGTGCCACCCTGCAGTGTTTTCGTGGCGATGCGAGTGATCGGGTCGTGTCCTACCTGCCGCTGGCGCATATCCTCGAGCGGGTGGTCAGCCACCTGCGGCAACTGTGCACCGGCTGCCAGGTGTATTTCTGTCCCACCGTCGACAAGGTGATGGAGGCCGTCCACGACGTCCATCCGACCTATTTCACGTCGGTGCCGCGATTGTGGGAGAAGATCTACGCCGGGATCCGCGACAAGATGGACCGGGTTCGCGGGCCGCGCCGGATGATCCGGGATTGGGCGCTGCTGGCGGGCGCGATGCGGACGGCAGCCTATGAAAAGGGCAAACCAGCGTCGCCCCTGGTCCGCTGGCAGTGGTCCCTCGCCGACCGCCTCGTGTTTCGAAAGATCCGCGAGACGCTCGGCTTCGACAAGATCCAGATCTGCGTCAGTGGGTCGGCGGCGGTCTCACCCGACATGCTGCGCTTCTTCTACGGTCTCGGGATCGAGATCCTCGAAGGCTATGGCTTGACGGAAACCACGGCGCCGGCTACCTTCAACCGGCCGGGGAAGGCGCGCTTCGGAACCGTTGGGCTGCCGCTTCCGGGTGTCGAGATTGGGATCGCGGACGATGGGGAGATCCTGGTGAAAGGCGGCAATGTCTTTGCCGGTTACTACAAGGATCCCAGGGCGACTCACGAGGACCTGGTGGATGGCTGGCTCAAGACCGGCGATATCGGCGAGCTCGACAAGGACGGCTACCTGAAGATCACCGATCGCAAGAAGGACCTGTTCAAGACCTCGGGCGGAAAGTACGTGGCGCCGGGGGCGATGGAGACCCAGCTCCGCAGCCACCGAGGCATCGGCCAGGCGGTCGTGCTCGGTGACGGCCGTCCGTTTGTCGCGGCCCTGATCACCCTCGATCGTGATGCTCGCGAGACACGCGGCGGGATCGCTGACCCGGGTGCCAGCCGGCTGGTCGAGCAAGCAATCGCCGACGTCAATCGAGGGCTCTCGCATCCGGAACAGATCAAGAAGTGGAAAATCCTCGACGCCGACTTCGTCGTCGGCGACGAGCTCACCCCCAGTATGAAGGTCAAGCGCAAGCGGATCGCGGAAAAGTACCGCGCCGAAATCGAAAGCCTTTACGCAGAGAAGAAGACCGCCTGACCCGGCGTCAGCGGACTCGAAGATAGGGGTTGCCGACCCGCTCGGCGCCGATCGTGGTGTTCGGACCATGGCCCGGATAGATCACCGTATTGTCCGGCAACGTCAGCAGCTGGCCGTGCAGGCTGAGCAGCATCTGCTGCGGGCTCGAGCCCGGAAGGTCAACGCGGCCGATCTTGCCGGCCATCAGCGTGTCGCCGGTGAACACGTGGTTGCCGACCTTGAACGAAAGTCCGCCCGGGCTGTGGCCCGGGGTCGGCAGGACGTCGAAGGTGAAAGCGCCGAATGGCAGGGTGTCGCCCGCCACCAGGTAGCGATCCGCCGACTTCAGCTGGGCGGTCGCGTCCGCGAGGTGCATCGCCGTCGGGGCCTGGGTGGCCCCCTTCACCGCCTCCTTGGCGCCGGTGTGCCCGGGGTGCGCGTGGGTGAAGCCGATCCAGCGGACGGTCAGGCCGCGCAACTGGCCCAGGATTTTGGGCGCATCATCGCCCGGGTCGATGACGACCGCCTCCCTGGTGTCGGAACAGGCCACGATGTAGCAATTCGTGTCCTTCTCGCCCACGTGCACTTTCTGGATCGAGAGGCGCGCCATGGTTTCAAGATTAGTGCGCATCGATGCACTTGCTACGCTTTTAGCGATGGCTGACGCGCGGCAGGTTGTCAAGTACACCTTCGTCAAGCTCGAACCCGCGGTGCTCACCTGGCCCGTCGACCGGCGGCTGGCGGCCGCCGGCGAGTTCGCCCAGCTTTTGGATGCGCGGGCCGGCTCTGGAACCCTGCTCACCTACAGCACGGTGGGGCTCCGCGGCGACTGCGACCTGCTGATCTGGCAAGCCGCGGACAGCGTCGAGGTGATTCAAGGCGCCGAGTCCGGGTGGCGGGCGACCCAGCTCGGGCCGCACCTGGCGGTAGCCCATTCGTTCCTGGCGATGATGCGGCCGTCCCCCTACCTGGGCCGCCACCGGCACCCGGACCAGGAAGGGCTGCGCACTCGTTTGAAGCCGGCCGGGGGTCGCTACCTCTTCGTCTACCCGATGTGGAAGAAGCGCATCTGGTATCGCCTGCCGTACGAGCGGCGAAAGGCGATGATGGTCGAGCACTTCGCGATCGGTCATCGCTATCCACAGGTGAAGATCAATACCGCCTACTCCTTCGGCCTCGACGACCAGGAATTCGTCGTCGCCTTCGAGTGTGACGAGCCGGCGGCCTTCCTCGATCTCGTCATGGAGCTCCGGGAGTCGCAGGCGAGTCGGTACACCGAGCGGGAGACCCCCATCTTCACCTGCGTGCGGATGGCGCCCGCCGAGGCGCTGCAGCTGGCACTCGGGTTGCGCGCCGCGGAATCAGGCGAGGAGCCGGAGCTCCAACGACAGGTCAGCCTGATCGCCGGCCGATGAAGACGATCCGCGCGGGCGAGCTTGGCCGGCCGGCGGCCAATCCGGTGCTGCCTTCCCTGGTTCGGGCGGCGCGGCGGGAGGTGGTGGATCGGCGACCGGTGTGGTTCATGCGGCAGGCCGGGCGTTCGCTGCCCGAATACCGCCGGATCCGCGAGTCGCACGACCTGTTCGCCATCTGCCAGACCCCGGACCTTTGCGCCGAAGTCACCATGCAGCCGGTCCGCCGCCTCGGGGTCGATGGCGCCGTCCTGTTCGCGGACATCATGTTGCCGGTCGCCTTTGGGCTGGGCGTCGAGCTGCAACTGGTCGACGGGGTCGGCCCCGTGATCCAGCAGCCGATCCGCTCCAAGCCGGACATAGATAGGTTGCAGTCCCGATCCCCGGCGGAAGCGGTGCCGTTCGTGCTGGAGACCATCCGGCTGCTTCGCCGGGCGCTCGATCCTTCCGTCGCCGTGATCGGCTTTTCCGGCGCGCCCTTCACGCTGGCCGGCTACCTGATCGAAGGCAAGCCATCGCGCGAGTTCCTGATGACCAAGCGGATGATGTACGAGGAGCCGGCACTCTGGGATGCCCTCATGACGCATCTCTCTCAGTTGGTCCGCGAGTACCTGCTGGGCCAGATCGAGGCCGGGGCCCAGCTGGTGCAGGTGTTCGACAGCTGGGTCGGGTGCCTGTCGCCGGCCGATTACCGCCGGTACGTGCTGCCCTATTTGACGGGCGTCTTCGCCGCCGTCCAGCGGGTCAATACCCCCTCGATCCACTTCGCGACCGGGACGGCCGGCATCCTTTCATTACTGCGCGAGGCGGGCGGCGACGTGATCGGCATCGACTGGCGGGTCGACCTGGGGGAGGCCTGGCGGCAGATCGGGTATGACCGGGGGATCCAGGGGAACCTGGACCCCGCGTTATTGCTGGGCCCCTGGCCGGTGGTCGAGGATGGGGCCCGGCGGGTGATCGAGGCGGCCGGTGGGCGACCCGGGCACATCTTCAACCTCGGCCACGGGGTGCTCCCCGAGAGCCCGGTCGAGCATCTGCAACAACTGGTGGAGTTCGTCCATGCCGCCTAAGCACATCGCCGTCCTGCTGATGGCGTACGGCAGCCCGAACCGCCTGGACGAGGTCGAGGCCTACTTCACGGATATTCGCGGTGGGCGCACGCCGTCGCCCGAGGCGGTGGAGGAGCTGACGGAGCGCTATCGCCAGGTTGGCGTGCCAACCCCGCTGCTGGCGGTATCGAGTGAGCTCAGCCAGCGGCTCGAGCGCGCCCTCAATGCTGATCCGCCGGACGACGCCATCTACACGGTGCATCTCGGGATGAAGCACTGGACGCCGCGAATCGCGGCCGCCGTCGAAGAGGCGATCGAGGCCGGCGCCGACCGGCTGATCGGAATCGTGCTCGCGCCCCACTACTCGCGGATCAGCACCGGCGGCTACCGGCGCCAGGTGGAGGCCACCCTCGCCGCCGCACACCCGCGGTCTTCGCCGAACGGGTCGCCCGGGCCGGTCAGCCTCGACTTTGTCGAGAGCTGGCACGAGCTCGATGGCTATCTGCAGGCCGTCGCCGACAACGTCCGCAGCATCCGCGCGCAGTTCCGGCGCCCCGACCACGTGGTGACGGTCTTCACCGCACACAGCCTGCCCGCCCGCATCCTCGCCGAAGGCGATCCCTATCGGGATCAGCTGCTACGAACCTCGGAGCTGGTCGCGCGCCGGGCGAATCTCGAGAAATGGCGTTTCTCGTTTCAGAGCCAGAGCCACACCGGTGAACCATGGCTGGGGCCCGACCTGGTGGACACCATCGAGTCCCTCGCCGGCGAGGGTGATTCGGGGGTGCTGGTGGCGCCGGTCGGATTCATCGCCGACCATCTCGAGATCCTCTACGACATCGACATCGAGGCCAGGGCGAAAGCCGACGCGCTGGACATCGAGCTGAAGCGGACGCCGATGCTGAACGCCGATCCGCGGCTGGTGCAGGCGCTACGGGCGCTGGTCGCTGAGCGGGTGGCATCAGTGTCGACGGTTTCTTCGTGAACCCCCCACCCCGCCCCTCCCCCACAAGGGGGGAAGGAGGTTCTTTCCTTGCTCGCATGCTGGCGATCACCCGCGGCCATCGCGGCCTGCTCGCGATTGCGGTGGCCGGCTCGGTCCTCTACACCGCCCTCAGCGTGCTGCCCGCGCTGATCATCCGGCAGATGTTGACCGTGCTCGCCCGCCCCTCGCCGGCCGCCACGCTCGTCTGGCTGGGCCTCGCCATGGTGGGCGCCACCGCCCTGATGGCCGTCACCCGCTACCTCGAGGGTGGCTTCGGTCATATCGCGGCCTTTGAGGTCTTGCACGACCTGCGGATGCGGGTCTATGAGCAGTTGCAGCGGCTGTCGATGGGGTTTCACACCCGGCAGCAGTCGGGCACGGTCGCGGCCAAAGTGATCGGTGATGTCGAGACGATCGAGTTCTTCACGGCGCATGCCGGCATCCAGCTGATCAGTGCCGCCACCGTTCCCTTCCTGCTCGGCATCCTGATGCTGGTGGTCAACTGGAGGCTGGCGCTGGTGGCGCTCGCGCCGCTCGCGCTGATCCTGCTCATCCTGGTGGCGTTTCGGGGGTCGGCCTACCAGGCTTTCATCCGCTATCGGGACGAGCTGGGCCGGCTCAACGGCATCATGATCGATCACATCCAGGGCGTCGGGGTGCTCAAGGCGTTCGCCGCGCTTGGGCACGCGCGACGGGCGATCGACGAGCGCAGCGAACAACTGAAGCGGGCGGCCACCAGGGCGAACCTGATCCACACCTGGTATTTCTCCGGCGTCGAGTGGATGGCCGCCATTCCGGTCGCGCTGGTTCTCCTCGTCGGCGGCTTGATGGCCCATGCGGAACAGCTGAGCATCCCCGACCTGGTGCTGTTCGTCTTCCTCACCACCCAGCTCTACCGCCCGGTGACCGAGCTGAACCGGCAGCTCGAGGGTTACCGCAACGCCGAGGCGGCCACCGACCGGATCTTCGGCATTCTCGATGCCCCGATCGAGGTCGCGGAGTCGGCCACGGCGCGCATCCCGGAGCGGCCCGGCTTCGACATCAGTTTCGACCATGTGACGTTCGCCTACGAGCCGGGGCGTCCCGTGCTGCACGACGTGTCGCTCGAGCTGGCCGAAGGGTCCGTGCTCGCGCTGGTCGGGCCGAGTGGCGCCGGCAAGACGACGGTCGCCAACCTGATCGCCCGCTTTTGGGATCCGCAGCAGGGTGCGGTGAGGCTGGGCGGCGTCGATCTTCGCGACTTGCCGCTGGATTACGTGCACCGCTCGATCGGGCTCGTGCTGCAGGATGTCTTTCTCTTCAATGACACCGTCAAGGCCAACATCAAGATCGGAAACCCCGATGCCACCGACGCGCAGGTAGAGGCCGCCGCCCAGGCCGCCTATGCCCACGAGTTCGTCGAGGAGCTCCCCAATGGCTACGACACGATCATCGGCGAGCGGGGCGTCCGGCTGTCCGGAGGCCAGAAGCAGCGGATTTCGATCGCGCGGGCGCTGCTGCGCGACGCGCCGGCCCTGATCCTCGACGAGGCGACGTCATCGGTCGATCCCGAGGCCGAGCACCAGATCCAGGCGGCGCTGGCCCGGCTCGTCGCCGATCGCACGGTGCTGGTCATCGCCCACCGGCTGTCAACGATTCGGCAGGCCGGCGAGATCGTGGTGCTCGACAAAGGCCGGGTTGTCCAGCGCGGTCGCCACGATGACCTGGTCGATGCCCCCGGTCTCTACGCCGCGCTCTATCGTGCCCAGCAGGTGGCGCGTCGCTGGGATGTGGCGACCTCGCAGCGGGCGGAGGACGAACTCCCGCAGGCGGTCGAGTAGGGTCTAGCGCAACCCCTCGAGCAGGAGCTGGCGGAGCGCCTCCATGCGCTCGAACTCCTCCATGCTGAGCTTGGCGGCGTTCTTCAGGGTGTGCGGGTACTTCAGTTTCTGTACCGCTTCGATCAGGGCGTGAACTTGCGGCTCGGTGAACTGATACTCGAAGTAGGTGACGATTTCGCGCTCGATCTCCGGCCGGATCTGGTGCTGGATCACTGGCCGGATCGGAAACTGGTGGATGGCGGCGGGCAGCGGCTCCGGCTCGGTCTCGGCCAGAATCTCCGGCGCGCTGGAGGTCTCCTGAAAAAAGTCCGCCGAGCCGCTGAGGGCCGCGCGCTTAAACACGACCGGCGACGGCGGGCTGCGGCGGCTTGACCTCGGTTGCCGGGGCGGGCGCCCGCTTGATGACCGCCTTGGCCAGGGCGCGGTAGGCGTTCGCGCCTTCGGAGCTGCCCGCGTACTGCAGGATGGACATGCCGGCCAGCGGCGTCTCGGCGAAGCGAATGCTGTCCTTGATGACGACGTCGAAGACGACATCCCCGTAGCGCTCCCGGACCAGTTCGAGGACTTCCTGGGAGTGCAGCGTCCGGGACTTGTGAATCGTCGCCAGGATGCCGCTGATCCGGAGCCGCGGGTTGAGCTTGGACCTGACCCGCTCGATCGTGTTATGGAGCAGCTGCATGCCCTTCATCCCGAAGTACTCGCATTGGAGCGGGATGAGCACTTCGTCGGCCGCCACCAGGGCGTTGACGCAGAGCAGACCCAGGGACGGTGGACAGTCGATCACCATGAAGTCGTACTCTTCCTGCCCCGGCGCCAGCTTCTCCTTCAGAAAGGTCTCACGTCCCATCTCGGAGACGAGCTGGATCTCCGCACCGGAGAGCTCGATGTTCGAGGGCACGAAGTCAACGCCGAGGTTGCTGTGCTTGACCACATGCCCGAGGGTGACCTGCGGGTCGAGCAGCAGATGATAGAGCGTCAGCTCGATCTGGTCCGGCTGCTTGAACCCCATGTTGATCGTCAGGTGACCCTGGGGATCGAGGTCGATAAGGAGGACGCGCTTCCCGAGCTCCGCGAGCGCGCATCCCAGATTCACCGCGGTGGTCGTTTTGCCAACCCCGCCTTTCTGGTTGGCAACGGCGATGACTCTGCTCAAACGAGTGCTAGACCTCTGTGCTGGAACGTGGCTGCGGCTATTTAACGGTAATACGGCCGCCCAGTCAAGTTCGGCCTTGTGGACAAGGAGGGGCGGCCCTGGTAAGGCCACCCCCTTGAACGGTCGTCGAGGCTTAGATTCGGAAGGGGGCCACCCGTCCCTGTGGAACGTTGCGGCGGCGATGGACCCGGGTCGGGGTTGGCGCACCCTTGGTGTTGAACGGCAGCGTCGCGAGGAACTTCGGCGGCTTGCGCGCCGGGGTCGCGTGCTCGAAGCCGGACGCGAGCTTGATCAAGATCGGTTCGCTGAAGGCGGTGCCCATAAAGGAAATGCCGACCGGAACCCCAAACGAGAAGCCCATCGGCATGTTGATGATCGGGTAGCCGACGATGGCCGGGGCCGTCGAGCTGCCGAAGACAAAGTGATCGCCATTGATCAGGTCAGTGGGCCAGGAGGGCGTATCGGTTGGCGCAACGAGCGCGTCCAGATGGTTCTGGCTCAGCAGCAAATCGATGCCCTCGGTCGCGCCAAACAGGGTGTCCTGAGCCAGCGCCTGGTTGTACGAGAGTCCCAGCGGCTGGATCACGTCTCCGGTGTTCGGGCCCACCGCGAACGTCTGGGCCAGATCGAAGATCTCCTGGGCGAAGAACGGCATCTCCTGGTCGATGTGCGCGTTGTTGAAGTTGATGGCGTCTTGCAGCGAATGGATCGGCACGCCGCTGCGCCCGGCAAGGTACTTGTTGAGGTCTGCCTTGAAGTCGTAGAGCAGAACGGTGAACTCAGCGGTGCCATTGTTGATGTCGCTGATGTGTGGGAAGGATAGGGGGTCGACCAGTACCGCACCAGCGTTGCGCATCGCGGTCAGCGCCGCTTCGAAGACATCATCCGTGTGCGGGCTCAGTCCGGAATAATCCCGGATGACCCCGATCTGAGCGCCGCTGAGCCCATTGGGATCGAGAAACGAGGTGTAGTCAGACTTGACGAGGTTTCGGTGGGGCCTGGTGGCGGCATCTCTGGGATCAGGCGTGCGCTGGGCGATCGCGGTGAGGACGGCGGCCGCGTCGGCGATCGTTCGAGTGTGAGGCCCGACGGTGTCCTGGGTGTGAGAAATCGGGACCACCCCGGCCCGGCTGACCAGGCCGACGGTCGGCTTGATCCCCGCCACCGCGTGGTGATTGGCGGGGCAGACGATGCTGCCGTCCGTTTCCGTGCCGATGGAGACTGCCGTGAAATTCGCGGCGGCCGCCGCGGCCGAGCCCGAACTCGAGCCACAGGGATTGCGATCGATGGCATAGGGGTTGTTACACTGGCCGCCCCGCCCGGACCAGCCGCTGGTCGAGAAGAAGGAGCGGAAGTTTGCCCACTCGCTCAGGGTGGTCTTGCCCAGGATCACGGCGCCGGCGCTTCGGAGATTGGCGGCCATCGTCGCGTCCTGCGTCGCGGGCGTTCCCACCAGCGCCAGCGAGCCGGCCGCGGACTGCATCCGGTCGCCGGTGTCGACGTTGTCCTTGAGCAGCACCGGGACCCCGTGCAATGGGCCGCGCACGTGCCCGGCCTGGCGCTCCGCGTCGAGCTGCTGGGCGATGGCCTGGGCATCCGGATTGAGCTCGATCACGGAATTGACGAAGGGTCCGCCCTGGTCCAGGGCCTGGATTCGGCGGAGATAGAAGTTGACCAGGTCGGTCGAGCGCGCCTGCCCGGCACCCATCAATCCCTGGAGCTGGGCGACGGTCATCTCGCTGAAGTCGCTGGGCGCGGTCGCGGCCGCGGCTGCTGCGACTGGCGACGCGGCCAGCGGGGCGAGCGACGCTCCGGCGCCGGCCAGAGCGCCCAGCCTGAGCACGTCTCGACGCGTCAAACCCACGGATGGATCGTCCGACATGAAATCCTCCTTTCATGACCGGCGGCACGCTGCCCCGGAATGACCCCAACGTCGCGACTATAAGCGCGCCGCTGTACGTCCTGTCAAGAGGTGTGCGCATTCGGAAAATCGGCTTTGAAATAAACTGTGGAAAGCGTGATCTTCTACCCCCTGGTCGCGACCATGATCAGCGCCGCGTTCGCGGTGACGCTGTGGCGGCAGTACCGGCGCAAGCCCCGAGCCTACCTGCTGGCGTGGTCGATCGCCCTCGCCATCTACGCGGTGGCGGCGCTCGCCGAAGTGATCGGGGCGGCGGGCGGCTGGAACCCGTTGCTGTACCGGGTCTACTACTACTTCGGCGGGATCACGGTGGTCGGGGTCCTGGCGTTGGGGACGATCTACCTGCTGGCGCCCCGTTTCGGGCGAGCCGCGCTCTTGATCCTGGTGGTGCTGGCCGGGATCGGCCTCGCCGGGATCGTCGGGGCGACGCTGCAACCGGGTCTGCTCGATACCCACCAGGTGCCGTCTGTCGATACCATCAAGCTGGAGAAGGGGGCCTTCAACGTGGTGGCCATCCTGATGGCGGCGCTGCTCAACAGCGTCGGGTCCGTGATCCTGATCGGGGGGGCCGCCTGGTCGGCCGTCAGCGCCTGGCGCCGGGGTGGCGCCCAATCGCGACTGGTGGCCAACGTCCTGATTGCCGCGGGCGCCTTCATCGTGGCCGGAGCGTCGACGCTGTTCCGGGTGTTCCACGTTTACGAGCTCTTCTACGTCGGGCAGGCGATCGGCGTCCTGGTGATGTTCGGCGGATTCCTGTCCGCCCAGCGGGCCCCACGCCAGGCGGCCAAGCTCAATCCGGCGACCTCTCGCTGAGGAACCCCCCACCCCGACCCTCCCCCGCAAGGGGGGAGGGTGAAAATGGACAAAGAACTACCATTAGCTCGCCGTTGAATTCGGCACAACCATGATTCACGCAGGTATCAGCTGTACCTGGTGGGCTTCGACCGACGGGCAGCCTCCGCCAGCAGCCGGCTTCGGCCAGGTGTCCGATCCGGATGCGCAAACAAGGAGGCTCTATGAGACTCGTCAAAGAAAACCCCGCCGACGGTAGCCAGGAGGAGTGGCTGGCGCGGGAACGCGCCCACCTCTCCCAGGTTCTTTACCGCTACACCCCGCTGGTGATCGATCACGCCCAGGGTTCGTACCTGTACGCGGTCGACGGCCGCCGCTACCTCGACTTCGCCTCGGGGATCGCCGTCACCAACCTCGGCCACGGACACCCTGACGTGCTGCGCGCCGCCCACGAGCAGCTCGACAGGCTGGTGCATACCTCGGTGGTGGCCCACCATGAGCCGGCGATCGAGCTGGCCGAGCGGATCGCCGCCGTGGCGCCCGGCAAGCTCGACAAGGTCTTCTTCGCGAACAGTGGCGCGGAGGCGGTCGAGGGGGCGATCAAGCTGGCGCGCTACACCACCGGCCGGTCCGCGTTGATCGCCTTCCAGGGCGCCTTCCACGGGCGCACCTACGGCGCGCTCTCGTTGACCGCGTCGAAGAGCTACTACCGAGAGCGCTACGAACCCTTCCTGCCGGGCGTCTACCACGCGCCCTACCCCTACCCGTATCGCAACCCCAGCGGACCAGGGGAGGAGGCGACGCTGACCTATGTCTTCGACTTCATCGAGGAGATGCTCGACACTCGGGTCCCGCCGCGCAACATCGCTGCCTTCATCGTGGAGCCGGTGTTGGGCGAGGGCGGATACGTGGTGCCACCGGCCGGCTTCATGCCGCGGCTGCGAGCGCTCTGCGACCAGCACGGCATCCTGCTGATCGCCGATGAGGTGCAGAGCGGCTATGGCCGTACCGGGAAGATGTTCGCCTGCGAGCACACGGGCGTGGTGCCCGACATCATGACGCTGGCCAAGTCGATCGCCTCCGGTCTGCCGCTGAGCGCGGTGGTGGCCAGCTCGAAACTGATGGACCAGTGGGAGCCGGCCGCGCATGGATCGACCTTCGGCGGCAACCCTGTCTCCTGCGCCGCCGCCGTGGCCACCCTGGAGGTCTTCGAGCGGGATGGCATCCTGGCGAACGCCACTGAAAAGGGTAACGACCTGCTGCGTCGGCTGCGCCGTTTGCAGCAACAGTCGCCGGCCATCGGGGAGGTGCGCGGCCTGGGCTTGATGGTGGGCGTCGAACTGGTCAACCCGGACGGCTCACCGAACAAGGAGCTGCAGAAAAAAATCCGGCAGGTGTGTCTCGATTCCGGCATGGTGGTGCTCAGCTGTGGCCCGCATGACAACGTCCTGCGGCTGGTGCCACCGCTCAACATTTCGCAGGCGGAGCTCGACGAAGGATGGGAGATCTTAAACGGTGCGTTTCAGGAGGTGGCGGCATGAGCCAGACGATGACGACCGAACGTGGCAAGCGAACCGAGGCGAAGACCTACAAGAACTACATCGGCGGTCGGTGGGTGGAGTCGAAGAGCGGAAAGACCTTCACCTCGCTAAACCCGGCGCATAAGGACCAGGTCCTCGGGGTGATGCAAGCGTCGAATGCCGACGACGTCAACGCCGCCATCGAGGCGGCGCACAAGGCGTTCTCCGGGTGGCGGCACACGCCGGCGCCGGCGCGGGGCGAGATCGTCCTCAAGGCGGCGCTGATCATCGAGCAGCGTAAAGACGAGCTCGCCCGGCTGATGACCCAGGAGATGGGCAAGGTCCTCAAGGAGACGGGCGGAGACGTCCAGGAAGCGATCGACATGGGCAAGTACGCCGCCGGCCTGGGACGGCACCCGCACGGGGAGACGGTGCCGTCCGAGCTGCGCAACAAGTGGTGCATGACCGAGCGGGTCCCCCTGGGCGTGGTCGCCTGTATCACGCCCTGGAACTTTCCGATGGCGATCCCCTCCTGGAAGATCTTCCCGGCCGTGATGGCCGGCAACACCGTGGTCTTCAAGCCCGCGTCGGACACGCCGATCATCGCCACCAAGCTGGTCGAGATCCTCGAAGAGGCGGGTCTGCCAGGCGGTGTCCTGAACCTCGTGACCGGCAGCGGCGCCGACGTGGGTGACGTGCTGGTCAAGGATCCGCGGGTGCAGGGCATCTCGTTCACCGGCTCCACGGCCGCCGGGCGGCACATCGCGGAGATTGCCGGCCACAACCTGAAGCGCTTGGGGTTGGAGCTCGGCGGCAAGAATGCCATCGTCGTCCTCGACGACGCCGATCTACCGCTGGCGGTCGACGGTGCGCTCTGGGCGGCCTTTGGCACGTCCGGGCAGCGCTGCACCGCCGCTTCCCGCTTGATCGTCGACAAGAAAGTCGAGAAAGACTTCACCGACCAACTCCAGGAGCGGGCGGCCAAGATGAAGGTGGGCGACGGCCTGCAGCCGGACACCGACATGGGTCCGGTGATCAACGAGGCGGCGCTCAAGAAGGTGCACGAGTACACCGAGATCGGCAAGAAGGAGCACGCCCGGCTGGTCCACGGCGGCGACTTCGCCGGCTCCGAGGGCTGGTTCTACCGGCCGACCATCTTCGCCGACGGCCGCAAGGACATGCGGATGGCGCAGGAGGAGATCTTCGGCCCCTCCACCCTCGTGATGCCGGTCAGCAATCTGGAGGAGGCGCTCGACGTCGCCAACTCGACCCAGTACGGACTGTCGATGTCGATCTACACCAACGACCTGCGCAAGGCCTTTCACGCCATGGAAGAGATGCAATCGGGCATCGTGTATGTCAACGCGCCCACCATCGGCGCCGAGATTCAGCTGCCCTTTGGCGGCGTGAAGAACACCGGCAACGGTCACCGCGAAGCCGGCACCGTCGCGCTCGATGAGTTCACCGAGTGGAAGACCATCTACGTCGACTACAGCGGTCGTCTGCAGAAGGCGCAGATCGACACGGGAGAATAGCGACCGCGGTCAGTACGCAACATATCCAGTTCATCGACGTCGGGCAGCGACGGGTCCGCTACCTCGACCAGGGATCGGGCCAGCCGCTGCTGTTATGTCACGGCTTCATCGGCTCGCTCGAGAACTTCCACACCTGGGGGCCGGCCTTTGCCGGACACCGCCGAGTGCTGATCCCCGACCTGCCGGGATGTGGTGAGACGGCGGCCGGCGAGCCGCCCTTCACCGTGGGCAGCCATGCGGAGTTTCTTCGGGCCTTTGTCGACCGATTGGGGCTCGGCGAGCACGATGTGGGAGGCATCTGCCTGGGCGCCACGGTCGCGCTGGAGTACGCCTCGCGCTTTCGCGACCGGATCGCCCGCCTCGTCTTGCACACGCCGATCTATTCGCCGCAGACCTTGCGGACCGCTTTCAAGCGCCAGGTGGCCATCTTCACCGCCGGCCCGGTCTTCTGGTGCGTCGACCGGCTGCGCCGGAACCGGACAGTGTCGGATCTCTACAAGCGGTTCCTGGTCGAAGGTCCCGGCGTCGATCCCTACGACGCCCAGGTGAATTTCGACAACCAGCACCGGGCGGATGGCCGGGCGGCCCGCCAGTGGCTGCGCGACGGGATTACCCGCGACTATCGCGAGTTCCTCAAGACCTGGCGCAAGCCGGCGCTGGTGGTGGTGGCCGCGGACGATCGCACGGTTGACGTCGACGCCATCCGCAACCTGCGGCAGCTCGTGCCCCAGGCGGAGATCCGGGTTATCGAGGCGGCCGGACATGGTTGGACCCCGACCCTGATCGCGGCGCAGGTTGAAGCGATTTCGTCGTTCTTGTCAACGTGAACGAGCACGAGTTCAATACCACTGGGCTCTCGATCTGGGCCGGGCTCAAGCCACCGGCCTCGGGTTCGAACCCGGATGTTCGGATCGTGGGCGTGCCGATGGAACGTGGCTCGCTCTACCGGCCGGGTGCGGCCAAGGCGCCTGCAGTGCTGCGCCGGCTGTCCGCCATCTTTGCCCCGGTCAGCGAGCAGGCCGAGCTGTTCGACAGCGTCACCATCCAGGACGACGGTGACCTGCCGCTGGTCGATGGTGACATGGGCGCCAACGTCGACGCGGTGGCAAACGACATCGCCGCCACGCCCGCTGGCACGCTGCCCCTCGTCCTCGGAGGCGACCATACCACCGCCAGCCCGACCCTGGTCGCGCAGCAGCGCCGGCTGAATGGGCGGCTGAGCATCCTCTATATCGACGCCCATCCGGACCTGAACGACATCTCGCGCCACACCCGCTGGTCGAATGGGTGCGCGTTGCGCCGCGGGCTCGAGCTGGGGGACATCGACCCGCGCAAGGTGACGCTGCTCGGCTGCCGCGACTACGACTGGGAAGAGGTCGAATACATTCGAAAGATGGGCGTCACCCTGGTCCCCGCCGCGACCGCGCATCGCTGGACCGGCAGCCAGCTCGCCGATGAGATCGGGTCGCGGATCGGCTCCGACGCGCTCCACATTTCGCTGGACATCGATTCCCTCGATCCGTCGTATGCGCCGGGCACCGGGGTGCCATCCGCCGGCGGACTGACTTCGCGCGAGTTGCTGGATTTCCTGCGCCAGCTGCGCGGCGTGCGCCTGGCCGGACTGGATGTCGACGAAGTCGCGCCCCCACTCGATGCCGGCTACGTCACCAGTCTGGCCGCCCTGAAATTCATCTTCGAGTTCCTGGGGATGGTGAAACTCGGCAAAGCCGGCTGAGGTCGCGCGCCGCGCCGACGTGGCCATCATCGGCGCCGGGGTGATGGGTTGCAGCCTCGCGTTCTACCTGGCCAGCGCCGGCCGGCGGGTGGTGGTCGTCGATCGCGGCCGCATCGGCCAGGGTGCGACGGCTGCTTGCGCCGGCGGCGTCCGGGCGCAGTTCTCCACCGAGATCAACATTCGGATCGGGATGGAGGCGAAGCGGCTGCTGGCGAACTTCTCACAGGCGACCGGACAGACCGCGGACTTCCGCCAGGTCGGTTATCTCTTCCTGCTATCGACGTCTGAGGAGCGCGAGCGGTTCCATGAAGCGGCCCAGTTGCAGCGACGGCTCGGGGTCACGGACGTTCGGGAGTTGAGCCCACTCGAGGCTCGGGCGATCGTTCCAGGACTTGAAACCGGCGACCTTGCCGGGGCGACCTTCTGCCCCAGCGATGGGCTGGCCGGGCCCAACGACGTCACCTACGGATTCGCCACCGCGGCGCGCCGGCTTGGCACGGTGATCCTCGAGGACACGACGGTCGACGGCTTCCTGGATGACGGGGCGGCCGTGAGCGGGGTGCGATCGGCGGCTGGCGAGCTGCTCGCCACCGACACGGTGATCTGCGCCGGCCCCTGGGCGGCGGCGGTCGGCGCACGGCGCGGGCTGGCGCTTCCCATCGAGCCGTCTCGCCGGCAGGTCTTCACCACCGACCCGTTCGCCGGGATTCGGCGGGATAACCCGATGACCATCGACTTTCACACGTCGTTCTATTTCCACCCCGAGGGCGAGGGCGTGCTCTTCGGGATGGGTGATAACTCGGTTCCGGCAGGCGACGACATCACGCTGGATTGGTCGTTTCTCGATCGGATCATCGCCGTGGCGCAGCGTCGCTGGCCGCCATTGCTCGATGCCCGCGTCAAAACCGGATGGGCAGGACTCTACGAGAACACGCCGGACTTCCAGCCGCTGATCGGCCCGTTGCAGCCAGGGCTGTGGATCGCCGGCGGCTTTAGCGGCCACGGGTTCATGATGGCGCCCGTGATCGGCCGCTGGCTCGCCGAGTGGATGCTCAAAGGGGCGCCGCCGGTGGATCTCGGCGCGTTTGCGCCCGACCGGTTTGCCGCGGGCGCACTGCAACCCGAGCGCAACGTGGTGTAATGAGGCTCGCCTTGCGGCGCTGCGTCCTGCTCCTGGTCCTCGGCGGCGCGCTCAATGCCTGCAACGGGCCGGCGGTCTCGATTCCGTTTTCGGAGCCGGCCGCCGCCGTTGTGGACGGCCACGATATCTCGATGAAGGCCTACCAGGCGCGACTCGAGGTGAGCCGCCACCGCGACCCGTTCCTTGGCATCCCGGAGGCGATTCCGAGCCCGGTGCCGAGCCAGCGGTTGGAAGACTTCACCATCGACCAGCTGGTGCGGGAGGAGGTGATCCATCTGGAAGCTGAGAAACGCGGTATCACGGTCAGCGATCACGCGGTCCAGTCGCGCATCGATACCTTACGGGCGCGCGCCGGAGGCACCGCGTTCGCCGCGGCGCTCAGCCGCAACGGCTTCACCGCCGGGAGTTTCCTGGCCTATCAAGGGGCGCTGCTGACCGAAGTCGCGTTGGTCACGGCGATGGCGAAAGATCGCGCCGGCTCCGCGGCGCACGAGCTGCAGTCCGGACAGAGCTTCTCGTCGGTGGCGGCCCGGTGGAGCGACGATGCCGGGACGTTCGCTCGAGGTGGCGACGTCGGCTGGCTGCGCCCGGCCGATCTCCCTGAGCCGGCGCTTGCCACCGCGGTGCAGGCGCTGACCACCGGCACCGTCAGTGGCATGATCCGGACCGATCGCGGGTTTACGATCGCGACCGTGCTGGAGCGGCGGGCCGACCAGGTGCACCTGGCGGTCATCCTGGTACTGGCACCGACCGTCGACGTCTTCAGCCCGCAGGGCACGCCGACCTGGTTTACAAAGTTCATCGATGACCGCGTGGCGGCGCTGCGGCGGGACCGCAAGCTCGCCATCAAGGTTGGCAGCCACGCCGGCAGCTGAACCCGAACGCTGGCGGGTCTTCCTCGCGATCGAGCTGCCTGACGCGGTTCGGAACCGTCTGCAGGGTCCGCTCGATGACCTGCTGCCGCTGGCGGACTACCTCCGGATCAATCCCATCGAGCGGATGCACCTCACCCTGCACTTCCTCGGCCACCTGCCGGTCGCCGACGTCGAACGGTTACCGGCGGCCCTGGCGCCGGTCGTCGCCCGCCATCAACGGTTTGCGGTCTCGGCGCAGGGCGTGGGCACTTTTCCCAACCTGGCGCGGGCACAGGTGCTGTGGGCCGGAATGGTTGGCGCCGAGCTGCCCCGCTTGATGACGCTGCAGTCGCAACTGGGGAAGACCTTGCGCGACGCCGACCTTGCGATCGAGGATCGGTTCCACCCGCATTTGACCCTGGCCCGGGTGCGGAGACCGCTGCGGGGTGCGCAACGCAAGCTCCTCACCGACTGGCAGGCGCGCTGGCGGGAGCCGGTGCTCGGCGCCGTCCCCGTCAACGAGGTCCGGCTGATCCGGAGCCAGCTGGGATCGGGACCGCCTCGTTACACGACGCTGTCGACGTTCGAACTACAATAGGTCTTCCGCAATGCGCCCATAGCTCAGCCTGGATAGAGCACCGGGCTACGGACCCGGGCGCGGGGGTTCAAATCCTCCTGGGCGCATTTTTCTTTATTAGCAGAATCGCGACCCCGCAGGGCCGCGCTTATCATTCACGCGATGCCGCGCGCGGTCCGCACCGACATCGTCCAACCGGACGGCCGGCACGTGTATCTCTACGGTGCGTACGCGCCGCCACCCGCGGATTATCAGGCGCCGTCGATGCCGAACGGGACCTATCAACGACGCTGGAATCCGCTCCGCCGCGAATGGGTGCTGGTCGCCGCGTCGCGTCAGGGCCGCACCTTCCTGCCGGAGCGGACCGACTGCCCTCTGTGCCCCTCGCGTCCCGGCCATTCATCCGAGATTCCGGCGTCGCATTTTGAGGCCGCCGTTTTTGAGAACCGATTCCCGGCGATGGTGCCGGCCCGTCCGGCCGGCGGGTTGTGCGAGGTGGTGGTCTACACCGACGAGCACGAGGGCTCGTTTGCCACCCTGCCGGCCGATCGCCTGGCGCAGCTGGCGGAGGTCTGGACCGATCGTTATCGGGACCTCAGCAGCCGGCGCGGGATCCGCTACGTGTTCATCTTTGAGAACCGCGGCGAGCAGGTGGGGGTCACCCTGCATCACCCGCATGGGCAGATCTACGCGTATCCCTTCATCCCGCCGGTGGCGGCCGGGGAGCTGCGCCGGCAGACGCCAGGATGCCTGCAATGCCGGCTGGTCGCGGATGAGCTGAAGGGACGGCGTCGCATCCTGATCAACGCGAGCGGCATCGTCGCGTATGTCCCCGGCTATGCCCGCTGGCCCTACGAGGTCCATGTGGCGACCCGGGCCCATCGGGAGGCGCTCCCCTCGCTGACACCGGCGGGCCGGCGGGCGCTGGTCTCGGCGATGCAGCGGATCGCCCGGGCCTACGACCGGCTCTTTCAGGTCCCGATGCCCTACATGATGGCCATGCACCAGGCGTCCGCCGGGCGGCCGGTTGCGCAGGGGCATCTGCACGTCGAGTTCTATCCCGTGCTGCGCGACCAGGGGAAACTGAAATACCTGGCCGGTTCGGAATCGGGCGCGGGGGTCTTCATCAACGACACCCTGGCTGAGGAGTCGGCCGACCGGCTACGGGCGGTTCTCGACTAGCAACGGCATGGTGAAAGCCGGGTAGCGGACGTAGGGTCGGCGACCCGCCATCGTTGCGCTGCCATGGACCTGGTGCGGGGACTGCTCAGCCTGTTTGCCCTGCTCAACGCCGCTGGCTGGGCGGCGCTGGCCGCCGCCTGGGCATTCCGTCCGGAGTGGGCCGAGCGCCTGCCGTTGGAACTTGGCACCCACGAGCGTTACCTGAAGGCCGCCCCGCTCTGGGCGCGGCTGGCCACCTCGTTGACGGGGTTCTGGACCCTGGCCGCGGCGCTCTATCTCACCGCCGGCCACAGCACGGCACCACTCGTCATCATCGGGCTGTTCACCGCGGCCGCCGGCTGCCTGATCGTCGCCATCGGTGCCGCCGCCGCGGTCTTCCGCGCGCTGCAGCCGGAGCCGCTACCCGTTACGCCGGAGGGTGGCCAGCAGCCGCTCTAGGCGTCCGACCGCGTCCTCCAGCTCGCGGGTGATCGCGGCCAGCTCGGTCGCTTCCCCCGGATGCAGCTCCCGAGACCGGGCGATCTGCGACAGTCGATGGCCGGCGCCCATCACCGTGTTCTTCAGTCGCCGGAGCTGCTCCTCGGTCGGTGGAAGGTCAGCCATGCCTGGCATCCATCGGCGACATGACCCGGCCGAGCGCCACGGCCAGCGAGCCGGCGAGCGCGGCATTGCGCTCGAGCAGGGCGAGGTTGGCCTCGATCACCCGCTCACCGAGCCGGGCCTGCAGGTGGCGCAACTCGGCCGGCGTCCGCTCCGGCCCGCGAGCCGACGCAGTTTCGGCGGCCGCCAGCTCAGACGAGGGGATCGCCAGGTCGCCGGCGAGGGGCTGGCTGACGACGACCCCGACGCCGCCGAGCTCCCAGTGCTGGCCCAGCAGTTGCGCGAGCTCGTCGACCGTGTCGACGCGCGATGACAAGCGCAACCCGGCCGATGCCGCGAGAAAGCCGGCCAGCACCAGCGACCGCCAGCCGATCACCGGCACCCCCAGGGTCTCGAGTCGCTCGAGTGTGGCGGCCGCGTCCAGCGTCGATTTGGGTCCGGCGCAGACGACGCACACCGAGCGGCGGCTGAGCTCGGAAAGATCCGCTGACACATCCTGGCCATCACCCGGATGGACGCCTCCAATGCCGCCGGTGCTGACGACCCGCAGCCCGGCCAGCGCCGCGGCCTGGACGGTGGCAGCCACGGTGGTTCCACCGAATCGCGGCGAGGTGAGTGCCGCCCCGAGGTTCCAGGGCGAGACCTTCACCGTGTCGGTCCGTTGGGCGAGCGCCGTACATTCCTCGAGCGACAGGCCGACGCGCAGCTGACCGTCGAAGACCGCCACCACCGCCGGCGTGGCGCCCGCTTCCTGGGAGGCGGTCCACTGGCGGCGCACCGCATCCAGCGCCGCCGCCCCGGGAAGACCGTGGGTGATCACCGCGGATTCGAGGGCGACCACGGCGCCACCGGAGGCGATCGTGTCACGAACCGCGGGCGCGATGGCGAGCGCGCTCACCGGGTCATGTTACGTCGCGATATTCTGATGTGCGCCTGCGGGCGTAGCCGAACTGGTACAGGCGCACGGCTTAGGACCGTGTGGCGCAAGCCATGGAGGTTCGAGTCCTCTCGCCCGCACCAAGCTGCGTCTAGGCCACCTAGACGTTGGCGTTTTGAGCTTGAACTGATAGCGTAAAGCTCCGTGGCAGCGGTGAAAGTCGATACCGAGCGTAAGCCCGGTTCCCAGGTGGTGCTATCGGTCGAGGTCGACGCCGACCAGGTATCAAGCTCGATCGACCAGGCCTATAGCCGGCTGGCGCCCCGGGTGAGGATTGCCGGGTTCCGCCCGGGGAAGGCGCCGCGCCCGATGATCGAGCGCGAGATCGGCTGGCCCACCTTGCGCCAGGAGGCGCTCGACCTCTTATTGCCGACGGCGTATAACTCGGCGCTCGACGAAGCCGGCCTCGATCCGATCGATGTGCCGCGGGTCGAGGTGCAGCAGTTCGATCGCGGACAGCCGATGAAGTTCACGGCCACGGTCTCGATCAAGCCCGAGATCGCGCTCAAGGACTACCACGACATCCGGGTCCCGCGGCCGAACACCGAGATCGTCGACAAGGACGTCGACGAGGCGATCGAGCGGTTGCGGTTGCGGTTCGCCGAGCTGCACGCGGTCGAACGGCCGGTGCAGGCCGGCGATTTCCTCACGGTCGATACCCACATCCTGAAATCGGGCGCGGTGCTGATCGGCGAGAGCCAGACCGACGCGCAGCTCGAGGTCGACAAAGAGCGCCTGATCCCGGGGCTCGCGGAAGGACTGATCGGACAGGCGGTGAGTGAGACGCGGGACATCCGCCTGACGCTGCCGGCCGACTATCCAAAGAAAGACCTCGCCGGGTCCGACGTCGTCTTTCGCGTCACGGTCAAGTCGATCAAGGAACGGCGGTTGCCACCGCTCGACGATGAGCTGGCCAAGCAAGTCGGTCGAGGGCAAACGCTCGACGAGTTACGACAAGAAGTCCACGACGAGCTGCAGGAGGCCGCCCACCAGGCGGACGAGCAGCGCTTCGAGAACGACGTCCTGAAGGCGCTGGACGAGCGGATGGAGGCGGAGATCCCGGAGGCGCTGATCGAGCGCGAGGTCAACCGGCGGACCCGCGAGCTCGAGCTGCGCCTGCAGGATCAGGGCGTCAAGATCGACCGCTATCTCGAATACACCAACACCTCGCTCGACGTGCTGAAGGCGGAGCAGCGCCCCCAGGCGGTGCAAAAGGTCCGGCTCGAGCTGGCGCTGGAAACCGTCGCCGACCGCGAGGGACTCACGGTCTCAGACGCCGAGGTCGAGCAGGCGGTCCAAAACGCCCTGGCGGAGGAAGATCACGCCGGCCATCGACACGGGGATCTCCGAACTGCCGACCCGGTACGGGCGTACTTTCGGCACCAGCTTTTGATGCGAAAGACCATTGACTATTTGAGTACGGTGGCGGCGCCAGAAGCGTCCGATACAATGGAGCCGCCTCCCGAAGCGAAAGAGCTCGAGGGAGTGGGCAAGTCGGCCTCGCGCGGGGAGCGTCAGACCAGGGGAAAGAAAGAACGCTGACTCAAATGCGTATTCAAAAGTGAGTACGCGGAAGACTGGATTGTAAGAATTGCACCCTATAATGACGACAGGAGAGGCAGGCATGAATTTCGAACGGCTCAGCCGGCGTCCCGAAGCACTCATCCCCATGGTCATCGAGACCACCAACCGCGGCGAGCGCGCCTTCGATATTTACTCGCGGCTGCTCAAGGATCGCATCATCTTCATCGGTACGCCGATCGACGACCAGGTCGCGAACGTCGTCATGGCGCAGTTGCTCTTCCTCGCCTCCGAGGACCCCGACAAGGACATCAACATCTACATCAACAGCCCGGGCGGCGTCGTCACCGCCGGACTGGCGATTTACGACACCATGCGATACGTGAGCCCGCGAGTTTCGACGGTCTGCATGGGGCTGGCCGCCAGCATGGCGACGGTCCTGCTTGCCGGCGGCACCAAGGGGATGCGCTTCGCGCTGCCCAACACCCGCATCCTGATCCATCAGCCGTCGGGGGGATTCCAGGGCCAGGCGACCGACATCCAGATCCATGCCCAGGAGATCCTCCGCATCCGCAAGACACTCAACGATATCCTGGCGGAGCATACCGGCCAGCCGATCGAGAAGATCGAGCGCGACACCGAGCGCGACTTCTTCATGAGCGCCGAGGAAGCCAAGAGCTACGGCATCATCGACGACATCATCCTGAGCACCGCCCGGCCGACCGATCCCGCGGCCAAGGATGGCCGTCTCGAGCTCAGCACCGCGGGCAGTGGCCGGCCGGAGCCGCGCCCCGAACCGGAACGCGAGGGGCCGAAGACATCCCGATGAACGAACGCGAGGATCGCCGCCGGCACACCCGCTGCTCCTTCTGCGGGAAGGACCAGTCCCAGGTGCGTAAGCTGGTCGCCGGTCCGGGCGTCTACATCTGCGATCAGTGCATCGACCTCTGCCAGGAAGTCCTGGAAGAAGACACCAAGACCACCTCGCAGAAGCGGACCAAGGGCGGGCTGATACCGAACCCGAAGACCATCAACGCCGCGCTCGACCAGTACGTCGTCGGCCAGGATCACGCCAAGCGGGTCCTCTCGGTCGCGGTCTACAACCACTACAAGCGAATCGCCCACAGCAAGATGGCGGGCGACGTCGAGCTCCAAAAGTCCAACGTCCTGCTGGTCGGCCCGACCGGCTGCGGCAAGACCCTGCTGGCCCAGACGCTGGCCAAGATCATCGACGTGCCCTTCTCGATCGCCGACGCCACTTCCCTGACCGAGGCCGGCTACGTCGGTGAGGACGTCGAAAATATTCTGCTGCGCCTGATCCAGGCGGCGGACTTCGATATCGCCCGCGCCGAGCGCGGCATCATCTATATCGACGAGATCGACAAGATCGCCCGCAAGTCCGACAACCCCTCCATCACCCGCGACGTCTCGGGCGAGGGGGTGCAGCAGGCCCTGCTCAAGATCCTCGAGGGCACGATCGCCAACGTTCCCCCGCAGGGTGGTCGCAAGCACCCGCACCAGGACTTCATCCAGATCAATACCACCAACATCCTCTTTATCTGCGGCGGCGCCTTCGACGGCCTGGAGCGGATCATCGAGCACCGCATCGGCCACAAGCAGATCGGGTTCGGCTCCGAGGTTCACGCCAACCGCAACAAGGAGACGACCAAGATTCTCAAGCAGCTGCAACCGATGGACTTGCTGAAATATGGGCTGATCCCCGAGTTCGTCGGCCGGCTGCCGATCGGCGTGACCCTCGACTACCTGGACGAGTCCGACATCATCCGGATCCTCACCGAGCCGAAGAATGCGTTCGTGAAGCAGTACCAGAAATTCTTCGCGCTGGATGACGTCCAGTTGATTTTCGAGCCGGCGGCGCTGACCGCCATCGCCAAGAAAGCGCTGCAGCGGGGCACCGGGGCCCGCGGGCTGAAGAGCATCATCGAAGACATCTTGTTGAACTCCATGTTCGAAGTTCCGTCACGCCCGGAGGTCAAGCGATGCGTCATCACAGAGAAGTCGGTCAACTTCAGCACGGAGCCCGAGATGTACTCGGAGGAAGAGCTCGAGGAGATCGCCCCCGAGCAGACCGCGTAGGTCGTCGTTGCCGACTGTGACCGGGGCGCCGGCCACCGTCCAGCTTCCACTTCTTCCCCTCAAGAACGTCGTTCTCTTCCCGCACATGATCGTCCCGCTTTACGTCGGGCGGGCGCGATCGATGGCCGCGCTAGAAGCGGCCATGGCGCAAGGTAAGCAGGTTTTTCTCTGCACTCAGCGCCGGGCTGACTGCGAGGACCCGCGCGAGCCGGACCTCTACCGGGTTGGGGTCATGGGCGACGTGGTGCAGATGCTCAAGCTGCCGGACAACACCATCAAGGTCCTGATCGAGGGCTCCTCGCGTGCCGTGATCGAGCGTTTCCTGGAGACCGAACCGCACCTCCGGGTCGAGGTCGCCCTGCTCGACGAGGACATTCAGCCCTCGTCGGAGCTCGAGGCCTTGATGCGCGGGGTGGTCGACCTCTTCGATCGCTACGTCGAGCTGGATAAGAAAGTCCCACCCGAGGTCAACCTGACGGCGCGGGGAGTGGAAGACGCCGGGCGACTCGCCGACATCGTCGCCGCGAATTTGAGCATTGGCGTGACCGACAAACAGGACGTACTGGAAACCTTCCAGATGAACGAGCGACTCGAAAAGCTCTCCAGCGTGCTGCAGCGCGAAATCGAGATCCTCGACATGGATCGCAGTATTCGCCAGCGGGTCCGGCAGCAGATCGACCGCCGCCAGAAGGAGTTCTACCTGAAGGAACAGATGCGGGTGATCCAGGAAGAGCTCGGCGGGGAAGAGGCACATCTCAGCGAGCTCGACGAGCTGCGGGAGAAAGTCAGGGGGCTGGAACTCGCCGCCGCCATCGAGGACCGCCTGCTCAAGGACGTCGATCGCCTGGAGCGGATGCCTCCCGGCTCGCCGGAAGTCTCCGTGCTGCACAACTACCTGGACCTGGTGGTCTCGCTCCCCTGGCAGACATCGAGTGAGGACGTCACCGATCTGCGGGCCGCCGAGAAAGTTCTCGACGAGGACCACCACGGGTTGCGAAAGATCAAAGAACGCATCCTGGAGTTCCTCGCCGTCCGCCAGCTGACGAAATCCCCGAAGGGGCCGATCCTCTGCTTCATCGGCCCACCCGGGGTGGGCAAGACCAGCCTCGGCCGCTCGATCGCCCGAGCCCTGGGCCGCCAGTTCGTGCGCGCCTCGCTCGGCGGCGTGTCTGATGAAGCGGAGATCCGCGGTCACCGGCGCACCTACGTCGGCTCCATGCCCGGGCGGATCATCAAGGGTTTGCGCGAAGCCGGCACCCGCAACCCGGTGTTCTTACTCGACGAGATCGACAAGATGTCGTCGGACTTCCGGGGCGACCCGGCGTCGGCGATGCTCGAGGTGCTGGACCCGGAGCAGAACCGGCACTTTTCCGATCACTACCTCGAGATCCCGTTCGATCTCTCCGAGGTGCTCTTCATCACCACGGCGAACGTCTATTACTCGATTCCCCGGCCGCTGCTCGACCGGATGGAAGTGATCAACCTGCCCGGCTACACGACGGAAGAGAAAATGGTGATCGCCCGCGAGTTTCTCGTGCCCAAGCAACTGAACGACCACGGGCTGACGGACAAGCACATCGACTTTACCCGTGGTTCACTCTCGACCATCATCAGCCGCTACACCAGCGAAGCCGGGGTCCGCAACCTCGAGCGATCGATCGCTGGTGTCTGCCGCAAGGTCGCCCGTGAGGTCGTCGGTGGCAAGACGCGGCGGGTGTCGATCACCCCGAATCGCCTGGATGACCTGCTCGGTCCGCCGCGCTACAAACCCGACGAGGGACACAAGGAGCCGCTGATCGGCGTGGCCAACGGCCTGGCCTGGACCGAAGTCGGCGGGGTGCTGCTCACCATCGAGGTCATCACCATGCCGGGAAAGGGCAACCTGAACCTGACCGGGCAGATGGGCGAGGTGATGCAGGAGTCGGCGCGCGCCGCGCTCTCCTATGCGCGCTCGAACGCGGAGGCACTCGGCATCGCGGTGGATTTTCGAGAGAAGCTCGATTTGCACATTCACATTCCGAAGGGGGCGATTCCGAAAGACGGGCCCTCCGCCGGAATCTCGATGGCGCTGGCGATCATCTCGGCGCTCTGCCAGCGGCCGATCCGCGCCGATGTGGCGCTGACCGGCGAGATCACCCTGCGCGGCCGGGTGCTGCCGATCGGCGGGCTCAAGGAGAAGGTGCTGGCGGCTCACCGGATCGGGATCCAGAACATCGTCTTGCCGGAGGACAACCAGCCCGACCTGGTGGACATTCCGGCCGACATCCGCAAGCGGCTGACCTTTAAGTTCGTCAAGACCATGGACGAGGTGATCGCCGTGGCGCTGCTGCCGAAGTCCGACACCATCATGCTGCCGGAACTGACCGAGCCCGTCGCGGTGGAAGAAGCCGCCGCGGCCAACGCCGACGACCAGCTCCGACCCGAGCCGCCCCAGCCCTCGCTCTAGTTCGATTCTCCACGATTACCTGAGGTTGGTTGTCAGAAGCTGACGGACGCGACCTTCCAGGTCAGCCCGCCGTCCATTGTGTGCCATATGGCACTCTCCGGTCCGTAGGCCCAGGCTTCGTCGCCTCCGATTGCCAGCACTGAGGGTACGCCGCGCGGGAATCGGTATTGCGTCCAGGTCATCGCGCCATCTCGAGTCATGAGCAGCTCGTCGCCGCAGTTGAGCCAGATCGTGGCGGGCGCGGCGACGCTGATGTCAAAGCACGCCGTGAGCAGGCGCTGCGCCGACCAGTGCTTGCCGTCGTCGTGACTGATCATCACGACGGGATGCGGTGGGCCGCAGTTTGTCGAGCCGGCGACGGCCCAGAACCCAGGTGCCGCCCCGACTCCAAAGGGTTGGATGTCCAGCGAACCGCGCGCGGTCCAGGTGGTCCCACCGTCACCCGTGATGGCCACCAGTGTCGTTCCCTGCGCCACCCCAGCTGGCGGCTTCCCCGAGCCTGATCCCGTGTATCCCGGCGGCTTGGTGCAGAGTTGACCGCCGACAATCGCGACGCCGTGGGTGCTGTCAGAAAACGCCACGCCAGTCGGGGCATAGCTATTCGGATCCTGGCCCGGCAGCGTGACATCGAAGGCATGGATGCCGCCGTCATGGCTGATCCGCAGCGCTGCGTCCGCTAGAACGACCAACAACCCGGGCGGTTGAGCAAGCAGGTTGATGCTGTCGCGGCCGATGCCTGGTGGAAGCATCGCCGGATCAAGTGGCGCCCAGCTGGCGCCGTTGTCGTGGCTTTGCCAGGTGCCGGCCGCGGTCGCCGCGATCAGCCAGCCGTGGGATCCGGCGAGGCGATCGATGCTGAGCGCGCCCGCCCTGACGACTGGCGCCCAGCTGGCGCCTGCATCGACCGTGTGCCAGACAAACGCCTGCTGAAACCCGCTGATCACCCAGGCCTCGGTCGAGCTGATCGGGCTCGCGTCGACAGCCTGCCGGTCGGTGGTGTGCCAGCTGCGACCGCCGTCGGTCGTCACGATGACGGCCCCTCCGCATGGCCCGTTCTGTCCTTCACTGCAGCCGCCGATGACTCCCCACCCGTGGTTGGCGTCAATGAAGTGAAGCCTGGTGATCGGATTGGAGCGATCGGCGTCCGGCGACTGGTAGCGCACCGACCAGGTTCGCCCGCCATCGCTGGTGGCGAGCAGGCCGCGCCACGGTCGCATTTCGTACTTGGCCAGGTTGCCGCCGGCGGCGAAGCCATGCACCGGATCGGGAAAGTCGATGGCGTTGAGTCCGAATGGAAGCTGTGTGCCCGGGACAGCGCTCCAGGTCTGGCCACCATCGCGACTCCGCCAGAGCCGGCTGCTCAGGATAGCTGGATCGGTCGAGCTCACGTAGCCAGTCGCGAAGGCGAGCGTTGGGGTCGCGAACGCCAGCCCTCCCGTCGCTCTCCAGTTGGGCGGCCCGATTTGCGACCAGTGATCGCCGCCGTCGACCGAGCGGAGCATGATCGACGCATACCCGCCGTTTGCATTTGGATCGGGCGAGGCCAGGATGACTCTGCTCGTCCCGGCAACGAAGCGAAGCACCGACCAGACGCCGTTGGCCGCGGCCGGCAGTGCCGGAGTCTGCGCCGTCCAGCTGGCCCCGCCATCGGCGGTCCGGAGCCAGAGTGGCTGTCCGCTGGCGTCAGTCGTGCTGCTGGTCGAAAAAAGCTGACCAGCGGCAAAGCCAATCGAGGGAGACAGGAAGGTCACCGTATCCATGTCGGCCCCAGGCACGCTCCAGACTGTGCTCCAGGTCTTCCCACCATCTGTCGTCCGCTGAATACCACCTGCCAGCGAGTTGTAGACGCCGCCCTGGTTGGTCGCCATGGCTTCGCCGCCGGTCGCGAGGAATCCAGTACGCACGTCGGTGAAGACGACATCGCGCTGGTTCGCGCCAGGCAGTGTCGAGCTCGGCTTCGAGACCAGAGGAAGGGTAACGTCGACGCCGCGCACGATTCGCGCGTCGGCGGGCGGCGTGGGCATCTGACCGACGGGAATCTTGTTCGATGACTTCGCCGCGGGCGAGGTGGCGCAGGCGGCGAACACCAGGCAGCCCACTACCGCTGCCGGGACCACCCGCCGTCGAGCGCGGAGAAGCTTCCGCAGCATCTACCAGGTGAACGGTCAAACGGCCGAAGAGTTTCGAGTTCGCCTCGAGCGCGAAAGCCTCGATAAACTAGGTGGCCAACGTGGAGACCCGCTACGATCCCAAGTCCGTCGAGCAGCGCTGGTATGACACCTGGGATCAGCGCGGCTACTTCAAGCCGCGCGAAAGTCTGACCGGCAAGACCTTCACCATCTCCATGCCGCCACCGAACATCACCGGCGACCTGCACATGGGGCATGCGATGTACACCCTGCAGGACGTGCTGATCCGCTGGCATCGGATGCTGGGCGACGCCGCGCTCTGGGTGCCGGGCACCGACCACGCGGCGATCGCGACTCAGAACGTGCTGGAAAAGCAGCTGGCCAAGAAAGGGACGACCAAAGAAAAGATCGGCCGGGAAGCCTGGGACCGGCTGGTGCAGGCGTGGTACGACACCACCGGCACCACCATCCTGCGGCAGATGCGCCGGCTCGGGTTCAGCGCCGACTGGTCACGGATCCGCTTCACCATGGATCCGACCTACATCGAGGCGATCCGCTACGTGTTCGTGCAACTCTGGCGGGAAGGGCTGATCTATCGTGGCCCCCGGATCGTCAACTGGTGTCCTCGCGACCAGAGTGCGATCTCCGACCTCGAGGTCCAGTACGAAGAGACCGACGACCAGCTCTATTACCTCGACTATCCGGTCGAAGGCGGCGGCGTGATCACGGTGGCCACCGCTCGCCCGGAGACGATGGTGGGGGACACCGCGGTCGCCGTCCACCCGGACGACTGGCGCTACAAAGACCTGATTGGCAAGTTCGTGACGCTACCCATCGTGCATCGCCGAGTGCCGATCGTGGCCGACGAGGCGGTCGACCAGGAATTCGGGACCGGCGCCATCAAGGTAACGCCCGGGCACGACGTCACCGACTACGAAATCGGCGAGCGCCACCACCTCGAGGTGCGCAGCATCCTGCACCTCGACGGCCGGATGAATATCCCCGAGGTGCCGGAGCTCGACGGGCTGTCGGTGCCGAAGGCACGCAGCCGCATCGTCGAGTCGCTGCAGGCCGAGGGCGCCTTGCAGAAGATCGAGCCCTATCACCATTCGGTCGGACACTGCGACCGCTGCGGTGCGGTGATCGAGCCGCTGGTCTCGGCCCAGTGGTGGGTCAGGATGAAGCCGCTGGCGGGACCGGCGATCGCAGTGGCGGAGACCAACGAGCTCCGCTTCCATCCGGATCGCTGGCGAGAGCAGTACCTGCGCTGGATGCGCAACATCCGTGACTGGAACATCTCCCGGCAGCTGTGGCTGGGGCACCGGATCCCGGTGTGGACTTGCGCCAACGGCCATGCGATCGCGTATCTCAAGGATCCAGAGGCCTGCGAGCAGTGTGGCGATCGCCATCTGGCCCAGGACCCGGATGTCCTCGATACCTGGTTCTCCTCGTCGCTCTGGCCGTTCGTCACCCTGGGATGGCCGAACGACACCCAGGACCTGCGCCGCTTCTATCCAACCCAGGTGCTCGACACGGCTCGCGACATCCTCTATCTCTGGGTCGCCCGCATGGTTTTCACGAGCCTGCACTTCCTGAACGCCGTGCCGTTCTCGGACGTCCTGATCCACGGCACGGTGCTCGCTCCCGACGGACGGCGGATGAGCAAATCGCTGGGCACGGGGGTCGACCCGCTGGAGGTGATCGAGCGCTACGGCGCGGATGCCACCCGGGCCTGGTGTGCCTACTTCGGCACCAGCGGGCAGGACATTCGGTTCTCCGAGGAGAAGATCAAGTCCTATCAGCTGTTTGCCAACAAGCTCTGGAACGCGACCCGCTTGCTGGTCGCCAAGCTCCCGGAGGGCGGCAGGCCGCTCCCGATCGATGAGTCGTTGATGGAGCCGGCCGACGCCTGGATCCTGGGACGGATGAGTGCCGTCACCCGCTTGGTGACGCAGGCGTTTGCGCGCTTCGAGTTCGGGCCGGCGATCGACGCCCTCTACGAATTCGCCTGGCACGAGTTCGCCGACGACTACCTGGAGCTGATCAAGCCGCGCCTGCAGGCCGGTGATGCCTCGACCCGGACGGCGCAGGCGGTCGCCATCGACGTGCTGGAGACGACCCTGCGGCTGCTGCACCCGATCATGCCCTTCGTGACCGAGGAACTCTGGCAGCGATTGCCGCACGTAGGCGAAACCATCATGTACGCGGCGTGGCCGCTGCCGGATGAGACGGTGGAGGACCGGCACCTGATCGAGGAGATGGGGCACTTGCTCGAGGTGGTGCGGCGGGTGCGCAACCTCCGCCATGCGTCTGATCCGCGGGGGCGCCGGCAGCCCGCTCAGCTGGTGTCGTCACGTCCGCTCCTGACCGAGCCGGTGGGGCGGAGCTACCTGGCGACGCTGGCCCAGCTCGAGCTGAATGGCGAGCTTCCCGAGGGAATGCCACAGGCGGTGGTGGTGGTGGGGCCGACCACGGTCCGGCTCGGCCTCCCCCAGGGGGATGCGGCTGAACGCCAGCGACTGCAGGCCGAGCTGCAAAAGAAACTCGCCGAGATCGAGTCCATCGAGAAGAAGCTCGGCAACCCGGACTTCACCGGCAAGGCGCCGCGACCCGTCGTCGAGCGCGAAGGCGACCGGCTGCACCAGGCGCAGGCCGCGGTGGAACGCCTGCGCGGGCTCTTGGGCCCTGACGCGGAAGTACGGTAAGGTAGCGGAGACAAATTGAACACGGTGGGGAGACACATTGCCTGATCTCAAGCCGCTGCGGCCGTTGCTGTTCATCGTCGTCTTCTACCTGCTGGCCTTCTGGCTCAGCCTCTCCTACTGGGCGTTCCGTGACGCTCGCGAGCGCTCGAACAGCGTCCTGTTCCACGTTTTCGCCACCGGCCTCTCGCTGGTGCTACCGATCTTCGGCCTGTTCATCTACATGATCATCCGGCCGCCGCTGACCATGGCGGAGCGGCGCGCGCTGGAACTTGAGACCGCGGCCCTGGCCGAACCAGGCGGGCCGGCGCGCGAGTTGCGGCCCTGCCCGAGCTGCGGCGAGCCGATCGATTCGCAGTACGTGCTCTGTCCGCACTGCAAGACCCAGTTCAGTAAACTCTGCCCACGGTGCAACAAACAGCTGAAGCTGGGATGGAGCGTGTGCCCCTACTGCGCCGAGGAAGTCCCGCTGCAGGGCACCGTGCCGACGCCCCGAATCGCGCGTTAGCACCGCGTTGCGCTAACTGTCCGCCGAGCGACTAAATGCCGCTCGCGCTCCAGGCGCTGCTCGCCCCCCTTGTGCTGCTCGCGGCGGCCGCCATGGTGCGAATGCGGCCACGGAATCCGGCGAACGGCTGGATCGCGTTCGGCGCCACCGCCGTCGCCGCCGGCATCGCGCTGGTCGAGCTGCTCCGCCTCGCGCCCGGTGAACACGTCGACGTTCCCTACCTGACCACCTTTCCCTATGCCGACCTGGCCATCCGCATGGATGGACTGTCGCTCGCGTTTGCCGCCGTCACGCTGACGACCGCGGCGCTCTTGATGCTGGCGCGCCAGCGTGTACGCGGCGATCGCCGCGAGCCATGGCTCGGCTGGCTGCTGACCAGCGCCGCTGCCGGGGCCGTGATCATGGCCGACAACCTGCTGCTGGTTTACGTCGCGCTGCAGGTGCTGACCCTGGCGTGGAGCGGGGCGTTGGACGAGGCAGCCCCGCGCCGGCGGGGGCTGCGGATCAGTCTGCAGATCGCTGACATCGGGCTGTTGCTGGCCGCGGCCAGCGCCATCCAGTCGGTGGGGACCAGCGCGTTTTCCGGAGTACCGTCGGACACCTTCGGCGTGGCCACGTTCTTTCTCGTCCTGGTGCCGGTCCTGATCCGGGTCGGCGCGCTGGCCTGGGGCATGGGCGGGCCGGCCGCCTCGGTCAGCTTCGAGCCGGCGATCGCCTGGGTGGCGCCCGCGGGGTACCTCCTGTTGCGGTTGCTCGCCTTGCTGGGCGGACAGCTGCCTGATCAACGGATCGCCGTGGTCCTGTTCGCCGGCGGGGCACTTCTCGCGGTCGCGCTGGCGGCCGTCGCGCTCTGGCGGCGGACAGGGGCGCGGCTGCCGCCGTTGCTGCTGGGGTCGCAGGCGTGCATCGCGCTGGCGCTCTCGATTGGCGGCGACCCGCTGTTCACGGTCGCCGGCACCTGGCTCTGGCTGACGTTGATCCCGCTCACCGGCCTCCTCAGCCTGCGCGTGCCGCGCGAGTCCGCTGCCCATGCGCTGTCGCTGCTGCAACTGGCCATGATCCCGGGGAGCGTCGCCTTCGTGGGCATCTGGCTCGGCGGCCTCGCGCTCGATGCCCGCGGGCTCGCTATCGGCATCGTTCCCATGGCGCTGGCGGTGGGCTTCGCGCTGGTCGCGATCCTGTTCGACACGACGGTCGCGAGATCCATCCGGATGGACGTGGCAACCGCGTGGGCCGGGGCGCTGTTGCTGATCGCCGCCGTCCCGATCATCGCCATGAATCCGCTGGTGCTGCCGGCGGCCGGAACGGTGCGCGCGGTGCAAGGTGGGACGGTCGCCGCCAGCCTCTTGTTGATCCGGACCGCCGCCGGCGCGTGGCCGGCGCTGCCGGTGTCGATCGGGCTCGCGGTTGTGCTGGGCGCGGCGCTCTGGCGGTTCGGAGGCCGGTGGCCGTTGCGGCCGCGGCCTCGTGCCGGCCGGCGGGCTCAGCTGCGGTTGAAGCTCCCCGGCCAGTTGCGCGCGCTGCCAGGTTGGAGCCGCCTGTTGCTCTGGGGAGGCTTCCTGGTGGTGGTCGGCATGGCAGCGGTCCGACCGTGATCGTCTACCTGCCGGCGGTGCTCTTCGCCGTTGGCCTGCTGGTCGTCTACGGCAGCGCCGGCCGGCGCCGGCAAGCCGGCACATTCGCGATGGCGGTGGCGGCCGCGTGGTCGCTCGCCCTGCTGGTGGACCCCAGCGCGACCGCCTGGGCGATTGGTCCACTGGCGGCCATCCTGTTGCTCTCCCGCCCGGCCCAGCGCGTCCCCTCCAGCTTCGAGGGGCTGACCCGGCGTGGGGTCACCATCGCCGCCAGCATGCTGGTGGCCCTCTTTCTCGCCTCGCGTTTGCCAATCGGCGAAAACCCGGTGCTGCTCTCGGCGGTGCCCTGGCTCTTGAGCGCCGTGGGGGTGGCCTGGCTCGTCAGCCCCGCCGACCAACCGGAGCGGCTGCAGGGCCAGGTCCTGATGATCGCCGGCGCGGCCGGCGTGATCCTCTGCGCCGTCAACGCGGGCCCCCTGACGGCGGGCGTCGCCGGGGCCTTGGCCCTGATGCCGATCGCCGGCGAGCGTGCGCGGGTGCCCGGGCGGCTGCGTCCGGCGATCAGCGGCCTGCTGCTCCTGCTCGCCGCGGTCGCGATCGCGCTCGCGGCCACCGCCCCGTCGTTTGCGCGGGTGACGCTGTTCGATCTCTCGCTCAATCTGACCGGGCCGGTTCTGCTGGCCATCGCGGTAGTGCTGGTGGCCGGCGTTGTCGTCACGCCGCTCGGCAGCGAGTGGGTGGCGTTGCTGGGCGTGCTGGCGCTGATCGCGACCGCGCCCAGCCTTCGATGGGCGGCGCTGGCGGCGCTGGTCGCGGTCGCCACCGTCCTCGAGCGGCACGGGGAACGGCCCGCCTGGATCGCGGCCGGCTTGCTGGGGTTGATGCCGGTGCTCGCCGCCCTCGGCACGTCGTCGTGGAGTCCCCGAGTCCAGGCCGTCGGCCTCGCCCTCGGCCTGGTGTTGATGCTGTTCGCGGCCGGAACCGGTTTCCTTCGGGTGCTGGCCCTCCCCGCGACGACCTTCCTGGTGATGCTCGCCGTCGGCTCCCTGAGTACCGGCCAGCTCGTTCGCTTTCAATGGATTGCGGCCGTGGGCGCCATCCTGCTCAGCTGCCGAGCCCTGATCAGCATGGTCATTCGGGATAGCCGGCGCGATCCGCTCCGCGATCCGTTGATCATGGGACTGCTGTTGCTCGCGATCGCCGCCCGCGATTCGCTCGGCCTTGGCGACCTGGCGGTGGTGTTGCTGCTGGTCGACCTGGTGCTGGTGCGCATCGACGAGGCTCCTCCGCGGCGCCCGGGGTGGGCGGGACGGATGGTCGAGCTGGCGCGATCGAGCTGGCCGCCTGCGGTCACCTTCGCCGCCGCCGCAATGGCGGTCGTCGCCGACCTGCAGGCCTCGCTGGTCCTCGGGCTGCTCGCCGCCCTGAGTTGGGCCGGACTGCAACTCGCTCCGCTGGTCGACCGGCATGCGCTGGTGCCGGCGCCCGAGCGGCCGCGCACGGCGCTCCGCTGGATCGGACCGGCGCTCTCGATCGCCTGCGGCGTCGCCCCGGCGCTGCTCCTGCGGATGCTGCGTCTGGGCGGGTGATGAAAAACAGCGCACCCCCGCTGGTGCTCGCCTCGTCCTCGCCGCGCCGCATCGAGATGTTGACCCGCTGGCAGATTCCGTTTTCAGCCGTGCCGCCGGGCATCGACGAGCGTCCGCCGGCACCCTTGGGGGCAATGCGTTACGTGGCCTGGGCGGCCGCGGCCAAAGCCCAGGCGGTGGCCGCAAGAATGCCGGACGCGGTCGTCCTCGGCGCCGACACCGAGGTCGTCTTGCGAGGGCGGATTTTTGGCAAGCCGCGCGATCTGGAGCAGGCGGCGGAATTCCTGCGGGCGCTCAGTGGCCGGACCCACCAGGTCTACACCGCGCTGCACGTCATCGATGGGCGTTCGGGGCGCCGGGTTCACGGTGTTTCTCGGACGGATGTCACCATGCGTGAAATTGAACCGGAGATCCTCGCCTATCTCCGCAGCGGTGAAGCGCAGGATAAGGCCGGTGCTTACGCTATACAGGGCGAGGGCCGGCGCCTGATCGCCTCGATCCGCGGGCCCTACGACAACGTCGTTGGGATGCCGATGCGCCTGCTCCGGCGATTGCTGGACGAATGCGGGATCCCGGTTCCGGCAAAGAATCCGGATGAGTTGCAGAAAGCGTTTTCGAATCACGTCTCGCCGAGTGCTGGCCGCCGGCCTGCTGCTGCTCGGTCCGCTCGCCGTTAGCGGCTGCGGTCCCAGCGCTGCCTCACGACTGGTCATCAGCCAGAGCACCGATGCCACCACCGGCACCGACCACAAGGGCCATCTCTCGCCCGGCGCGTTCACCGGGCTGACGCTGTCGATCCGCAACACCGGTGCCGGACCCGCCCGCGGCGTGACCATCGAGGACGTGCTGCCGGCGGGCTTTCGCTACTACGAGTTCACCACCCTGGGGGGCAACGCCATCCGGACCGCGACCAGCGAACCGGCCGCCACCGGAAATCCGCGCTGGGGAACGTGGACGATACCGGCCGGTAACGGCAACACGCTGAGCGAGCTGATCCTGAGCTTCACGGTGCAGGCGGCAGTCAAGCCCGGCGACTATCAGAACCAGGTCAAGGTCATCACCTCGACGCCGGCCGAGATCGACCAGAGCAACCCGGTCGGCCTGGTGGTCGAGCCACGACCGTCGCTCACGCTCACCGCCGCGGCGGCGAGCGCACAAGTGACCACCGGCAGCCTGGCGACCTACGTCATCTCGGTGAGCAACGTCGGCTCCGCGGTGGCGAAGGGGGTGGCCGTCTCGGTCAGCCTGGCGCCGGGGTTTCTCTATAACGCGACCACCGGCTATGTGGGCAACAGCGTGCGCGTCAGCGCGGTGGATCCACCGGGAAACAGCCTGCTCCCGCTCTGGTCGTCCTGGGATATCCCGGGGGCCAGCAACGGCGCGGCCGGGCTGCTGCAGCTCACCTTTCAGGCCCGAGTCTTACCCGGGGTCGCCCCCGGAATCTACAACCTGACCGCGGCCGTCACCGGCCTCAAGGACATCCCGCCGCAAACCATCGGCAATACGGCACCGCTCGCGGTGGGCAAGGGCACCAGGGTGCCGATCACCATGACGGTCGCCCCGACCGCACCGTACGCGGCCCAAAACGGGACCGTCACCTACGTGATCACGGTCGAGAACGACAGCACCGATGCCGCCCAGTCGGTGACGGTCACCGATACCCTGCCGCAGGGCTTTAGCTACCAGGGGACCAATGGGATCGTGATCAATGGAAAATCAGTCGGCTCGCGGCTGCAGCCGGCCGCCGGATCGGCGACGCCGCAGTGGGGCCCGTTCGTGGTGCCGGCCGGCGGCTTCAACGGCGCCACCCTGGTGATCACCTTTACGGCGAAGATCAACGGGGCCTCGCTGGGGCCGCATCCGAACGTCGTCTCCGGCAACAGCAGCAACGCCCAGATCACCGGCGGCTCGGACCAGTCGCCCGTGATCGTGACGGCGAGCTAATCGAATTCTTGGTCACGCCTGAGAGAATGTAGGGCCGGAATATGTCTCGAACCCAGCGTGAGTTGAAGGCGCTTCGGCAGCAGCAACGCGAGGAGGCCGCGGCGCGACAGCGCGCCCGCGATCGTCGCAACCTGTACATCATCGGCGGCGTGCTGGGTGCGGCGGCGCTCGCCATCCTGCTGGTGGCGCTCTACCTCAATAACCTGGCGAATCTGGCGAACAAGAACCGGCTCACGTTCCAGACGGTCAGCGGTACCGTCGGGACCCAGGTCCCGGACGAGGGGACGGCCACGCACATTGATCCCTCCACCACCTGGACCTACAAGTTCTATCCGCCGACATCAGGCCCGCATTATTCGGTGGCCGGCAGCGCCCCGGTGCGGTGGAAGACGGTCGACAACCTGGTCGAGGGGCAATTCGTCCATAACCTCGAGCATGGCGGGATCGCGATTCTGTACAACTGCCCCAGCGGGAGCGACTGCGCCACGCTCAAGAACACGCTGCAGGACTACGTGTTAAACATCGCACCCGCAGAACCACAGTTCAACGAGGTCAAGCTGGTGATGACGCCCTACAGCCGGGGGATGCAGAAGAAGATCGCGCTGGTCGCCTGGCACTACGTCGAGTTTCTCGACTCGTACGACCAGGCCGAGATCACCCGCTTCTACGAGAACCACGTCGACCAGGGCCCCGAGCAGATCGCGTGATAAACTACGGAGTCGCGCCCGGGGGCGCTACTGCCATGTATGCCATTGTTGCCACCAGCGGAAAGCAGTTCAAGGTGACCGAAGGCGACCGGATCCTGGTCGATCGGGTGTCCGCCAACGTCGGCCAGACGGTGCGGCTCGGCTCGGTGTTGCTGCTCGGCGGCGATAGCAAGCCGCTGGTCGGCACCCCCTTCGTCGACGGCGCGGCGGTCGAGGCGACCGTCGTCGCCCACCGGTCCGGCGACAAGATCATTGTGTTCAAGTTCGAGGCGCGCAAGCGGCACCGGCGAAAGACCGGGCATCGCCAGCAACTTTCGGAGCTCCGGATTGGCGCCATCCGGGCCCCCGGCGACCGCGCGGCCGAGCAGCCGGGGTCGGCGGAGCGGCCCGCGAGTGGTGAGCGATCGACCGGCGGCCGGCCCGCCGCGAGATCGCGCAAAGCGGCGACGGCCAGCGCGAAAAAGACGACACCCGCGGGAACCCCCGCGACCCCGACTGAGGAGTAGCCAATGGCACACAAGAAAGGCGCAGGCAGTTCACGCAACGGACGCGACAGTGTCGGGCAGCGGCTCGGGATGAAGACCGGCGCCGGCCAGGCGGTCAATGCCGGGACGATCATTCTTCGCCAGCGCGGCACCGCGATCTTCCCCGGGACCAACGTCGGGATGGGGCGTGATCACACCCTGTTCGCGCTGGTCGACGGGGTCGTGCGTTTCGAGCGGACCGGCCATAAGCGCAAGAAAGTCTCGGTGCTCGCCGAAGCGGTCTAGGCTATTCCGACCCGGGTGATTGAACCGGGGAACCTGGGCTGATGTTCACCGACCGCGTCAAGATTTTCGCCAAGGCCGGAGATGGCGGTGCCGGCGCGCTCAGCTTCCGGCGTGAGAAGTACGTGCCGCGTGGCGGTCCCGATGGCGGTAACGGCGGCCGGGGAGGCCACGTGGTGCTCGAAGTCTCCCGCCAGCTCAACTCCTTGCAGGATTACCGCTACCAGCATCATTTCGCCGCCGGGCGCGGTGGGCGCGGTGGTGGCAGCCGCCGCCATGGGAAAGACGCCGCCGACCTGGTGCTGCAGGTTCCGCCGGGCACGCTGGTCATCGACGAGGACGGCAAGACGATCGCCGACCTGATCAGCAACCAGCAGCGGCTGGTGATCGCCCGGGGGGGACGCGGTGGGCGGGGCAACGCCAGCTTCAAGACGTCGACCCGCCAGACCCCGCGCTTCGCGGAGCTCGGAGAGCCGGGTGAGTCGCGCTGGTTGTGGCTCGAGCTCAAATTGATCGCGGACGTGGGGCTCGTCGGGTTGCCGAACGCCGGCAAGTCGACGCTGCTCGCTGCGGCGAGCGCCGCCCGCCCGAAGATCGCGGATTATCCGTTCACGACGCTGGAACCGGTGCTGGGCGTGGTCGAGCTGGCCGACGAGGCCAGCTTTACGATGGCTGACCTGCCGGGGCTGATCGAGGGCGCGCATGCCGGCGCCGGGCTCGGGCTGCAATTTCTACGCCACGTGGAGCGGACCCGGGTGTTGATTCACGTGATCGATGCCGCCGCGGGCGATCGTGACCGGCTCTGGAACGATTACCAGCAGGTACGCAGCGAGCTCAAGAAGTACAGCGCCGCGCTGGCCCGCCGCCCGCACCTGGTCGCGCTCAACAAGATGGACGCGGTACCCGACCCCTCGGAGGTGGTCGCGTTTCGGCAGCGGCTGGTGAAACTCCGGCGCCGTACCTTTCCGATCTCGGCGGTGACCCGCGAGGGGGTCGATGACCTGCTCTGGGCGGCCTGGCGGATGCTCGCCCGGCGGAAAGCCGCCGCCCCCGAACCACTCCCGGCGTTGAAGGTCTACCGGGGCCCGAGCTCCGCCGATCCCTTCACCATCGAGGCGCTGGACGACGGCTTTCGGGTTTCGGGCCAGCAGCTGGAGCGCTTACTGGCGATGACCGACATCACCAACCCGGAAGGCCTGGCCCATTTCCAGCGCATGCTCGATCGCTGGGGCCTCAACGATGCGCTCGCCCGGCATGGCGCCCGCGGCGGCGAGACGGTCAAGATTTCTGGCGTGGAGTTCCTGTACGATCCCGAGCGCTGACGCCGGCCGCGGCACCATCGGCATCATGGGCGGGACCTTCGACCCCGTCCACAATGGTCACCTGGCCGCGGCCCGCCAGCTGCGCGATCTGGCCGACCTCGACCAGGTCTGGTTGATGCCGAACGCGCAACCGCCGCATCGCAGCGACCCACCGTTGGCGCCGGCCGAGGATCGGATGCGGATGGTCGAGCTGGCGGTTGGTCAGCAGCCGGGACTTCAGGCGTCGCGGCTCGAGGTCGACCGCGGTAATGTCTCGTACACGATCGACACCGTGCGCGAGCTGGCCAGGCGATTTCCCGGACAGCGCTTCGAGCTGCTGCTCGGGTCTGACGCTGCTCTGCAGATCCGTGCCTGGCACGACGTGGCCGCGCTACTGGCGGAGGCGAGCTTTGTGATTTTCAACCGGCCCGAGACCAGCCTGGCGCCGCAAACGATGCACGAGCTCGGGTTCGCCCCGGCACGGACGCGGGTGGTGCATCTCGACACGCCGGCGATCGCCGCCCACCAGATCCGCGATCGGCTCGCCCGCGGGTCGGCCATCGACGACCTGGTGCCGGCCGCCGTGGCTGAGTACATCCAGGCCCACGGGCTCTATCGGCCTTGACGGCGGCTGGCGCGCTCTTGGGATAATCGTCTCGGTGACCCCCCTTCAGCTCAGCCGGCTCATCGCCGATGCGGCGGCGGACAAGAAGGCGCGGGGAATCGTCAGGCTGGACATCCGTCAAAAATCCTCCATCGCAGACTACTTCGTGATCTGCGAGGGCGATACCGACCGGCAGGTTCGCGCCATCACCGACGCCATCATCGAAGCCGCCCGCGCCAAAGGGGTCCGGCCGCTGCGAACCGCCGGCTATGAAGAGGGTTCCTGGGTGGTCCTCGACTACGCCAGCGTCATCGTGCACGTGTTCCTGCCGGGCGAGCGCTCCTATTACGATCTGGAATCGCTCTGGAAGGCGCCGGCCAGGACGCGGGCGTCGGCGAGCAGCGGAAACGGCGAGAAGAAGGCGCCGTCAAAGCGACGCGAATCGCCGCCCAAACCCGCCCGCCCCTCGCGGCGGCGGGTGCGAACCGCCTAGCACCGGCCCGACGGCTTGTGCGCGCCGTCTGAAAGACCCGAGCCGGCCTGTGGGATAATACCGATCGGTCCGTTGCCGTAGGGCGCGGCGCACGAACAATGCCCTCGCAGAAGCCGGTTGCCCCGCCTCATCCCCATGTCACCGTCGACGATGTGTGGCACGGCGCCCTACCGAAAGACACCCAGCTGGTTGCCGGGGCCGGCGGCAGCCGCCGCGAGGTCGTCTGGTGCACGGCCCTGCGGGCGCGCCCGCCGGCCTTTACGCCACTTCGCGGCGGCGAGCTGCTGCTGATCGATCCCCAGGTACTGGCCGCCGTCGACTCCCGCCTGACGCTCGCCCGCTTGCTCGAGTCGCTGGCCGGGCAGGGCATCGCCGGTGCCGCCATCCTGGGTCGCGTCTCGCCCGAGGCTCGGCGGGTTGCCGAGGCGCACGGCCTTCCGGTCTTTGCGCTGGCGGGAAGCCTGCCGCTCGACCAGGTCGAGCAGCAAGTGCTCCGCTTCATCGTCGACCAGCGAGCCGCCTTGCACGAGCGCGCCCAGGACCTCCACCGCCAGCTGAGCGAGCTGGCCCTGGCGGGTCGCGGGTTGCCGGCGTTGCTCGTACGGCTGAATGAGCTGACCGGCGTCCCGGTCGTGCTCGAGCGCGATTCGGGCGTCGATTACGTGGGCGCCGGCCGGCTGTCGGAGGCCACCGCCGCCGCCATCGCCGGGGAGCGCCCGGCGCTGGACGACTGGCTGCGCGAAGTGCCGCTCAGCGCCTTCGACCCGCCGGTTGCGCTCCGGTCGTTGGGGAGCGGAGAGGCCCGCTTGATCGCACCAATCCTGGTGCAGGGCAGCATCGCGGGTTACCTGTCGTTGCTCGGGTCTGACGGCGAACTGGGCGAGATGCACCGGTTGGCGGTCGGGCGGGCCGCCCACGCCTGCGCCATCGAGCTGGTTCGCGCCCGCGCCGCGCGCGACGCCCGCGACGAAGTCGAGGAGGAGCTGCTGGACGTGCTGACCGCGGGTCGGCCCGGCTCGCACGACGCCGCCCGCGAGCGGGCGAAGCGCAAAGGCTTCGATGTCGAGGCGCCCTACCTGGCCTGCGCCGCCGAGGCGAACGACACAGCGACAGCCACCAGGATCCGGGCTGCGTGGGAACGGCTGCTGGCCACCATGCGCACCGCCGCCCTGGTGCGCGAGCGTGGGGCGGGGACGGTGGCGTTGATCAGCCTCGCGGCGCGGCGAGCGCCTGAGCCCAGGGCGCTGGTGGAGCAATTGCACCACGCCGCCAAATCCGCGGCCGCCACCCCGCTCGCGCTCGGCTATGGCGCGGTGCGATCGGGCGGCCGCGAGGTCGCCGCCGCTGCGCGCGAGGCGGAGCAGGCGATGGTGATGGGCCGCCGCCTGTTTGGCGCTGACAGCATCACCGCCTTCGCCGATCTGGGGCTGTACCGGCTGCTCTATGCCCTGCAGCCGCTGCCCGAGCTGCGCGCCTTCCGGGACGAGGCGCTGGAGCGGTTACGCCCGAAGGATCGGGGTGGGGTGTTGCTGCAAACCCTGGAGGCGTACCTCGCGACCAATGGCAGCCCCACCGATGCGGCGGAACGGCTGCACCTCCATCGGAATACGGTGCTCTACCGCCTGGGGCGAATCGAAGATCTCCTCGGCGTCGACCTGCGCGATGCGGAAGTCCGACTCGGGCTGCACCTCGCCTTGAAAATCGGCGACGTGCTCGAGGGCTGAACCGCTGAGCTCGCTGTGCCCTACTTCGGATGGGTGCGGATGACGTCCCCGACGGGCGAGACGGTGGGGAGGGGACCGACCAGCGGAGCCGGCCCGGCGCCCAGGGCCGCCAGCACCGCGGCCGCGATGGCGGCGTGTCCCTGGTCGCCCGGATGGAACCAATCCGTTCGACCCAGGTAGCTCGACCCGCCGTCCGAGGCATGGAAATCATTGACGCCGTAGAAGCCGTCGAGGCTGACGTAGACGCCGCCGTGCCGCTGGCAGGCAGCGGCGATGATCGCGTCGAAGCCGGCGGAGGGCAGCCAGCTGCCGAGGCACAGCACCCGCGTGGTCGGTGCGGAGACGGCCGCGACGAGGGTGTCGTACTGGGAGGCGAAGGCGTCGGCCGGAGTGGAGAAGCCGACATCGTTGGTCCCCAGCTCGATCGTCACCAGCGCCGGGTGCGCCGCCGTCACCGCCCCGGTCTCGGTCACGCCCCAGCCGGCCTTGGTGCCGCTGCGGGCGATCAGGTTGAGCGACATTCCGAGCTTGTCGGCCACGATGGCGGGAAAGATGTCGTCCGGCGCCGTCCCGTAGCGGCCGGCGCTGATCGAGTCGCCCAGGGCGACGTAGACCTTGCCCTGCAGGCCCTGCCCGTCAGCGTTCGCGTGCACGCCAAGCACCTCGCTGGGCGCCATCGCCGGAGCCTTCGCGGCCGGCTGGCCCAGCGCGAGCAGCGCGAGCAACGCCCAAATTACATAGGTCACGACCCTCGGGGTGCGTGCCGGAACCGCCGTTGACCCCAACCTCCACCGTCTATTGTGCCAGTCGCGCCAAAAGCGCGCCCCCCGCGTACGCCGAGCACGCCTCTAGACCAGTCCCGACTCCAGGGTGGTGACCATCTCGGCCAGGGCGCGAACGGCCCAGTTTGGACGGTCGGTCATGCCAAAAAGCTGCATCCGGGCTTCGGCGAGGTGCTCGGCGGCGTGCCGGCGGCAGATCGCCTGGGCGCTCGACTGGGTCATGATGGCGCGGGCGGTCTCCATCTCGGCAGCGGTGAATCGGGCTCGGGCCAGCAGCGAGCGCAGCACCCGCCGGTTGCCGGCTGGGCCGCTGCGCAGGGCGACCAGCGTGGGGAGGGTCTTTTTCCCATTCTTCAGGTCGCTGCCCATCGCCTTGCCGGTCTGGGTCGACGAACCCCAGACCCCGACGATGTCATCGATCACCTGAAACGCAATGCCAAGGTGGTGCCCAAACTTGCCCGCTTTGTCCAACGCCGCGTCGCCCACCCCGGCGGCGATCCCGCCCAGCCGCGCGGCGGCGTCGAAGAGAGCGGCCGTCTTCAGCCCGATCATTTCCATGTATTCGTCGACGCTCACGTCGACCCGCTGCTCGAACTCGAGGTCGAGCACCTGGCCTCGGCAGAGGGCGAGCATGGATTCCGAGAGGAGCGCGAGGGCGGGCCGGGTGCGATCGGTGTAGCGCGGCGGCAGCAGGTCGACGACCGCGCGGGTGACGAGCGCCTCGAGCGCCGCGCCGGCATTGATCGCCTGTCCGGTGCCCCACATCTTCCAGACCGAGGGTCGTCCCCGCCGCAGTTCGTCGCGGTCCTGGACGTCGTCGAAGACGAGCGAAAAATTGTGGACCAGCTCGACGGCGACGGCGGCCCACACGGCATCGGCGTAGCGTCGGCCGAAGGCCTCACAGGTGAGCAGCGCGATGTTGGCCCGAAGACGTTTGCCCGGCCGGTCGCCCGACTTGCGCAGCCCCAGGTGGTACTGGACCATCTCGGTCAGCAGCGCGCTCTGGCTGGAGCCGGCCCGCTGCGAGAGGCGGCCGAGCTCGCGGTCGAGGGCGGCGTTCATCGCCTGCAGGCGGTCGGTGCGGCTGGCGAAGGTCTTGCTCTTCATCAGCGAGCCCCGGTGTGGAAAGGCGAGCGCATCATCGAACTTCCGTAAGGCGACTCGTCTTCAGGGCCGCGATGGTGGGCGCGCCAGAGCAGAACATGGCGACTTGCAACTGCCACTTGAAGCCGTCGAGCAGCCGGCGCACCGGCTCCTCGCCTTCGGAGGCGGCGGCCAGCACCGCGTGCGCGAACCCGGTCAGGTCGGCGCCCATGGCGATCGCCTTGGCGGCGTCGAGCCCGTGTTTCAGGCCACCGCTGGCAATCAGCGGCAACTGGGGAGCGGCGCGGTGGGTCGCGATCAGCGCCTCCGCCGTCGGGATGCCCCACTCCGAAAAGGCCAGGGCCAGCTCGACTTCCTCGGGCCGTTCCCGGCGAAACGCCTCGACCCGGGCGAAACTCGTGCCGCCCATGCCGGCGACATCGATCGCCGCCACCCCGGCCTGGGCCAGCTGGGCCGCCACCGGTCCGGAGATGCCGCAGCCGACTTCCTTGACGATCACCGGGACCGGCAGCTCCGCGCACAGCGTCGCGATCTTTTCGGTCAACCCCTTGAAATTGTGGTCGCCCTCCGGCTGGAGCGCTTCTTGCAGCGGGTTGAGATGCAGCACCAGCGCGTCGGCCTCGATCATCTCGATCGCCTCCAGGCACTGTTCGGTGCGCATCCCGTAGTTGAGCTGCACCGCGCCCAGGTTGGCGAACAGGAGCACGTCCGGGGCGACGCCCCGCACCTGGTAGGTGGCGCGCAGGTCTTTGTGGGTCAGGCCGGCCCGTTGCGAGCCGACGCCGAACGCGAGTCCGACGGTCTGGGCGACCAGTGCCAGCCGGCGGTTGATGTCACCCGCCGCGGCCGCGCCGCCCGTCATGCTCGAGATCAAGAAGGGCAGCTTGAGCGGCTTGCCGAGGAATGTCGTCGACGGGTCGACGGCGTCGAGGTCCAGCTCCGGCAGGGCCTGGTGGGTGAAGGCGAAGCGCTCGAACCCGGCGCTGCGGGTCGACTGGACCGAGGCCTCCAGCGAAAGGCGGAGATGGTCGAGCTTGCGTTGCGAGATCCGCGAGAGGGGATGGCCGTTGGCGTCCAGCGCCATTAGCTCGCCGCCGCCTCGGCATCGGGTGCCGCCGGCTGGTCGTCATGGATGTCGGCCTCGAGGGCGTTCGGATTCTCGGCCTGGCGCTTGCGCATCATCTGAATGAAGTAGTCGACGATGATCGGGTCGAACTGCGTCCCCTTACCCGCCTCCAGCTGGGCCAGCGCAAAGTCCGGGGTCCGCCGCTGCCGGTAGGGACGGGTCGACGTCATCGCGTGATAGGCGTCGCAGACGGAGACGATGCGCGCGTGCAGCGGAATGTTCTGGCCGGCCAATCCATCCGGGTAGCCGCTGCCGTCATACCACTCATGATGGTGCAGCACGACGTTGAGGATCTGGCGGAAGGCCTTGATCGGCTGCAGGATGCGCGCGCCCAGGATGGGGTGCATCCGCATGATGAGCTTCTCGTCCTCGTCGAGCTTGCCTTCCTTGAGCAGGACCTTGTCGACGACGCCGATCTTGCCCACGTCGTGCAGGATGGCGGCCAGGCGCAGCTGGTTCTTGTGGGCCGCCGACAGCTGGAGCATGTCGCCCAGGTCCTCGGCGAGCTTGGCGACCGACTGCGAGTGACCGCTGGTGTAGGGGTCCTTGGCGTCGATCGACGCCGCCAGCGCGTTGAGCGCCTCGAGGGTGGCCTCGCTGTTGGGCGAGAGCATGCCTTCGGCAAGCTCTTCCAGGTGGCTCGAGTTGGCGATCTGGCCGAGCCGCTTTTCCAGGGTGGCGACCATGCCGGGGCCGACCGTGTCGGCGCTGGCCAGCTGGGCGACCACCTCGCTGAGCACCGAGTCGAGGGCGGCGACGCTTTCCAGCTCGCAGGCGCCGCAGATGCAGTTGCGGCCGCGCTTCTTCGCCATGTACATGGCGAGGTCGGCGCGGTTGAGGAGCTCGTCGCGGTTCTTGGCGTCGACCGGATAGGTCGCCCAGCCGACCGACGCGGTGAGCGGGGCGAAGATGGTCTTGGGGTTGTACATGAATACCTTGGCCAGCGTGTCGCAGATCTCCTGCGCCCGGATGGGCGCCGTCTGGATGTCGACCCCGGGCAGGATGGCGACGAATTCCTC
>VBDZ01000195.1 GCA_005881215.1 Chloroflexota bacterium | reverse complement strand
GCCGGGCCAGCGAGCCGCCGATGGCTGCCTGCAGGTCACGGCTCAACGGGCTGAAATGCTGCGCCGCGAGCTCTTTGCGCATGTCGACGATCGTCACCGGTGGCAAGGCCCTCCCCTGCGCCCGATGTGGCAGCTCCAGCAGGTGCTCTCGGCCGGAGAGCGCGGTGGTGTAGGTCGCGACGCTGGGCGTGGCACTGCCCAGTACCAGCACCGCGTGGGTTTTGCGAGCGAGCCAGCGGGCCACGCTCGGTGCGTGATATCGGGGAAGACGCTCTTGCTTGAACGCGGACGACTCCTCTTCATCGATCACGATCAGCCGCAACCGCGCCAGCGGGGCAAAGACGGCGGCGCGTGGTCCGATCACGATGTCGGCCTCGCCCCGCCGGATTCGCCACCACTCCGCCGCGCGTTCAGCCTCGGTCAGCGCGCTGTGCAGCACCGCCAGCCGGCCCGGGAATCGGGCGGCGAAGCGCCCGACTGCCTGCGGGGTGAGCGCGATCTCCGGCACCAGGATCAGGCCCTGGCCGCCCTGAGCCAGCACATCATCGAGCAGGCGCAGGTAGACCTCGGTCTTGCCGCTGCCGGTGACGCCATGGAGCAGAAAGACATCGGCCTCGTGTCGGGCGAGGGATACCGCGATCCGCTCCGCCGCCGCTTGCTGTGCCGGCTCCAGGCCGACGGCTCCCACCGCGGTCACGGCACCGGCTTGCCGCAGGATGCGACTCTGCCGCCGTCGCTTCACGGTTCGGCGGACGACCGCACGCACCCGCGGCGGCACGATGGCGCGGATCACCTCGTCCAGCGGCACCAGGTAATGCGCGGCCACGAAGCCGGCCAGCTCGATAAGCACCGGCGGCAGCACCGGCTCGGCATCGAGCAGCGCCTCGATCGGCTTGAGCTCGAGGACGGTGGGCGCTTGCTCCAGGGCGTAGACGAATCCGGTCACGGTCCGTTTTCCGAAGGGCACCCGCACCCGATGGCCGACCTCGATCACTCCCGTCAGCGCATCGGGGACCGCGTAGTCGAAGAGGCCGGTCTGACTCCCGACGCGCGCCTCGACCGCGACCTGCGCGACAGCGCGCAGGCCGGTGTCAGGCGCCGCGATTGCGCGTGGTATCGATGGCATCCCAGATCCGTCCGGCCACCTCCCATTTGGGCAGCCGCGGAATATCTACCACCACGCCGGACGCCGAAACGATCGTGACGGCATTGAAGTCGCTGCCGAGCCCCTGGCCATCGACCCCGACCTGGTTGGCGACGATCAGGTCGAGATGCTTGGCGGCCAGCTTCTGCTGCGCCTGCGCCCGCAGGTCCTCGGTCTCGGCGGCGAAGCCGACCCGAAACAACCCGCGCCGTGATCCGAGCGCTTTCAGGATGTCCACGTTCGGGCGCAGGTGGAGGTCGATCGGCTTGTCGGTCCGCCGCTGCTTGGAGGCGGCGATTTGCTCCGGCACGTAATCCGCCACGGCCGCCGCCATCACCAGCACGTCGGCGCCCGTCGTGGCTTTCTCCAGGGCGCTGAGCATTTCCGTCGCGCTGCGAACCGGCAGCTCAGCGATGCCCTCCGGGTCGGTGGGAACGGTGGTCACGAGCGTGACCTCGGCGCCGCGCGCCGCCGCCACTTCGGCGAGGGCGCGGCCCATCTTGCCGCTGGAGAAGTTACCCAGGTAGCGGACCGGATCGATCGCTTCCCGGGTGCCGCCGGCGCTGACCACCACCCTAAGGCCGTCCAGATTCCGGCGCCCGCTGAGAACGGCCTCGATCACCGCCACCACCCGCTCGGCGGAGGCCAGCCGCCCCACCCCCGACTTCCCGGACGCCAGCCGCCCGACCGCCGGCTCGACCATGACGGCATGTCGGGCCCGAAGCGCCGCCAGGTGATCCTGCGTCTGCTGCTGGGTGTACATCACGTCGTTCATCGCCGGCGCCAGCACGAGCGGCGCGCGGCTGGCCAGCACCGTCCCCGACACGATCTCGTCGGCGATCCCCAGCGCCAGTTTCGCGATGGTGTTGGCGGTGGCGGGGACGATGGCGATCAGCTCCGCCCATTCGGCCAGCGCGATGTGCGTTTCCCCCGCTCCCTGCGCCGCCAGCCAGTCCGCCGCGACCGGATGGTCGGAGACCGCCTCCAGTGTCAGCGGCGTGACGAACCGGGTCGCTTCCGGGGTCATCAGCACGCGGACCTCAGCCCCCGCGTCGGTGAGCAGCCGGATCACCTCGATCGCTTTGTAGGCGGCGATCCCGCCGCTGATGCCAATCCCGACCCGGCGTCCCTGGAGCCGGCCCTCGCTCATACGGGGGTTTGCCGGCGGGCGTGCTCGGCGGCGATCATCGCCAGGATCTCGCGCGCCGTCTCGTCGACGTCGCGGTTGCAGACCACGTGCTCGTAGTCCTTGGCCAGACCGAGCTCGATCAGCGCCTCCTTCTGGCGAATCGCCAGTGCTTGTGGCGACTCCGTGTTCCGACCGGTCAGCCGGCTGAGCAGCTCCTCGGTGGAGGGCGGCGTGATGAAAATGAACAGGCCGTCGGGCTTGCGCTTGCGGACGAACGTCGCGCCCTGGACGTCGATCTTGAGGATGATGTCCTCGCCGCGATTGAGCGCCTCCTCGACCCGCCGCCGGGAGGTGCCGTAGTAGTGGTTATAGACCTTCGCCCATTCGAGAAACTCCTTCTGCTCGATCAGGCGGAGGAAGTCGGCTTCGCTGACGAAGGTGTAACTGTGGCCGTCGACCTCGCCGGGCCGTGGCGGCCGGGTCGTGTACGAGACGGAGTACTTCAGCTGAGGCGCCAGCTCGAACAGGCGCCGCAGCACCGTATCCTTCCCCACTCCGCTTGGACCCGAGATCACGATCAAGAGCCCCTGCTTGGGCTGGGTCATGTGATCACCGCATTTTACGGTCCGCCAGCGAATTCCACGCCAATTCGAAATCCTCGGGCGGGGGGCTTTCCCAGGTCATCGTCTTGCCGGTGCGGGGGTGACGCAGGGTCAACGCCTGGGCGTGCAGCGCTGGCCGGCCGATCAGAGGGGAGCGGCGACCATATACCGGGTCGCCGAGCACCGGGTGCTTGATGAACGCCAGGTGAACCCGGATCTGATGGGTGCGCCCGGTACCGAGGCTGACGTCCAGCAGCGAATGGCCCCCGGCGATCTCGAGCCGGCGGAACTCGGTGATGGCCTCCCGACCGCCGGCCACGACCGCCATCCGCTGACGGTTCCTCCGATCGCGACCGATTGGGGCGTCGATTCGGGCGGCCGGGTCGGCAACTTCCCCGACCACGATGGCGCGATAGCGTCGCGCCATCACCCGCCGTTGCAGCTGGCGGGCGAGCTCGCGGTGCGCCTCGTCGTTTCGGGCGACCACCATCAACCCCGAGGTGTCGCGGTCCAGCCGGTGCACGATACCGGGGCGCTCGGTGCCCCCGATCGTCGACCACCCTGGTCCGCGTCCCAGCAAGCCATGGACGAGCGTGCCGGTGGGATGGCCGGGCCCGGGATGCACGACCAGGCCGGCGGGCTTGTCGACGACGGCCAGATCGTCGTCCTCGTACACGATCCGCAGGTCCATTGGCTCGGCTTCCAGCCGGCTCGGCGTCGGCGCCGGGAGCTCCCAGCTCAGGCGATCGCCCGCGCGCAGCCGGCTCCCGGGCCGGGCCGGGCGATCATTGAGGCGGACGAGGCCCTGGGTGATCAGGCGCTGCACCCGGCTGCGGCTCTCCCCGATGAGCAGCCCGGCCAGGTACTGGTCGAGTCGAGGGGCATCGGTGGCGACGGTGTGCTGTACCGCCTCGCTCAAGCCCGCCGCGACCGGCCGCCGCGCCAGACCGTCCCGAGGAGCAGGATCGCCACCCCGACGGTGATCGCCGAATCGGCGACGTTGAAGATGGGCCAGTGAGGAACCTGGATGAAATCGATGACTGAGCCCTTGACGCCCCGGTCGTAGGCGTTGGAAACCGCGCCGCCCAAGACCAGCGCCAGGCCGAGCCGGGCCGACCAATCGCTCGGCGCCAGCCGCCAGTAATAGATAAGGATGGCGACGACCACCACCGCCGAGATCAGGAGGAAGCCCAGGGTGAAGTTCTGGAAGAGACCGAAGGCGGCTCCGGCGTTGCGGGTCACCGTCAGGAACAGCACGTGGTCGACCACCTGACGCGGTCCGTACGGGACACCGAAGTGGCGTTCGACGTAGATCTTCGTGACGCGGTCGACGATGACGACGGCGGCCGCGATCACCGCCAGCAGGGCGTAGCTGCGGAACCGGTTCAGCGGGCGGCCACCCGGACCACGCTCACCGTCAGATCATGCCCCTCGATCTTCAGCGTCTCGGTCGAGGCGCCGTCCGGCGCCCCGCCGCGCGCCACCGCCACCGCCAGGGTCTCGGTCGCAATGTAGTCACGCCAGCGCTCGAGCGCTTCCGCCAGGATGCCGTCACCCAGGTAGAAGAGCCGGATCCGATCCTCGACGGCGAAACCGGATTGCTTGCGAAGCTCCTGGATCTTGCGCACCAGGTCGCGGGCCAGGCCTTCGAGCTTCAGCTCCTCGCTGATCTCGGTATCGAGCACCAGCTCGCCGCCCTGGCCCTGGTAGCGGGCCGCCTTGATGTTCAACTCTTCCAGCAGGATCGTCTCCAGCTCCGGCTGCAATGGCCGCTCGGCGATCGTCACCGCCCGCAGCGGCTGGCGCACCTTGATGCCGGCGGCGTTGCGCGCCGCCAGGCCCGTCACCACCAGCCGGCGAACGCTGGCCATTTGCCGGCGGAGCTCGTCGTCGGTCCACTCGGGCGCCGCGACCGGCCAGTCGGTCAGGTGCACACTATCGGGCAGGTCCGATCGGCCCGTCGCCAGGTTCCGGTACATCGTGTCGGTCACAAATGGCATGAACGGCGCCAGCAACTTCATGGTCGCCAGCAGCACCTCGTAGAGGGTCTGGTAGGCACTGCGCTTGTCGGCGTCCGATTCCGACTTCCAGAAGCGCCGTCGCGAGCGCCGCACGTACCACTGGGAGAGATCGAGCACGAAGGCCTCCAGGCGGCGGGCGGCGGTGGGAGGATCGTAGGCCTCCATCGCGGCGTCCACCTCGCGGATGGTGGCGCCCAGCTCGGCGAGCAACCAGCGATCGAGCGGCGCCCGATCGCGGACCGGCACCGCCGAGGCGGCCGGCTCGAAACCGTCCAGCCGCGCGTAGTTCACGAAGAAGCCGTAGGTGTTCCAGAGGATCAACAGGAAGCGTCGGATCACGTCCTGGACGGCGGCCATGTCGAATCGGTAGTCGTTCCCAATCGCAACCGCGGAGAAGAAATACCAACGAGTGGCGTCCGCGCCGAACTTCGACATGACCTCCATCGGATCGAGCGTGTTCTTCAACGACTTGCTCATCTTCCGGCCCAGCTTGTCCAGCACGGTGCCGTTGACGATCACGTTCTTGAATGCCGGCTGGTCGAACAGCAGGGTGCTGATGGCCAGCAGGCTGAAGAACCAGCCGCGCGTCTGGTCGATGCCTTCGGCGATGTAGTCCGCCGGGAATCGTTCCTTGAAGAGTTCCTTGTTCTCGAACGGGTAGTGATACTGGGCAACCGGCATGCTGCCGGAATCGAACCAGACGTCGATCAAGTCCGGGACGCGTCGCATGGTGCCATCGCATTTCTCGCAGGGCAGGGTGACCCGGTCGATCGAAGGCCGGTGGAGGTCATCGTTGACGGTGAGCCCGAGTTCGGCGACCGAGCCGACGCAGCGGCGCTCATCGCATTTCTCGCAGATCCAGACCGGCAGCGGGGTGCCCCAGTAACGCCAGCGGGAGAGTGACCAGTCCACCAGCGTTTCCAGCCAGTTCCCCATCCGTCCGGTGCCGACGTGGGCCGGCATCCAGTGGACCTGCCGGTTGTTGCGGATCAGCTGGTCCTTGACCGCAGTCGTCTTGATGAACCAGGAGGTCAGCGCGTAATAGAGCAGCGGGGTGCCGCAGCGCCAGCAAAAGGGATAGGTATGCCGGATCGTCTCGGCCCGATACATCAGGCCGCGTTCGGTGAGGTCTTTGATGATCATCGGATCCGCCTTCTTGACGAAGACGCCGGCGAAGGGCTCGACCTCGGGGCGAAAGCGCCCCTGGAGATCGATGACATGCCGAACCGGGATCCCCTTCTTGAGGGAGAGGTCGAGGTCGTCAACGCCGTAAGCAGCCGCGGTGTGAACGATCCCGGTGCCGTCCTCGACTGAGACGAAGTCGGCGTCGACCACGAAGAACGCCGGCTTGTCCGGGATCAGGTAGCGGTAGAGCGGCTGGTAGCGCTTGCCGAGCAAGGCGCGCGGATCGACGTCCGCCTCCACCTCGTAGGCACCCTGAAGGATGGAGAGGCGTGCCTTGGCCAGGATGTAATGCTCGTCGCCCTGGCGAACGCGCACGTAGGGGATGTCGAGGCCCACCGCCAAGGCCACGTTGCCGGGCAACGTCCAGGGCGTCGTGGTCCAGGCGAGGAAATACGTCTTCGGTTCATCCTCGAGCTCGAACTTCACGTAGACCGACGGGTCCTCGACATCGTCCCGGTAGCCGAGCCCCAGCTCGTGGCTGGATAAGGGGGTCTGGTCACGCGGACAGTAGGGAACGACCTTGAACCCCTGGTAGAGAAGCTCCTTGTCCCAGATCTGCTTGAGAATCCACCAGATGCTCTCCATATACGTGGTGTCCAGCGTCCGGTAGGCCTGGTCCAGGTCCACCCAGTAGCCCATGCGCTCGGTGACCTCGGCGAACTGGTCGATGTACATGAAGACGCTTTCCCGGCAGAGCCTGTTAAATTCCTCGATCCCGAACTTCTCGATGTCCTGCTTCCCGGTGAACTTGAGCTGTTTTTCGACCTCGATCTCGACCGGGAGACCATGGGTGTCCCAGCCGGCTTTGCGCTCGACGTAGAAGCCACGCATCGTCTTGTAGCGCGGGAACAGATCCTTCAAGGCACGGGCTAACAGGTGGTGGATGCCGGGAGGATTATTCGCGGTCGGCGGGCCCTCGTAAAAGACAAACGCCGGCCGGCCACGACGCTGCGCCAGGCTGCGATGAAAAACGTCTCGATCCTTCCAGAAGCGCAGGGTCTCGACTTCCATCTCAGGAAAGTTGGCGCGCGTCGAGACTTCCTGGAACATGGACGCCAATTCTAGTGCGTCGTCAGCCGAGGAACTGGCCGAGCACGTAGAGCACGGCGATCGCGATCATGGGCGAAAAATCGACGCCCAGCCCGGTGGGAATGACGCGGCGCAGCGGCCCGAGAATCGGCTCGGTGACATCGACCAGGAACCCCATCATCCGTCCGTGGTAGTCGCGCACGAACCAGGAGGCGGCGGCCCGCACGAAGATGGCGAAGATAAACAGGTAAATCAGAACCTGGGCGAACGTGTGGAGGAAATTGATGGCGGTTTGCACGCAGACTTCAGCGCGGTCCGAAGAGCGCGCGGCCCAATCGTAGCATCGTCGCGCCTTCCTCCACGGCGACCGGGTAGTCCTCGGTCATCCCCATCGACAGGACCGGCAACGGCGTCGCGAGCCGCTGGCTGGTTTCATCGCGGAGCGCCCGTAATCGCCGAAAGACCGGCCGGACCTGCTCCGGGTCGGACACCATGGGTGCGACCGTCATCAGCCCACGCAGCTGCAGGTGCCGGGCGGCCTGGGCGGCTTCGGCGATCGTCGTCAGGTCGGCAGGCAACGCGCCGGTCTTCTGCGGCTCCTCGGCGACGTTGACCTCGATCAGAATCTCGAGCGGCGACCCGAGCCGCCGGTCGAGCGCCTCGACCACGGCAACTCGATCGATCGACTGGACCATCGCGAAGCGGCCCTCGATGAACTTCACCTTGTTGGTCTGCAGGTGGCCGATCAAATGCCAGCTGGCGTCCGCGGTGCCAATCACCTCGATCTTTGGAAGCGCCTCCTGCACCCGATTTTCACCGAAGGTTTTGAGCCCGAGACCGATCGCCTCGCGAATCCGGGCTGCTGGAAGGGTCTTCGTCACCGCCACCAGCGTGATTGCTGCCGGGTCGCGTCCGGCGCGCTCGGCGCATCGGGCGATGGTTTGTCGAACCGTCTCCAGGTTTGCGGCGAGCGTGTCAGGCACTCGTCAGGGGCGCGACGACGACCGAGAGGAAGCGGCCGGGACGATCGCCGCGGTGGGAAAACCACCGATCCTCCTCTTTCGTGCACCAACCGGCCGCCTGGATCCGCTCCGGCTGGACGCCCTCGTCCTCGAGTTGCAGCCGCAGGAGCGCCGCGATATCGAGCCGGATCTCGCCGCGCTCGCCCTGCAGGTAGCGATCCTCGCGGCCATAGCGGGCGGGAAACTGTTCGGCAACCTCGCTGCCGACCTGGTAGCAGCGGGCGCAGATCCCGGGACCGATCAGGACATCGAGCTCCTCCGGTGCAGAGCTGTAGGCGAGGTGTAGCGCCTGCACTGTCCGAGTGGCCACCCCGGCCAGCGCACCGCGCCAGCCGGCATGCGCCCCGGCGACAACGCCGCGGGCCCGGTCGGCAAACAAAACGGGAAAGCAGTCGGCATGGTAGGTCACGACCGCCTGCCCGGGTACATCGGTCGCCAGCGCATCGGTCGTAAAGACGCACTGTCCGCCCTCGGGCTGCCGGCGGTGGAAGGTCACCACATTCGCGCCGTGCTCCTGCACTGTCAGCAGCGCCCGGTCGAGGTCGAAGCCGACCTGGTCCGCCAGTAGCCGGCGCCGGCGCATGACGGCCTCGGGATCGTCAACGTCGGTCAGCCCCATCGAGCCCAGCGCCGTCGTGCTGAAACCGTGCCGCGCCGGAAACCCGGCGACGCTGACGACGGAAGCGAGCTCGACGGCGGCGATGGGTCAGCCTCGCTTTTCCCGGCTCAGCAGCTGATCGATCTCGTGCTTGACCTCCTGGAGGTCCATGAACGAGCGATAGACCGACGCGAACCGGATGTAGGCGACTTCATCCAGGCCACGGAGCTTGTCCATCACCAGCTCGCCGACTTCGCGCGACGGGATCTCGACCTTGCCCTTGGTGCGCAGCTCGGCCTCGATCTCGTCGACCACCCGCTCGATCGTGCTGGGTGAGATCTCGCGCTTGGTGGTGGCCTTCATCAGGCCGCTGAACAGCTTCTGCCGGTCGAAGTCCTCCCGCCGCCCATCCTTCTTGATGACGTACAGCGGCACCGCCTCGATCCGCTCATAGGTGGTAAAGCGCTTGGTGCACTGGAGGCACTCGCGCCGGCGGCGGATCGACTCCCCGGTGTCCGAGTCCCGCGAGTCGACCACCTTCAGGTCGATGTGACCACAATAGGGACACTTCATCTCAGGTCAGTATCCCAGATATTGTGGTCCCGAGAAGAGACGAGGGCGAGGGGCGGGAAGGGGGCGCCCCTCGCCAGGTTAGCGGCGACCCCGCAAGAACGCGGGAATATCGAGGTTCGACGGGTCGAATCCGCGGTAGGCCGGGACCTCTTCGACCGGCGCCGGGCGACTGTACTGCTCCTCCATCTCCCTGCCGGGCTCGATGGTGACGAAGCCGGTGGCAACCACCGTGATCTTCACCTCGCCCGACATCTTCTCGTCGATGACGGTGCCGAAGATGATGTTGGCGTCCTTGTCGGCGGAGGCGCGGACGATCTCCGCCGCCTCGTTGACCTCGTGCAACGTGAGGTCAGTCCCGCCGGTGATGTTGAACAGGATGCCGCGGGCCCCGTCGATCGAGGTCTCCAGCAGCGGGCTGGCGACCGCGTCGCGGGCCGCGTCCGACGCCCGCTGGTCGCCGCTGCCGAACCCGATGCCCATCAGCGCGGCGCCCTGGCCCGACATGACGGCCTTGACGTCGGCGAAGTCCAGGTTGATCAGCCCTGGCTGAACGATCAGGTCGGAGATACCCTGCACGCCCTGGCGCAACACGTCGTCTGCGATCTTCAGCGCCTCGGTGAACGGCACCTTCTTGTCGGTGACGTCCAGCAGCCGCTGGTTCGGAATGATGATCAGGGTGTCGACCTTTTCCTTCAGGGTGGTCGCGGCTTCTTCCGCGATGGCGCGCCGGCGGGTGCCTTCGAAGGTGAAGGGCTTGGTCACGACCCCGATGGTCAGGGCGCCGTTGTTGCGCGCGATCTCGGCCACGACGGGCGCGGCTCCAGACCCGGTGCCACCGCCCATGCCGGCAGTGAGGAACACCATGTCGGCGCCTTGCAGCAGTTCCGAGAGTTCTTGCTGGCTCTCCTCGGCGGCCTCGCGGCCGATGGTCGGATTGCCACCAGCGCCGAGACCGCGGGTCAGCTTCTTCCCGATGTTCATTTTTGTTTGCGCTTCGGAATGGGCCAGCGCCTGCAGGTCGGTATTGATGGCGATGAACTCGACGCCCCGCAGCTTGGAGCGGATCATTCGATTCACGGCATTGCTGCCGCCGCCGCCGATGCCGACCACTTTGATGCGTGCGTTCCCTTCCAGCGTCCGGTCGACATCGCGCATGGCTTCCTCCTTGTCGCGCTCCAGGCGCGCCCTTACGAACCGTTCGGCCGACACCCGCGGTCCCTGGCCTCCGCCGTAATCGCCGGGGATCACGGGCCGTGAGGCGAGGCCCTTCATTCGAAGCTGATCCTCAATGTTCATATCGGCCTCCTTCCTCTAAAAGAAATCCTTGATCCAACGAACGGTCCGGTCGTACGCCGCCGAGACGCCGGCGCCGGCCGGCGCGTGGCCATTGCCTTGATGGCGAAGCTTGGTTCCCCAGCGAAGCAGCCCGACCGCCGTCGCGTAGGCCGGCCCACTGATCTGGTCGCTCATGCCGATGGTCTGGGTCGGCTGCCCGATCCGGACGGGCAGGTCGAGGAGGGACTGGGCGGCTTCGGTGAAGCCGAGCAACCGGCACCCACCGCCGGTGAAGACGATGCCGCCCGGCAGGAACCCGTCGTGGCCGCCGCGACGCATCTCGATCCGAACCATCTCGAGGATCTCACGGGCGCGCGGCGCAATGATCTCGGCCAGGTGTCGGCGCGGCACCACCTGCACCCGATCCTGCCCGATCTGATGAAGCTCGACCATCTCCTCACGCGGAATGTTGGCGGGAATCGCGTGGCCATAGTTGACCTTGAGCATTTCGGCCTCGGTCAGCGTGGTGCGCAGCCCGATGGCGACGTCATTGGTGACGTGCGTGGCGCCCACCGGCAAGACCGCCGTGTGCACGACGCTGCCATCGGTAAAGAGCGCGACGTCGGTGGTGCCACCGCCGACGTCGACCAGCGCCACGCCGAGGTCCAGCTCATTGTCACTGAGCACGGCCTCGGCCGAGGCCAGCACCTGGACCACAAGGTCCTCGACGCTCATGCCCGATTGATGCACGCATTTGACGACGTTTTGCACCGCGGTCAGAGAGCCCGTGATGATATGCGTCTCGACCTCGAGCCGGGCGCCCGACATGCCGACCGCGTCCTTGACGCCTTCCTGCCCGTCCACGATGTAGCCGCGCGGCACGACGTGGATGATCTCGCGGTCGTTGGGGACGGAAACCGCGCGCGCGGCGTCGATCACCCGACTAACGTCTTCCTGCCCGATCTCGCGGTCGGACCGGGCGACGGCGATCACGCCCCGGCTGTTCTGACTGAGAACGTGGGTGCCGGCCATCCCGACGAAAACGGACTCCAGCTTTCGGCCGCACATCCGTTGCGCGGCATCGACCGCGTGGCTGATGCCGCGGACCGTCTTCTCCATGTTGACGACCACGCCGCGACGCAAGCCTTCGGATGGAGCCTCACCGACTCCGACGATGTTGAGGCCGCGCTCGGTCGGCTCGCCGACCACGCAGCAGATCTTGGTTGTGCCGATGTCGAGTGCTGTGACGTATTTAGATCGAGGCAAACACCTTTCCTGGAACGTTAGGCAAGACGGCTGGCTCGGCACATTATAGTGTGCTCCCGGCCGAAGCACAACACAAGCTGACCAGTTATCCACAGGCGTGATCGTCCAGAGCCACGGAGCGTAATCTAGGGGCGAGTACGAATCTGGAGAGGGATTCCCTGGTGAGTGATGGCTCGCGATCGGCCGGGCCGCCGCACGAGACGCAAGCGACTCTCGTTCGGACGTTTCTATTTGCGGACATCCGCGGGTACACCCGCTTCACCCAGGAGTTTGGGGATGAAGCCGCCGCCCGACTGACGACGAAGTTCGGCGTCGTAGCCAACGAGTGTGTGTCGGCACGCGAGGGCCAGATCATCGGCCTGCAAGGCGACGAAGCGGTCGCTGTCTTCGGTTCTGCGCGGCAGGCCCTGCGCGCCGCAATCGACCTGCAGAAGCGCTTTGCGGATGAGTGCACCCTCGACCCGTCCTTGCCCCTCCTCGTTGGCGTTGGGCTCGACACGGGTGAGGCAGTCCAGGTGGCGGATAGCTTCATCGGGGCGGCGCTGAATCTGGCCGCCCGGCTTTGCAAGCTTGCCGGGCCGCAGGAGGTACTGGCAAGCGAGGGTGTGGTGCACGTTGCCCGCAAACTCGATGGAATCGCCTACGCCGAGCGCGGCTTCGCCCAGCTAAAAGGCTTCGCTCAACCCGTGCGGATCATTCACGTGGTGCCCGTGGCCGACGGCGCGAACGCCGGCGGACAGGCGCCGGCTTTGACCGCTAGAACCGTGGAGGCCACGCTTCCCATCGGCGCGTTTCTCGGCGCCCTTCCTTCGTCTTTGCTGGTCGCGCGGGAGCCGGAGATGCAGCGGCTCTTCGCACTTGAAGACGCCGTCGCGTCGGGCAACGGCCGGCTGGTCCTGCTGGCTGGCGAGGCCGGTGTAGGCAAGACTCGGCTGGCCCAGGAGGTGATGCTCAGTGCCCGAAACCGAGGGTTTCTGATCGCCACGGGTCGCTGTTATGAGCTGCATCAATCGGTTCCCTTCTATCCGTTTCTCGACGCGCTGGCGACCGCGTACAATAGCTGCCCGCCCGCCGTTCACAATGCGGTGCCTGTTCGCTGGCCACACGTCGGTCGCCTTCTTTCCGACGCTGGCTTCGAGATCCCGCCGCCGGGACCCAACAGCCAGGAAGAGCAACAGCGACTCTTCCGCGCGATCACGGGTTTCCTGCAGGCCATCGCGGCGGAGATGCCCGTCGCGTTGCTCCTTGATGACCTGCACTGGGCCGACGGCGCCAGTCTCGAGCTGCTGCAGCACCTCGCGCGCCATACACGAGCTGACCGGATCCTGCTCCTGGGGTCCTACCGCGATGTGGAGGTCAGTCGCCGCCACCCGCTCGAAGCCGCCTTGCGCGAGCTGGCTCGCGAGGAACTGTTGGAGAGGATTGGCATTCGACGTCTGGCCGCGCGCGGGACCTCGGAGCTAATTGCCGACATCCTGGGAGAGCGGAACGTCTCGGTTCAACTGGTAGATCTAATCCACCAACGCACCGAAGGCAATCCATTCTTTGTTCAGCACCTGCTGCGCTTCCTGGTGGAGCGCGGAGACGTATACCAGGCAGAAGGCCACTGGGCGGAGCGCGGCCTGGCGAAGATCGAGGTACCCGAAAGCGTCCGCTCGGTGATCGGGCAGCGGCTTGCTCGCCTGAGCGAAAGCACACAGGAGATCCTGCAGGATGCCAGCGTGCTCGGCCAAACCTTCGGCTTCGATGGGCTGAGCCAGCTGGGCGATCGGCGTGAGGAGCAACTCGAAGCCGCTCTGGAAGAAGCAGGTTCGACGGGCCTGGTCCGGGAAGCCGGAACCGACACGTACGCGTTCGATCATGCGCTCACCCAGCAGGTGCTCTACACCGAAGTCCCGGGACGGCGGAAACGACGGCTGCACCTTGCGGCGGCCGAAGGATTGGAGCGTCTTCCTCAGGAGTCGCGGGCGCGTCACAGTGCCGAGCTGGCCTGGCATTTCCTGGAGGCCGCGGCCGAGGATCGAGCGCTGCCATACGCGATCGCCGCCGGAGATGAGGCAAAGGCCGTCTTCGCGAATCGAGAAGCGGAGCGCCACTACACGAACGCGCTCGAGATCGCCGAGCATGTTGGCGACCAACTCCGCCAAGGGCAGATCCTGGCGCGCCGGGCCAGGCTGTTCCTCGGCATGTTCGAGGGCAAGTCGGCCCTCAAAGACTACGAGCGCTCGCTCGAGAGTTCACGTCGGCAGGGCGATCGCGAGCAAGAACTCGCCGGGCTGCTCGGTGTCGCCGAGGCCTCATACGTCGTGGCGCTGGACGAAACGGAACGGGACCAGATCTCGCGATGCCGCGAGACGTATGAGGCGGCCTATGCCCTGGCCCAAGAGCTCAACGACCAGCGAGCCATGGTCCGAGCCCTCGTCGGAACCCGATGGTTTGCTGACTTCTGGCCCGAGTACCGCGAGCGCGCCCGAGGTAACCTCGAGGAGGCGCTGACGATCAGCCGGCACATCGGCGACGAAGACCTGATCATCGACTCTGAGATCAACACCTGGAGATCCCGACGGCGCCCTGAGGCGGAGGCGATATCCGCTCGGCTGGCCGGCCGGCTGCGAGAGCGTGGCGACCTTCAGCGGCTCAATGCCCTTCATTTCGACATGTTGTGGGCGAACCTGCTCTGGGGCAACTTTCGGCGCGCGGCTGAGATCTGCGATGCCGCCGTGAAACTGGCGGACGAGATTGGTGCGCCGCCCGTCCAGTACCACACCCTCAAGGCATTGGCCCTATTGCAGCTCGGCGACTACGCCGATGCCCGGGATGCACTTCAGCGCGAAGTGGCCGATGAGGCGCACCCATTCGGCCAGGCGATGCAGGCGCTCGGGCTGGGCATCTATTCGCTCGAGCTCCTCGACTACGACAAGGCCGCAAGAGTCTTCGATGACGTCGTCCGACGCGCCGGTCGGCTGCAGCGCGCCTGGATGCAAAACTGGGGTAAGCGCCTTCGGGCGCGAGCCCTGCTGCGGTCCGGAACGCTTGACACAGCCGGCCTGACCCAGGCTTGGCACGACCTGCAGGGCGTCGACGCAGAGCGCGCGCGAACGGTGACAGCGGAGATCCTGCTCGCGCTGGGACAACCAGATCAGGCGCTCGTCCAGGCGGCCGAGGCGGTCCGCGAAGCCGGCGAACGCGACTGGACTCCGGAGGTGATTGCGGCCCTCGAGATTCAATCGTTGGCCTTGCTCGAGATGGATCGCCCTGAGGAGGCGTTGACCGTCGCGTCGGATGCACTTCAACAGGCAGAAGCAATCGGGGCCCGGCCGATGGTATGGCGGCTCCAGGCGCTGCGGGCTCGAATCCAGCGGCGACTCAACGACCAGGAGGCCGCACGATTGTCGCTGGTGAAAGCAGGGGAGATCGTACGGGCGCTCGGAGCCTCGATCCCCGACCCCGAAGATGAGCAACGGTTCCTGAAAAGCCCCGAGGCGTCATCCGTCCTCGTGGGTGCGCCATGAGGGTCGCCGAGCGGAAGGCGTCCGCACCCACGTTGCGTCGGGGGAACCCGGAGGAGGTTGGCATGTCCCGATCGCAACTCCATCACGTCGGGGAGCTCGCGCAAAGCTGGGTGGACCAGGGTCTGATCCAGTGCCTGGTCGCGTTGGTAGCGCGCCACGGGCAAATCGTGTTCTACGAAAACGTCGGCCACCGGCTGCCTGAACAAGGTTCGCCGGCGGCGGGGCTCGACTCGATCTTCCCGATGGCATCGATCACCAAGCTCTTCACCGCGACGGCGGTAATGGCGCTGGTAGAGGACGGACGAGTTGGCTTGAATCGGCGGGTCCGCGAGTACATCCCCGAGTTCGTCGGCGAGGGCAAGGACGCCATCCTGGTGCGTCATCTGCTTTCCCATACCTCTGGAATCAACGAGGACCAGCTCGAGGCTTTTGCGAAAGAACGGGACGGGATAGCGATTGCGCCCGCCGAGCCGACCCTGCACTCGCTGATGAACGAGTACCTGGTCAAACGCTACGACGCACCGCTCTGGAAGCCGCCGGGCGTGGAAATGTCGTATGCGGACTTCAACTTCGAACTCGCCGGGGAGATCGTCCGCCGGGTGACGGGCACATCGCTCGCCGAGTTCGCGAGATCGCGCATCTTCGTTCCGTTGAACATGAGGGACACACACTATTGCCGGGCGGATGTGCCACGAGATCGCCGAGCCTGGCGGGGCCCTGACCCGGAAGATCCATGGCGCGACGCGATCGAGGTCGAACCCATCGTGCAGGGCTCTGCTCGCTCATGGTCGAGCGCGATGGATATGGCGATCTTCTGCCAGATGTTTCTCAACCGCGGAGCCTACGGAGACGCTCGGATCCTCAGTCCGACGACGGTCATTGAAATGACGCGCAACCAGATCCCAGGCGTCGCTGCCACATTCCTGAAGGAGACCTTTCCCGAGGCGTCGTGGGGCTTGGGCTGGAGCATCCACGGAACCAAGACCGGGCTCTGCGGCGCGCTCTACTCGGCCGATGCGTTTGAACACTGGGGAGCCAGCGGCGCCTATATCTGGGTTGATCCCACCTACGACATCGTTGGCATCTACCTCGCGATCGCCCCCAGCCCACATTCCGACGAGGGCAAGGCGTTGTGGCGGGACGACCTCTTCACGGACGCGGTGACCGCTGCCGTCGTGGACCTCTAAAAGACGCCAGCGACTCCCATCGGCACCGGCCTACAGCAGATGGCGCCTGATGACGGCGAGGTTATCGAAGATCCTGACGCCGAAGGCGACGATCGCGGCGAAGTAGAGCTCCACCCCCAGCTTGTCGCCGAGATAGGTGAGCCCACCCGCCACGATCGAGTTGACCAGCAGGCCGGAGATGAAGACCTTGTTCTCGAAATTGCCGTTGAGCCAGGCTTTGACCGCGCCCAGTACCGAATCAAGCGCGGCGAGGATCATCACCGCGGTGTAGCGCGAATAGCCCGGCGGGATCTGGACCGGAGAGTTGAGCCCGAGGACGATGCCGAGGATGCCGAAGACGAGGACGGCCCCCACCAGCCAGAACGCTTCGCGCGAGCCGCTGGCGGGCAACCTCACCTTCGGCCTCGCATCTGCACCGCGGGTGCGCCCGGATTCTCGAGGTTGATGTACTGGATCGGCGCCGAGGTGAGGTCGATCCGGCCGCTGAGCGCGCGCAAGGCGGCGAGCTTCCCCTCGAGGCTGGCGCGATCGTCGCTCGTCACCATCTGACCGAAGATGATGGTCCATCCCCGGTCGGTTTGCGCGGTCAAGATCTCACGGTTATCGATCTGGAACGACATCAGCGAGATCTTGAAGGCCGAGGAGAAGCCGGACCGAATCTGGAGGAGCATCGCCAGCAGTTCGCCCGCGACCGCGTGCTGGCCGCTGCGGACGGTGCCGAAGTCGGGCCGATTGATCACGGCGAGGCCGCCGGCCTCGGTCGCGGGATCGAGCACCTCGCCCAGGTCATTGACGTAGTAGGTCGCCTCCCCTACCTGGAGTACCGCCGACGGCTGCCACTCGGTGATCCGAACCGACACCCGATCGGGCAGCGAGAGGCTGACCGACGCAGTGCGCACCCAGGGCAGGGCCTGCAGTTGCTGTTCGAGCTGCCGATGGTCGAGGAAGAAGATGTTGCGATCGGCCGGCAGATTGATCGTGCTCGTCACCTGCGCCGGCGTCAGGTGACGGGTGCCGCTCACCGTCAGGTGCTGTGGTCGAAACGCCGGCTGCGCCAGCAGGAACAAGACGGCGAAGCTCTCGCCGGCCAGCACGGCGATCTGGAACAGCGCCCAGATCCAGCCGCGTGTGGTGGACGCCGGCCGATCGGGCGCCGCGGCCGTCCGGCGACGGCGCTTGGCGACGGTCCCGACCGTCACTCGCCCGCCCCTGGGTCGAGTAGCCGTGAGTCGATCGCCGTCTGGGAGCGCTGTTTGTCGTTGAACCGCTCGATCGCCAGCTCGACCAGGCGTTCGATCAGCTTCGGGTAGGCGAACCCGGATGCCTCCCAGAGCTTTGGATACATGCTGATCCGGGTGAACCCCGGGATGGTGTTGAGCTCGTTGAGCACGATCCGGCCGCTCGTCCTCTCCAGGAAGAAGTCGACCCGGGCCATCCCGGCGGCATCCACGGCCTGGAACGCCTCAATCGCCATCGCGCGGACCTTGTCGGCAACGCCCGCGTCGATCGGAGCGGGGATGAGCAAACGCGATCCCTCGTCCAGGTATTTCGCTTCGTAGTCGTAGAACTCGTGGGCCGGAACCACCTCTCCCACCACCGAGGCCTTGGGCTCGTCGTTGCCGAGAACGCTGACCTCGAGCTCGCGGGCATCGACCGCACGCTCGACCAGGATCTTCCGGTCGAAGGTGGCCGCGAGTCGGAGGCCGGCCGCCAGCTCGGCGCGGTCGTGCGCCTTGGTCGTGCCCACACTGGAGCCGGAGTTGGCAAACTTGGAGAAGCAGGGATAGCCGATCCGCTCCTCGACCAACTTGATGAAGGCGTCGGGATCCTCCTCATACCTGCGGCGGGTGATCGCGATGTAGTCGACGATCGGCAGCCCGACCGCTGCGAAGGCGCGCTTCATGTAGACCTTGTCGAGCCCAAGCGCCGAGCCGAGCACGCCGGCGCCAACGTAGGGAATGTTGGCGAGTTCCAGAACGCCCTGGATCGTGCCGTCTTCCCCGTTCAGGCCGTGAAAGACGGGAAAGATGACGTCGAGTTCGGGCAACCCCCCACCCCGACCCTCCCCCACAAGGGGGGTTGGAGAAGCCCCGCCTACCCCGACAAGGGGGGATGGAGATTCCGTGCCATTGCGCGCGTGCACCAGGGAATGTTGCGTCGGGTCGGGCGGGAGATAGACATACTGCCGAGCCGCGTCATCGCCGATCAGCCGCTTGAGCGATCCACCGAACAGCCACCGACCACTCTTGTCGATGTAGAGCGGCACCGCCTCGAACCGATCCGGATCCATGGCGGCGATGATCGACTGGGCGGACAGGATGGACACCTCGTGCTCGGTTGACCGTCCTCCGAAGAGGACTCCGATGCGCAGCCGCCTCATCCGCTGGGCGTCCGGCCGATGACGCGGACCTCGGGTTCGAGCTCGATGCCGAACCGCTCGAAGACGCGATTCCGCATCTCGGCCATTAAGGCTAGCACGTCATCGGCACTGGCCCCGTCGAGGTTGACGATGAAATTCGCGTGCTTGGGCGAGATCTGCGCCCCACCGATCCGCATTCCCTTCAGCCCGGCGGCGTCGATCAACCGCCCCGCCGAATCGCCCGGCGGGTTCTTGAAGGTGCTCCCCAGGCTTCGCTGCTCGATCGGCTGGGTCGCGCGCCGATGTTTCTGCACCTCGAGCATCCGGGCCCGCACCTGGGCGGGCGGCTCCCGGTTCGTGGCGAAGGTGGCCGAAAGGATCACCCAGCGATCGTGCTCCGCCTTGAAGACCGAATCCCGATAGCCAAACCGGCACTCGGCCGCGCTGACCGTCCGTCGCTGACCCCGCTCGTCGATCGCGTCGACGCTCCGGAGTCGATCCTTGACCTCGCCGCCGAACGCGCCGGCGTTGCCGAACACGGAGCCCCCCACCGTCCCCGGCACCCCGGCACCAAATTCGAGGCCCGCCTGGCCGGCCTTGGCCGTCTCCGCCGCCAGTTTGGGCATCAGGTAGCCGGCCGACACCGAAACCGTCTCCTCCGCGATGGACAGCCGGCGGGTGACCAGCTTGACGGTGAGCCCGGGAAGCTCGGGCGCGGCAAACAGCGTGTTGGTGGCTGCGCCGATCACCAGGTAGGGCTGGCGGTCCGTGTTCAGTCTCGCCGCCAGGGCCGGCAGCGTCGCATCATCGGCCAGCTCGAGGAAGTAGCGGGCACGGCCGCCGATGCCGTACCAGCTATGCGGCTCTAGCGGCTCGTGCTCCCGAACGCCGGGAACCGAGGCCAGCCAGGATTCAGGCAACCGGCGAGCGCTCCAGGACCTCGACTGTTTTGCCGATGACATCATCGAAGTCGCGGACGGACATGAAGACGATGGCGTCGCCTGGCCGCGCCGCCGACGCCAGCTTATAGGCGGCAGACCGGGCCGAATCCGCCGTCACCACTTCCTCGACGCCGCGAATCCGGTTCGCCAGGTCCTGCGAGGTGACGGTGTGCGCGAGATGCCGCTCGCGAGCCGGTTCGATCGGGCCAATCACCACCAGGGCGCACCCGGCAAAGGCGTCGGCGTAGCCATCGATCAGGCTCAGCGTCCGACTGTAGGTGTGCGGCACGAAGCAGGCCAGCACCCGCCCGGGGTGAAACCGCTCCAGGGCGGCCTGGACGGTGGCGCGCACCTTGGCGGGATGATGCGCGTAGTCATCGACCAGGGTCACGCCGCGAACCTGACCGCGGAGCTCAAAGCGGCGCGCGACACCCTGGAAGCGGCCGATGGCATCGACCGCCGACGCCACCGGCACCCCAAGCCGCACGCTGGTGGCCAGCGCGGCCAGCGCGTTGCTGGCATTGTGCTCACCGGTGAGTCGCGTCGTGACCACCGCGAGCACCTTGCCCGCGTGCCATGCCGTGAAGCGCATCCCCTCCCCTTCCATCTGCACGTCGCGGCCCTGCCAGTCGGCGCCGCCGCGCAAGCCATAGGTCTCGACGTGAGCCCGGGTGCGATTGAGCAGTCGGCGAACCGTTGGATCATCAGAGCCGGCGATCAGGCGATCTTCGGCGCCGAGGTCCTCCAGCAGCTGGCGAAACACGGCCTCATAACTCAGCGGATCCTTGAAGACGTCCGGATGATCCCAATCGATATTCGTCAGCACGACCAGCTGCGGCGCGAAGTGCAGGAACTTCGGGCGAGGATCGAAGACCGCCGAGGTGTACTCGTCGCCTTCGAAGACGAACTCGCGCCCGCTGCCCCAGGCGGCGGCCGAGCCGAGGTCACGCGCCGACGAGCCCAGACGAAACCCGGGGTTGCGGCCGGCGCTGCGCAGGATCCAGGCGAGCAGGCTGGCGGTCGTCGTCTTGCCGGCCGAGCCGGCCACCACGATCCGGAAGCGGTCGGCCGTGAGCTCGCCCCAGTACTCCGCTTCGCTCACCAGCCGGATGTGCAACCGCCGAGCCGCCTCCGTTTCCGGGTTGCCCTCGCGCACCTGGTTGCCCTGCACGACCAGGTCCGGCTTTCCCCAGCGCGTCACATTGCCGGCGGCATGGCCATCGACCCACTTGATGCCGGCCTTGGTGAGGATGTCCGTCGTCGGCGGGTAGGCGTCTTCGTCTGAGCCGGTGACCTCGTTGCCGAGCTGCTTGGCCACCAACGCCAGGCCGGAGACGGCGTAGCCGCAGATGCCGATAAAGTGAATCCGCATCAGTGGCGGGTCACGGCCTCGAGCAGGCCCGCCACGTCGGCGGCGGCCCGCGGACGGCCCAGGGAGCGCATGGCGTCCACCATCTTGCTATACCGGGGCTCATCGTGAGCGATGGCCGAAATCTCCGCGAGCAGATGGGGACCGTCGCACGCGTCATTAGGAATGACGACGGCGGCGCCCGCCCGTTCGAATGGCTGGGCGTTGAGCCGTTGATGACCACCGGCGAACGGTCCGGGGACGAGCAGCATCGGGGCGCCGGCGGCGCTGACTTCACTGATGGTCCCCGCGCCGGCGCGGCTCAGCACCAGGTCGGCCTGATAGATCTGGTCGGGCAGGTCGTTCGAAAACTTGAAGGGATGATAGCGCTCGCGGACGGGCTCTTCCAGCGCATCGCGCTCCGATTGGATCCAGGCGTAGTCCTTTTCTCCGGTCTGATGCCAGACCTCGAGCTCCGTCGTCGTGATCAGGTTCAGATTGCCCACCGCCGACAGGACCGCCTGGTTGATCCGGTGCGCTCCCTGACTGCCGCCGAGGACGAGTAACCGGCGAGGCCGCGCCGGAAAATCCGTTCGCGGCTTCCAGAAGGCGTCGCGCACCGGGGTGCCGGTCACGACCGACTTGCTGTGCAGATAGCGGCCCGTCTCAGGGTAGGCCGTAGCCACCACCTGAGCGACGCGCGAGAGCCACCGCGTGGTCCGACCGGGCAGCGCGTTCTGCTCCTGCAGGACAACCGGAACCCGCCGCATCGCCGCCGCCAGGATGACCGGTGCACTGACGTAGCCGCCGGTGCCGAGCACCACGTCCGGGAGGAACCGGCGGACGATCCTGATCGCCTGGGCCAGGGCACGCGGCACCACAAATGGGACCGACCAGTTTCGCCAGACTTGTTCCATGTCCAGCTTGGCAGCGACGATCGTCTCCATCGGCAGGCCATAATCGGGGACCACCTGCTCCTCGATCCCGCCCCGCCGGCCCACGTAGAGGACCTGGACGTCAGACGCGTTCCGCGACAGCGCCTGCGCGACGGCGATCGCCGGGAACAAGTGTCCGCCCGTGCCGCCGCCCGAGATCAACACTCGCATGCCGTATCCATCCCACCTTCTCGCTCTGGGTCGAAACGTTCACCAGTATGCCGACCGCGAGCAGCGTAATCGCCAGCGACGAGCCACCATAACTGATGAAGGGGAGCGGAATGCCTGTCGTCGGCAGGGTCACGGTGACTGCCGCGATGTTGATCAGCGCCTGGAACGCGATCCAGGTGGTCACGCCGCAGGCGAGCAATGAGCCGAACGCGTCGGGCGCTTTCAGGGCGACCCGGTAGCCGCGATACGCGAAGAGGGCAAAGAGCCCCAGCACTGCCGAGGTGCCGATCAGCCCGGTCTCCTCACCGACGATCGCGAAGATGAAATCGGTGTGGGCGAACGGCAGCCACTGGTACTTCTGGATGCTTTGCCCCAGCCCGACACCGGCGATGCCACCGGACCCGAGCGCCACCACTGATTGGATCGCCTGAAAGCCGGTGTTGAGGGGATCGGCCCAGGGATCGAAGAAGGCCAGGATGCGGTGCAGGCGGTAGGGCTCCATCTGAATGAACATGTAGACGCAGAGCCCGATGATGAGAGCCAGCAAGAGCACATGGCGCTTGCGGCCACCCGCGACCAGGAACTGGGCGAGCAGGATGCCGGCCACGATCAGGGTGGTGCCCAGGTCTCGTTCCAGGATGACGAGCAGCGTCACCAACCCCATCAGCGCCAGAAACGGCACCACGCCGTTCTCGAGCGAACCGATCCGATCGCGGTGTCGCTCCAGCCAGAGCGCCATGAAGACGATGGCCGCGACTTTCGCGAACTCCGCCGGTTGCATCTGCAACGGGCCGAGCCGCAACCAGCGTCGCGCCCCGTTGACCTCCACCCCGAAATGCGGCAGCAGCACCAGCACCAGCAGAACCATCGCGATGATGCCGAGGGGCCAGGCCAGCGGCCGCAGGCGGTGGTAGTCGACGTGCGCGCCGGCCCAGAGCGCCGCCACGCCAAGCGCGAGCCAGATGAGCTGGCGCTCGAAATAGTAGGCCGCGTTGTGAAACCACAACCACCCCTGCACCTCGGACGCGGAAAACACCATGACCAGTCCGAAGGCGGCGAGCGTTCCGACCGCCAGCAGCAGCGCCCGGTCGCCGCGCCGCCACAGCAGGCTGGAGGTCAGCCTCCGCGACGTCGCCGGCATCTCGAGCGCCGCCCGTGCCCTCACCGGCCAAGCTCCGCCACCACGGTGGCCTTGAAGCGCCGGCCGCGGTCCTCGTAGTCGCGGAACATGTCGAAGCTGGTGAACGCCGGGGAGAGCAGGACGACGGTACCCGGCTTCGCCAACGCCGCCGCCTTTCGCACGGCGTCGGTGAGATCGCTGGCCGGTTGCACCTCGTGCAGCCCGGCCGCGCGCACCCGCTGCGCCAACTCCTCGCCGGTCTCCCCGATCGTCACCAGCGCCACGGCCCGTGCGGCAATCGCCTGGGCCAGGGGTTCGAGGTCGATCCCCTTGTTGCGGCCGCCGGCGATCAGCACGATCGGATCACGGAACGCGGCCAGCGCCTTGTACGTCGAATCCGGGTTGGTCGCTTTCGAATCGTTGTACCAGCGCGCGCCGGCGAAGGTGCCGATCGGCTCCAGCCGGTGCTCGACGGCCTTGAACCGTCGCACCGCCTGGCCCATGGTCTCGGGTTCAACGCCTACCGAATAGCCGACTCCGATGGCCGCCATGACATTGCTCAGGTTGTGGTCGCCAGGCAGAGGAACGTCGGCCGCCGGCAGGACCCGCTGATGCGCACCCGCGCCCGCGATGACGATCCAGCCCTGCTCCAGCGTGACGCCATTGGCGACCGGTCGATCGAGCCCGAACCCGATCACCTGGCCGCGCGTCTTCGACTGCATCGCCGCGCACGCCGGATCGTCGAGGTTGAGCACCGCGTGATCGTCGGCCTCCATGAAGGCCACCGCTCGGGTCTTGAGCTCGACGTAGTGCTCGAAGGTTTTGTGCCGGTCGAGATGGTCCGGTGTCACGTTCAAGACGACACCAACCTGCAGCCTCGGGCGTTCGATCGATTCCAGCTGGAAGCTGCTCAGCTCGAGCACCACCCAATCGTCCGCCCGCAGCTGCTCGATCCGGTCGAGGACGGGCTCCCCGATGTTGCCGCCGCGCAGCACCTGCAGACCCCCCGCACGCAATACCTCCGCGCTGAGAGCAGTGGTGGTCGTCTTGCCGTTGGTGCCGGTGATGCCAGCGATCTGAGCCGGACAGGTGCGGAAAAAGAGGTCGATCTCGCTGGTCACCTCGATGCCGCGCTGACGGGCGGTCTCTACGAGCGGCGCGTCCCACGGCACGCCGGGACTGACCACCACCAGGTCGGTGCCGTTGAGATCCTCGGGCCCGTATCCACCCAGGCGGCCGCTGAGGCCGGCTCGCTCCAGCTCGCCGCGCAGCTCCGGCGTATCGGCGCGATCCACCACTCGCACGATGCCGCCCCGCTGCTTAATAAAGGATGCGGCGGCCCGTCCGCTGCGGCCGTAGCCGATCACCAGCGCGTGCCGGCCTCTGCCGATCTCGGGGTCACCGCTTTTTCGCCGCGTCATGCGGTGGGCCCCGGCCGGGCCAGGGCCAGCGCCAGCACCGCGGCAACCAGCGATCCCGTCCAGAACCACAGGGCCAGCGGGGTCTCGCGCCAGCCACCGACGATGAAGTGGTTGTGCAGCGGCGACATCCGGATGATCCGCTTGCCCGTCATCTTGAAGCTGGCCACCTGCGCGATCACGGAGACGGTTTCCACCACGAACACCAGCGCCAGCAACGGCAGGTACCAGAGAAATCCGGTCACGATGGCGGCCGCCACCATCGCCGTCCCTAATGCCAGGCTGCCGGTGTCGCCCATGAAGAGGCGGGCCGGAAACAGGTTGTAGAAGAGAAAGCCGACCAGCACGCCGGCGAGCACCGCCGGCATCAGCCCGACGCGCGGCTGGTGCTGCAGCACGGCGATCAACGCGAGCGCGCCGAAGGTCACCGCACCGGTGCCGGCGGCCAGGCCATCGCTGCCGTCGGTGAGGTTGAAGGCGTTCGAGCCGGCGGCCACGGCGAGCGCGACGATCAAGATGATCCAGCCGCCGATCGGGTGGCGTCCATCGAAGGGAACCAGCTGATTGGTCAGTTCCCAGCGCAACGCCAGCCAGCCGAGCACGGCCCCGGTCACCAGCTGCACCACGATCTTGTAGCGCGCCTGCAGTCCGAGATTTCGACCCCCTCGGATCGCGGAGTAGTCATCCACGAAGCCGAGGGCGCCACCCAGGAAGAGAGCGATCAGGACGAAGCCGCCCGCCACCGACCGGTCGGCGATCAGATAGAGCACCAACGCCACGAGCAGGAAGACCAGGCCACCCGCGGTTGGGGTGCCGGCTTTGCCGTGGTGGGCCGCTGGGCCTTCCTCGCGAATCGCCTGGCCCATGCGGGCACGGGCGAGTTGACCGATCGCCGCCGGGTAGATCAGCAGGCTGATGATCACGGCCACCGCAAAGAAGATCAACGGCGTCATGCCGGCTCCCGAATCTGCTCGACCACGCGCTCCAGGCGCATCCCGCGAGAGCCTTTCACCAGCACCTGGGTCTGTGCCGTCAGCAGCGGCGTCAACGCGGCCACCGCCTGGTCCGCGCCCTCCACGACGAAGGCCCGGTCGGTCGCCAGCCCCGCACGCCGCGCCGACTGCACCACCCGGGAGGCATAATCGCCGACCGCAATCACGATGTCTGCGGTCTTTCCGGCGAGCGAGCCGATCTCCTCATGAGCGCGCTCGGCATGGTCGCCGAGCTCCAGCATGTCGCCCAGGACCGCGATCTTGAGCGCCCCCCGCGGTGCCAGCCGCAGCACCTCGAGCGCTGCCTGCATCGAGCCCGGGCTCGCATTGTATGAGTCGTCGATCACGGTCGATCCGTTGCGTCCGCTTACGATATTCAGCCGGCGCGAGGGCGGCCTGAAACCATGCAGCGCCGAGGCAATGGCCGGTGCGTCGAACTCGAACTCGAGGGCGACCGCGGCAACCGCCAGCGCATTCGACACACTGTGGTGCCCCGGAAGGCGAAGGTAGACCTCCGCCTTGCCGCGCGGCGTCAACAGCGTGAAGGTGCTCCCTTCGAGCCCGTGCAGCCGGACGCGTTCCGCGCGAACGGCGGCGTCACTGGAAAAGCCATAGAGGGTGAAGCGGCGCGCCACGCCGGCCATCGCCCGGACCCGAGGGTCATCCGCATTGAGGACGGCGAGCCCGCCGGGCGCCAGCCCTTCCACCAGTTCGCGTTTGGCCGCGGCCACGGCCTCGATCGAGCCGAGCAGGCCGACGTGGGCCAGGCCCACGTTGAGGACGACCCCGATGGTGGGCGGCGCCACCCGGGTCAACTCTCGGATCTCGCCGGCCCGCGACATCGCGTACTCGACCACCAGCGCCCGGTCACGTGGGTCCATCCGGAAGATCGTCATGGGGATCCCGGTATAGGTGTTGAGGTTCCCCTCGCTCTTGTGGACTCGCAGACGACGGCCGAGGACGTGAGCGATCAGGTCCTTGGTCGTGGTCTTCCCGGCGCTCCCGGTGATGGCCACGATCGGAACGGATTGATGCTGCAGTCGCTGCGCCGCGATGTCGAACAGCGCCTGCCGGGTGTCCTCGACCTGGATCACAGCGGCGTCATCTGCCCCTTGCGGCGGACGCTCGCAGAGGACTCCGGTCGCGCCGCGCTCTACCGCCTGCGGGATGAAGGCGTGGCCGTCATGCTGCCCGCCGCGCAGCGCCACGAAGAGGCCGCCCGGCGTCACCTCTCTCGAGTCGGTGAACATCTGCCTGAAGACGGTGTCCTTCGACCCGTGGAGGAGCCGGCCGCGCGTCGCCTCGACGACCTCCATCACGGACATTCCCACAGCATCCTTATTGTCGTCACCGGATACCCCCTCCCCTACCCTCCCCACAAGGGTGAGGGAGATTGAACTCGATCATGGGGCGATCTGCCACTGGGTGATCAGGGCGCTGGCAACGGTTTTCCAGATAGGGGCCGCCACGTACGCGCCTTCGAAAAGAACCTGCGGCTTGCGGGTGATCACCAGCATGATGAACTGTGGGTGATCGGCGGGGAGGAAGCCGACGAACGAGCCGATCGTCTGGTCCGGCAGATATTTGCCGTTTTCCGGGATGCTGGCGGTG
>VBDZ01000194.1 GCA_005881215.1 Chloroflexota bacterium | reverse complement strand
GAGCGCGCGATCAAACTCGAGGAAGCGTTCCAGACCGCCACCGCCGGAGTCCCGGGCGGCCGTGAACCAGCGGTCCTCCATGGAAGAGCGGAACGCCTGGTCGACCCTGACTCCGGCGGGAAACCGTTTGCCACTGCCGGCTAGAAAGCAGGCCAGAGTCTGCGTCGCCCGTTGGGCGCCCGATGAGATCAGGAGGTCGTACTCATCCGCCAGCAATCCGCCGATCTCGACCGCAGCCCGAATGCCCTCGTCGGTGAGGCGGTCACCATCACTCGCGGTGTGACGTCGAAGCTCGACGGTTTTCATCCGCTCGGCATCCTCTCTAACGATGGTAACCGGATGCGGTATCTAATACGGCGGTGGTCGTGCGCCTCCTAACCGGACTGATCGTAGCGATTGGTTGCGCGACGATTCCGTGGCTCGCGGCGCGAGCCGGTCGCCGTGCCCTCGGCACCATCTCCGGCCTTGGCCTGGCGGTGATGGTTGTCGGCGCGATCGTGGGTGTTGCGCTGTATCCACTCAGCGACGTCGTCGTGCTGGCATTCGCCCTGGCTGGTGGGATCCTGCTGGGGCGAGCGCTTCCACCACGGTTTCGGCCCTTCTTCCTGTTCCTGATCGCGTTGAGTGTTCTGGACTTCGTCCAGGTTGCACTCACCTCTGGTCCGGCCCCTGGTCCATCGATCCCGTCAAGCGGCCTCAATCCGCACCTCATCTGGGTCAACTTTCGAATCGGGCTTCCAGGGGGACATTTCAACATCGGATTTGTCGACCTGCTACTGATCACGGCGATGAGCGAGTACTTCCGGCGGCGCGGGCAGCCGTTCGTGATTGGAATCGTGCCCGGTGTGGTTGGGGTTGCGCTCGCCGAGATCGTGTCAGACCTCGTCAGCACCAACCGGAGCTCCGTCGTGGCCACCCTTGCCCAGGCTCTCATCCCATACCTGACCGCGGGCTGGCTCGTTGCGAACCTCGCCGGTCTTGCCCGCGTTACCTCCCTCTGGCGTTCAGCGTTCTGGCGGTCGAGGTCGTAGCCGGCCTCCACCACTAAGACCCGTAACGGTCGGGAGAGGAGGGAAGCCTTTGATTTGTTCTGTCGTACCTGCCGTCGGCGCCACTCTACCAGCCGGATAAGCCGGGAAAGGACCAACCATATGTTCAGTAAAGTCATCCGGTCGCTGGTCCTTGTGCCTGTCCTGATCGTGGCCGGCACGATTGGTGCAGCGAAGACTCGTCCGCCTACCGTGCGCTGGCCATCATCGATCAGCTTGCCAACCATCAAGCCGAGGCTGCCTGGGCCGCGCGGGCAGGTTTGCAACTTGACCCGTTCAATCCGGCGAGCCGTCTCCTCTTGAGCCAGCGGTAAGCTATCTGCTTTCCATCCCAACGGCCTAGGCGGGAGCCGGCATCGAGCCGAGCTGCGCCAGGATCTCGACCTGGTCGAAGTACTCACGCTGCGTCTTGATCAAGCCGTTAGCATCGACCAAGCCGAAGCTGCTGGCTTCGATCGTAAATCGCCTGTTGGTCGGCGGCAGCTCCCCGGTCGGCATCGGCAGAGGACCGGTGTGCGTCCCTTCGGAAACGTACTGAATGGCCACGGCATCGCCCTCCTCGAGGATCCGTTTGATCGTCACATGGACGTCGGGAAATGCTCCGAGGAGCGTGGCGTAAAAGCCGACGACGGCTTCGCGTCCCTTCGTCGGTCCCAGTCCGGGCCAGACCAGCTCGGCGTCGGCCGCGTACATGTCGCCGATCGGGTTGAGGTCGTGATCGTTGACCGCCGCGTTCAACCGGTAAACCTTCTCCTTGAGCGTGCCCATTTGTCGTTCCTCCATTCCGTTTGATGGCTCAAAGTCTGGCCTGCTCTCGGCCCCAGTCGAATCAGGGAAACCCCTACGGATGGCCGGCGGATGTCGGGGTGTCATACGATGTGACCATGCTCCTCGGGAGGGGTGATGAGCAGGCGCGCATCGAGGCGCTTTTGGAGCACGGTCGCAACGGCATCAGCCAGTCCCTGATCCTTCGCGGTGACCCTGGAATCGGGAAGACTGAGCTGCTGAGCTACGCCGTCCGTCGGGCCGCGGACATGACGGTCCTCTCGGCGACCGGCATCGAATCCGAGTCCGAGCTGCCGTTCGCCGGCCTGGCGGAGTTGCTTCACCCGGTGCTCGAGCTCATGGGCGCGATCCCGCCGCCGCAGGCTGCCGCCCTTAATGCCGCGCTCGCCCTCGGTCCGCCGACGACGCCCGACCCGTTCGCGGTTTCGGCTGCGGCCCTTAGCCTTCTGGCCGCCGCCGCCGAGCAACAGCCGGTGCTCGCGGTCGTGGATGACGCCCAATGGTTCGATGCCGCCTCCCGCGATGCGATGTTGTTCGCGGTGCGACGCCTGCATGCCGACCGTGCGGTTATCCTGTTCGCAGTCCGGGACGGTGAGCCGCATACGTTCAAACCGTCGGGTGTTCCCGAACTCGTCCTTACCGGCATCGGGGCCGACGCCTCCCGCGAGTTGATCACGCGATCGAGTTCGGTACCAGTTTCCGGAGCGGTTGCCGACGCGATCGGATCGGCCGCACAGGGCAACCCGCTGGCCATCCTCGAGACGATGCACCTGTTAACGACTGAGCAGCTCGCCGGCACTGAGCCGCTCGCCGAACCGCTTCCGACGGGGCCGGCGATTCAGCGATCCTTCGAACGGCGTATGGCGCGGCTTCCCGAGGAGACCCAGCGTGCACTACTGATCGTCGCGGCCTCGCAGTCAGGGTCGATCGACGAAATACGCCGAGCCGACGCGCGCTTTGGACCGGGGTTTTCGGCGCTTGATGCCGCCGAGGTTGCCGATCTGATCCATAACGATGGGCTGCGCATCCAGTTTCGACATCCGCTGATGCGTGCCGCGGCCTATTACGGTGCGCCGCCGCCAGAGCGTCGCAAGGCGCATGCCGCCCTGGCCGCGGCGCTTACCGCCCAGGGGTCGGTCGTGTCACGCGCGTGGCATCTCGCGGCGGCCGTCCAGGGCGAAGACGAAGAGGTCGCGAGAGTGCTCGAGCTGGCGGCGATCGAGGCGCGCCGGCGAAGCGGTCTGGCGGCGGCCTCTCGAGCGTTCGAACGAGCGGCCCGCCTCACCCCCGACCCGGAGGAGCGAGCCCGCCGCCTGCACGAAGCCGGCGCCGACGCTTACATCGGCGGCGAGTCAGAACGGGGGATTCGACTCCTCGATGAGGCGCTCGCGCACGCGCAGGTCGCGAGCCTACGCGCCCGCATCATGCATAGCCGCGCCCGGGCGGAGATGTGGACCGGATCGCCCGCGGCCGCCCGCCGCCTCCTTCTCGAGGCCGCCGACCTGATCGAGTCGGGCGATCCCGCCAGCGCTACGCTCATGCTGGTCGATGCGGCCACCACGGCGATCCAGGAAGGTGACCCCGGCGCGCGCTTCGAGCAAACCGTTCAGAACGCCGTCGAAGTCGCCGAGCGTGCCTATCAGGTCGGCGTGCGAGCCGGCGGCCAGCCCGAGGCGGCCGCCGCGGGCGCCTACGGGAAGGCGTTGCTCGCATTCCGTCGGGGTCGGGATGAGGCACATTCGCTGCTGGTGCAGTCGCTGGAGGCGATCGATGAGCGGGAGTCCCTGCAGCTCGCAGTCCAGTTGATCAACTCCGCCGCCAGCTTCCTCTATTACGAAGAGTTCGATCGGATGCGTGGGCCGCTGGAGCGTCTGATCGCCGCCGCCAGGGCGGCGAGCGCGCCGGGCGCGCTGCCCTATGCGCTGGGTCACCTTTCCGAGCTCGATTTTCGGGCCGGACGCTGGCACGAGAGCTGGGCGGAGGCGTCCGAGGCGGTGGCGCTGGCGACGGAGCTCGATCATCGCTTCTCGCTGATCTACGCGCTCGCCTGCGTCGCCTGGATCGAGGCGGCGCGCGGCCTCGAGGCGGATTGCCGAGCGCATCTCGCCCAGTTGACCTCGGTCTCGGAGCACGCCCGGACGATCGTAGGTGGGTACAGCGCGCGCATCCGGGGACTGCTGGACCTCGGCCACGGCCGAAACGAGGACGCGATCAAGAACCTCGAGCCGCTCTTCGAGCTGCTCTGCAGCGCCAGGGTGTCGGTGCCATTCCTGTTCCAGGAAGCACCCGACCTGATCGAGGCCTACGTCCACGCGGGACGTCGAACCGATGCCGAGCGAGCGCTGGCGACGTTTCAGAGTCAGGTCGAAGGGACCCCGGGAACCTGGTCCATGGCAGCCGCCGGCCGATGCCGCGGCCTGCTGGAGGATGACTTCGAGCCGGCCTTTGCCACGGCCTTCGGGCTGCACGAGCAAACGACCATGCCCTTCGAGCGGGCGCGGACCCAGCTCTGCTACGGCGAGCGTTTACGCCGGGCGAAGCGACGAAGCGAGGCTCGGGGGCAACTGCACTCGGCACTCGATACCTTCGAGCAGCTCGGCGCCGAGTCCTGGGCGAACCGGGCTCGCAACGAACTCCGCGCCACCGGCGAATCCGTACGGCGCGAGCGACCGGCGATCGAGGCGCTGACCCTACAGGAGTTGCAGGTGGCGCTCAAGGTCGCGGAGGGCGCCACCAACAAGGAGGTGGCCGCCGCCCTCTTCCTCAGTCCGAAGACCGTCGAGGCGCACCTCAGCCGCGTCTACGGGAAGCTCGGGGTACGCTCGCGAACCGAGCTGGCCCATCACTTCGCGACCGAGGGCCGGCCCGCGCTCGCCGGCGTCGCGACTTAGACCGTCCGCCAGACCTTCTTGCCGCAGACCTTGCACTGATACTCGGATTGATGCTGCGCATTTTGCTGTCCGGTCGCTTTCCAGACGAGTCCCGCTCGGGTGATGATGTTGCACACGCAGGGCTTCTGCTTGGTCTCGGCGGCGGTTGGTTTGTTGTTCATGCTGGGGCCTCCATTTCCATCGGTTTACCGTGTGCTCGAGTCGTGATCGTGGACGCGATGTAGGCGGCGTCTTCGCCGACGCCAAGCAGCAGTCCAGACTTTGGTTTGTGCAGCCATTCGAGGCCGACGAAGTACACACCGGGCTGCGAGCTGATCCCGCGACGCTGCAACGGATATCCCGTCGCCTCGAAGATCGGTAGGCGGATCCAGCTGAAATCCAGCTGGTAGCCGGTCGCCCAGACGATAGTCGTGATGTCCGCCCCACGCAGGCTGAGCTCGCGGATCGGATCGGCTTCGTTGGGCACCGCGGCCCCGATGCCGCGCGGGTTCATGTCCTCGGGTAGTGGCAGCCCCAGCTTGGCGACGCCCTCGTCGAGCTGTTTGAGGATGCTCTCGGCGAACTCGTCGGCTTTCCTGAGGTTCTCCTCGAGGTCCGGCGCCAGCCTGATCGTGCCGGCCTCGGCCCCCTGGAGGCGACCGAGGAGTCGCACCCCATCTCGGGCGAGCTGTCTGAGGTTGATGTCGTGGCCACCATTTCGCCCGGACACATGCGGGTGGCAGGCAAATTTCTCCGCGGGTGACTTGAGCGAGTCGACCGTGCGGTCGAAGGCGCCACCCTGGAAACCCCACCAGACGGTGTCCTTCCCGCGATAACGGCGCGGAACGCGACCGCACCTGCCGACCGAAAGAAATACGTCTCGCCCGGATTCGTGCAACTCCTCGGCGATCTGTGCGCCTGACTGGCCGGTGCCAACGACCAGGACGGCTCCGGCCGGCAGCTGCTCGGGGTTTTTGTAGGCGATCGAGTGCAATTGCGCGACGTCGGCCCCAAGGCTTTGCGCGACCGCCGGTAATTTCGGGTGCTGGAAAGATCCGGTGGCGACGACGACTGACCGGGCGCTGAATGTTCCTTCGCTCGCAGTCAGGCGAAGCCGGTCATTGTCGGGTCCAGCGTCCAGCGACTCAACGCGCACGCCGGTCCGCACCGGAGGGTTGAACGATTCCAGGTAGCGCTCGAAGTAGGCGACGAGCTCATCTCGCTTCATGTAGCCGTCCGGGTCGGGGCCATCGTAGGCAAATCCCGGAAGCTGGACGGTCCAGTTCGGGGTAACCAGACAGAATGAGTCCCACCGCTGGGCGCGCCAGGCATGGGCTGCTCGGTCCCGCTCGAGCACCACATGGTCCACGCCTTGCTGGGTCAGGTGGAAGCTGGTGGCCAGCCCGGCCTGCCCGGCGCCAACGACGACGACATCAACGGTTTCGGTCGCTGCCACCGCGCCTCCTTAGATCTAACTGTGGCCAGCGTAGAGCAGCCGGAGACGGGTCGAATCGGGGAAACCCCTATAACCGCTTCCTGCCAAGTTTATGAGCCTGTGCCCACTACCTGGCCCAGGATATTGCAGTAGGTGTTCCGGACCTGGTTCCCCAGCACGATCAGGGTCACGAGGACAACGACCACGACGAGGCACATGATGAGACCGTATTCCACCATCGCCTGACCTCTCTCGGAGGCGAAATGGCGGCTCAACGCACGGGCTTTGATGAACGTGAGTTCCAACACCGCACTGGCACCTGAAGCCAGCATGGCCGGCCCAACGTTCTAGGGACCTTGCAACAAGCGGGAAAGGCAGAATCGTAGCTACGGCGTAACGCTCCTGCGTTCAGGCGGCCTGGGCCATGACTCGCTCGGCGATCCTGGCAGCCGCGATCTCATTGCTCAGGGGTCTCCGCAGTGCGACACCCGCAATCATGCGCAACTCGCCCCACGGATTTCGGGGAGAGCCTGCCAACTCGAGGAATTCCCACCAGGCGAGCACCATCATCTAGTACAACGTTTACGTCGTTACGGCTCGCGTTACGCGATACGCTGTCGGCGGAGCCATGCACCGGCTAGGCCTGATCGTGGCGATCGTCGTCGTGGCAGTGGACGTGATGTATGTCTGGTACGTCGGGTTCGTTCAGGGCGCGACCAGCGATCTACCCTGGCGGGTACCTTTCGTGGCCTCATATCTGGCAGCCGTGGCCATCTGTGCCATGCTGTCCGCCACGGTAGCTGCGGGATCGTTGCGGGTCGTGCTCCTTGGAGCCGCTGCCGGCGGCCTCCTCCTGCTCGGCTTCTTCGCGATCTTCTCGATCGGTCTTCCCCTGGTCGCCGCGGGTCTGCTGACCGTCGTTGCGCTGGTCCGGGCGATCAGCGGCGAAACCGGCGGCGGCCGCGCATTCGGGGCGTCAATCGCCGGCGCATTGGCAGCCATCGTGGTCCTTCTGGCGGGATTCGCGATCACCGAGCGGATCATCGGTTGCGCCCCGCGGGTAGTCTCCGGAAGTGGCGGTGGTGGCCTCTTCAGTGGCCCCTACTCCTACACCTGTCAAGACGGGCGAGCAAACGTCACCTACGGCCGGTAGATCCGCTCAGGAAAGGGCAGTCTCCACGACGGCCTGGGCAGCGGCGAGGACTGGCCGCATATCGTCCGACAGGGTGTGGCGTCGCTGCAGGTAGGCGCCATCGTTGACAGCAACCCAGACCCGGTTTGTTTCGTCCTCCCACACAAGGATCTTGAGCGGCAGATCGATCGCCGCTTCAGGCGAAGCCTGCATTACACGAGTGCCGGCAGCCGGGTTGCCGAAGAGAAGTAGGGTGGTCGGCCGCAGTTTGAGGCCGGCACGCGCCGCCTCCTGCTGCTGATCGATCGCGATGAACAGGGTGAGCTGGCGCCGCTCGATTTCGGATCGAAGCCGGGTGACCGTCTCGGCAAACCCGTATCGACTCGCGATCGTCACGATGCCGCCCATATCCTTTGCGGCGTTAGTAAAGCAGACCGATAGACTGGGCCGGTGCGCGAGACCGAGCTGATCCGATCGCTGCGGGCCGTGCGCCAGTTTTCCGACCGGCAGATCCCGGACGACATCCTGCTCGACATCCTCGACACGGGTCGGTGGACGGGGTCGTCCAAGAACACCCAGCCCTGGAACCTGATCGTGGTGAGGAACCGTGAGACCCTGGTGGCCTTGTCGAAGTGCGGTCAGTTCGCCGGTCATCTCGCTGGCGCGACGCTCGCGATCGTGCTGGTCATGGATGGCGATGATCCCTGGACTTGTATGGACGAAGGCCGGCTGATGCAGAACCTGATGCTGGCGGCCTGGGCGCACGGCGTCGGATCCTGTATCGGATCAATCTATCCGGGGGACACCGAGCAACGCGCCCGCGAGCTGTTGGGGATTCCGTCCAACCTGTTCGTGCGAACGGCGCTGTCCGTTGGCTATCCGGCTGGTCCGCAGGCGTTGCGGCTGCCGGCGAACTCGCCCGTGCCGAAGGGGCGCCGACTGCTCGACGAGGTGGTCAGCTGGGAGCGCTTCGGGAACCGGCGACCCCCTCCCCGACCCTCCCCACAAGGGGGAGGGAGTTCTACGCTGGTCTGATGGCCGTACCGAATCCGCCGGCGTTCGGGTTCTCGGCCGAGTTCCTGGGAGACCATCCGGCCTACGACGGACTCGACGAGTACCTGCGGGAGGAGTTCGCCCAGCGACAGCCGGACTGGGAGCCGAGGTTCGGAAAAGCGACCCGGCTTGATCCGTCTGTCAACCGATACGACTACATGTACCTGCTGAGTGGCAATGTGCCGGACGCCGAATCACACGAGGATGCCGAGAAGAGAGTCCGTGAACTTCTCGACGAGATTTCTCACGGGCTGAAGTCGCCCAGGAAGGTCGAGAAGGCCATACCGAAGCCGCGGATCCGGGTCTGGAGGTGGCACTTCTAGCGGCCTTTCCACACGGGGTGACGTTTTTCGACGAAGGCGCGGGCCCCTTCGAGTTGATCCTCGCTCGAATAGAGGCGGTCGACGGTCGGGAACTTTCGGGTCGCGACGCGGGTCACGGCTTCCTGCTCTGACAGGGTTTCTGTTTCACGGATGACCTCTTTGATGGCGGCGAAGACGAGCGGCGGCCCCTGCGCTAGCATGCTGGCGAGCTCGCGCGCGCGTGGCATAAGCGCCGAAGCCGGGACGACCTCTTTCAGCAGCCCCCACCGCTGGGCTTCCTCCACCTCCATCCAGCGGCCGGTGAGCAGCAGGTCCATGGCGACGTGGTACGGAATGCGGCGCGGGAGCTTGATGGTGGCGGCGTCGGCCAGGGTACCCGCACGGATCTCCGGCAGCGCGAAGCGGGCGTGGTCGGCCGCGAGGATCAGGTCGGCCGACAGAGCGAGC
>VBDZ01000252.1 GCA_005881215.1 Chloroflexota bacterium | reverse complement strand
GGGCTCGCTGCGGTTCGCCCTTCGCCAGGTGCTCGGACAGTACCGGGATGAACGCGGAGCTGATCGCACCCGCCAGCAGCAGATTGAAGAGCAGATCGGGGACGGCGAACGCCACCCGGTAGTCATCCAGGTTGTGATTGGTGCCGAAGGTGTTGGCAATGACCAGCTCGCGCACGGCGCCGAGCACGCGACTCAGTCCGTAGGCGAACAGGATGAGCGTGGCGGCCGACGCGATGCGCCGCCGCTCGCTAGACATCGGGAGCCATTATGCCGCTATAATCACCGCTCGCATGGCGAATACCCAATCGGCGAAGAAGCGCGTCCGCGCGTCTTTGCGGAAGCGCGATCGGAATCGCTCCACCCGCTCCGCCGTCAAAACGCTGGTCTCGCGGGCGCGGCGGCCGGCGGTACCCGGCGCCGGCAGCCTGACGAGCGAGGAGGTGCGGCGCGCCATCAGCGCTCTCGACAAGGCCGCCGAGAAGGGCGTGCTGCACGCCAACAATGCCTCCCGGCGGAAGGCCAGGCTGATGAGTGCGCTGGCCAAGCTCGCGCCGGCGAGCGAGAAGCCTGCAGCTCGGGCCACCTCCCCGGCGAAGGCACCGTCGACACGGTCGAAAACCGCAAAAGCTAAGGGTTAACCGCACCGGGCCGGGGGCGTGTCATTGACAACCCCGTCAGGGCCGGGGAAGATCATCCGGTGAGGCGGGGTCCAATCCTTCTTATAGGGCTCGGTGCCCTGGCCGTGGTTCTGGGCATCCTGAGCCTGGCGTCGATCGTCCGTCCCTCGATACATCTTTCATCGGCTACCTCTTCAGTCACGCCGGATCGGCATTCAATCGCGGTGGCTTCGCCGTCGGTTGAAACAACCCTCGGTTCTCGCGCCGCTCAAGCATCGACGGCAGCAGGCGCGGCAAGCGCCGGCCGTCCCGGGGCCGTCGCCGTGATCTCGATCCCGAGCATCGGCATCCATAACGCGCCCGTCTATGACCGCAGCACGGATAGCAAGGGCATCATGCAGATCGCCCCCGGATTCGCCGTGACGCACTTCGCCCTCTCAGCCCCGTTTGGGGACGGCAATGCCGTCATCTACGGACACGACGACATCCAGGGGAACATCTTCGGCCGCCTGTATGACCTGGCCCCGGGCGACACGATCCAGGTGAGTATCGGGGGCCAAATGCAGACCTACCGGGTTACCGGTCACCAGATCGTGCTGCCGACCGACCTGGCCGTTCTCAATCCGACGGGCGACGCGCGGCTGACGGTCATCACCTGCTGGCCTTTCAACGTCGACACCAAGCGGTGGATCGTTACGGCCATCAAGATCTAGCCGCTCGCCACCGATAGCGCACGTTTTTGCCACTCCTAGTGGCATGAACCCCGGTGCTTACCAAATCCTTGACATTCGAAGTGATCGGAATACACTCGGCCCACGGGAAAGTAACTGACAGTCGCGGCGACGACAGGGGCGGACCAGGGGAATTCCACGGTTGGCACGGCTCATGCTTGGGAGGAGGGAACGAATGCGGACTCTTGGACATCATCGGTCGATTCGCACCTGGCTGGCACTCACCGCGACCTCAGCGGCTGCCGCGTCGGGTCTGGCAGTACTTGGGAGTACGACCGCCTTCGCCCAGACGCCGCCACCAGACACGGTGTTCTTTGCCCCTGGGACGCCACACACCGCTGTCGAAGGCCCTAACAATGTCGATAGCTGGCAGGTCGCCGAGTTCGTGGACACCGGAGCGCTAGCAACCTGTACCCCCGCGGACTATTCCGCGGATATCAACTGGGGTGACACGACGGAGCACAGCGCCGGGACGATAACCTGCGCGCTGCAGACGGATCCCGACCTGGGCTCCATCGCCGTCTACACGGTAACCGGATCTCATACCTACAAAGATTCCGGCGACTTTTCAATTACGGTGACCGTGACCGAGCCCGATACGACCCAGACGTCGAATAGCGCTGATCCCGACACGGCGACAATCAGCGACGCGACCATTTCGTCGACCAGCACCACCAGTCTCGGGGGCGGCGGCGAAGGCGGCACAACCGAAGGTGCCAGGGTCGCGGCGAGCGCGTTCTTCGTCGACCAGAACACAGCGTTTGCCGACGCCGGTACAGTCGACCCCGGTCTGACGGCAACCATCAACTGGGGTGACGGCTCGACATCGGCGGCAACCGATATCTCGTGGCCCGACTGCGGTGAATGTGGGAACGTCTCGGTCAGCGGTTCACACATCTACGACGCGAACATCCCAGCCACGAAACCGTACTCGGTGACCATCACGCTGACTGACGACGGCGGCAAAAGCGCCAGCAGCGGGGCGGCCGACACGCCGGCGATCGCCGATGCCGCCCTGACCGCGGACGCAAACAAGAGCCTGACGGCTACCGCCACCAAGGCGATGACTGCCGTCGTTGGCAGCTTCAAGGACGCTGCCGGCGGGCAGGCGAAGGCGGCTGATTTTGCGGCGACAATCAACTGGGGCGATAA
>VBDZ01000229.1 GCA_005881215.1 Chloroflexota bacterium | reverse complement strand
TCCATTACATCGAGGAGCTGCCGCATCGGACAATCGCCAGATGAAAATCGATAGTGGCGACACCGCCTGGGTCTTAGCGTCCGCCGCGCTGGTCATGCTGATGACCCCGGCACTCGGGTTCTTCTACGGCGGGCTAGTCCGCCGGAAGAACGTGCTGTCGACGATCATGCACAGTTTTTTCATCCTTTGCCTGATCAGCGTCCAGTGGGTGCTGTGGGGCTACAGCCTCGCGTTCGGGCCCGACAAGGGGCACATCATCGGCGGGTTGGAGTGGGTCGGCCTGAACAACGTCGGGTTCACGCCAAACGCTGACTACGCGCCGACTATCCCCCACCAGGCCTTCATGCTTTTCCAGATGATGTTCGCGGTCATCACGCCGGCCCTGATCAGCGGCGCGTTCGCCGAACGGCAGCGCTTCAAGGCCTTCGTGCTCTTCTCCCTGCTGTGGGCGACCTTCGTCTACGACCCGATCGCCCACTGGGTCTGGGGCGCAGGCGGCTGGCTGCACAACCTGGGCGCCCTCGATTTCGCCGGCGGGACAGTCGTCCATATCAGCTCCGGCGTCTCGGCCCTGGTTGCCGCGCTCGTGCTGGGCCGGCGGCTCGGGTTCGGCAAGCAGAAGGTCGAGCCCCACGACGCCACCATGGTCGTGCTGGGCGCCGCGCTGCTCTGGTTCGGATGGTTCGGCTTCAATGCGGGCAGCGCGCTGGGCGCCGGCGCGCTGGCCACCAGCGCCTTCGTCGTGACGAATACGGCGGCCGCCATGGCCGCCCTCACCTGGATGACCGTCAGCTGGTGGCACAAGAAGCAGCCGAGCGTGATCGGAGCGGCGGCCGGTGCCGTCGCCGGGCTGGTGGCGATCACCCCGGCCTCCGGCTTCGTCAACGTCATGGGTGCGATCGTGATCGGGTTCGGCGCAGGCGTGGTCTGCTACCTGGCGATCCAGCTGCGCGAGCGGATCAAGGTGGACGACGCGCTCGACGTCTGGGCGGTGCACGGCATCGGCGGGACCTGGGGGGCGCTGGCCACGGGGCTCTTCGCCACCGTCGCGATCAACTCGGCCGCCGCCAACGGCCTCTTCTACGGCAACCCGCGGCAGGCCCTGGTTCAGCTGGTAGCGATCGGCGCTTCATGGGGCTGGTCGATCGTCGGGACCTTCGCCATTCTCAAGTTCGTCAACCTGATCGTCCCGCTACGCGTGCACGAAGACGAAGAAGTCATCGGCCTCGACCTCTCGCAACACGGTGAACCCGCCTACGCCACCATCAACGCGAATTAGAAGGAGGAACAACTCATGGATGCGACCACGGTCATCGCCGTAATCTGCAGCGTCGTCGTCTTCGCGGGCTGGCTCGTCCTGCCCCACTCGGCAACGACCGTCAAGCCGGTGGTCATCGAGGAGCGCGAGCCCGTCCGGGTTTCGGCCTAGGCGCCCGCACGACTGACAGCTTCGAGGCGGTTTCGCTGCTCAGCGTCAGCAGGCGGGCCGCCCGAAGCCGCATCGTCCGGCCGATCTCGTCGACTTCCTGAACCGTCACCTGGGTCCCTGGCTTGAGCCCGCGGTCGTGGAGATATTGCAGGAGCGGGGGCGCCTCGCGCTGAGCCACCTCAGAGATCCTCGTAATCGTTCCGGTTTCCCCAGCCGGTAGCGCCGAGAGCCGCAACTCGTTGGCCCGCATCGTGGAGTAACCGGGAATGGGATTGCCATGCGGACAGGTTTGTGGCCGACCCAGCGCCCGATGAAGCTTCTCGGCAACCACGTCTGACAGCGCCGTCTCCAATCGCTCAGCCTCCGTGTCGGCACTGACCCAGTCGAGACCAAGCGCGTCCGTCAGCCAGCGCTCGACGATGCGATGCCGGCGGACGATGGCTGCGGCGGCAGCGTCGCCGCGCGACGTCAGCTCGATTTCTTTCCGGCGGTTCAGCCGAACCATGCCGTCGCGGGTCATACGCCGTAGGGCGGCGGTGACCGTGGGGCGGCTGACGCTCAACCAGTCGGCCAGGCGCGCGCTGCGGACCACTTCGCCCTCGGCCCGGATGTAGTAAATCGCCTCGAGATAATGGGCGATCACGTCCGAAGGAGCTCCGAGTGCTGTGTTAGCCTGAGCTAATCGTGGGGTTCGCATCGACTAACACTACAGCAAGATGAGTCACGCCGCCGCCGCCGCGCTGGGCGCCATCGCCGGTGCCACCATCTTCGTCGGCCTTCCGGTGGGACGCATTCGGGGCCTCTCCCGGGCGGTCCAGGGCTCGCTCAATGCGATTGCCACCGGCGTCCTGGTGTTCCTGCTCTGGGACATCCTGAGCCACGCGTCGGCGCCGGTTGAGACTGGACTGGCTGCCCTGCGACGTGGTGATCGGTCGTTCGTCGGGCTGGTGGTGATCTTCGGGGTCGGCCTCGGGATCGGGCTGCTGCTACTCGTCTACTTCAACGGCCGCCTCTTCGGCCGGACCAAGCAGGCACCGCCGGCACCGCCGAAAACCCTGGCGATGATGATCGCCACCGGCCTCGGCCTGCACAATCTCTCCGAGGGCCTCGCCATCGGGCAGTCGGCGGCGACCGGCGCGGTCGCCTTCGCCGTGATCCTGGTTATCGGCTTCGCGCTGCACAACATCACCGAGGGATTTGGGATCGCCGCCCCGCTGGCACTCGATACCACGATGCCCTCCTGGGGCTTTCTCCTCACCGCCGGCCTGATCGGCGGCGGGCCGACGTTCGTCGGCACCGTGGTGGGTTACGCGTTCACCTCGATCTATATCTATGTGCTGTTTCTGGCGCTCGCGGCCGGCGCCCTCCTGTACGTGATCAACGAGATGTTCCACATCGGCCGGAGGGTCAACACCCCGGCG
>VBDZ01000012.1 GCA_005881215.1 Chloroflexota bacterium | reverse complement strand
CCTCCGGACACGCCCACCCCGGTCCATAACCACAATTCTTGGGCCGTGATCTGTGTGATGCAGGGGCGCGACCGTCACATCAAGTGGGCGCGAGAAGATGGCGGCTCGGTTCCGGGACGGGCCCGAATCCGCGCCATCGATAGCCGCGAGCTGGGTCCGGGCGACATTGCGTGGCTGCCTCCACCGCCGGGCGATATTCACAGTCAGCAAGGTATCGGCCAGCCGGCGTGGGAGCTGGTCTACTTCGGACGGGACCCAACCCGCGCGCCCCGCCTGTACTTCGACCCGGATCGCGGCCTGGTCGAGGAGCGGTCGCCGGTCTAAGGACTAGATCTCGAGCGCGCGCACGATGAAGTCGCGGCTTCCGTCCCAGGTCCAGCACGTTTGCAACGTGAGCGCGGACGAGGAGGTGGCGCCCAGCGGCCAGAGCTGCGTATTGCTGACGATCGTGGTGTAGCTGACCCGGTAGGTGTGCACCCGGCCTGATGGATCGCCGTACTGGATGATGTCGCCCGCATGCAGCCGTAGGATCGGGGTAAAGGTCCCCGGGTTGTGGGCCATGATGTAGGTGTTGTTCGCGCCGGAGCAGCTCCAGCGCCAGGCGCCCCAGTGCGGCACAGTCGCGCGCCCTGAACAGTCGCTGTACCAGCCGACGGAGAGGCTGAGTCCGAGCCGGGCGATGACGATCGTGTTCGCCCGGACGACCGCGGGCGCCGGAGCCGGCGCTGGTGCGGCTGCGACCCGTGGGGCTGCGTTCGCGAGGGGAGCCGGGGCGGGCGCTGGAGCGGCAGGCGGAGCCGCAAACACCGGTGGGTCAGTAACCTCGACCGCAAAGTGCTGTTCACGAGCTACCAACCGGTGAAGGCGACGGTCCAGGGCGGCGGGGTCCGCCGGCCGGCTGACGTGCGCGGCGGCCGCCAGCACCGGCGCCCGATGCGCCGTCAGCAGCGGGAAGCTCAGCAACCAGATGGCGATGCCGCCGAGAAGTGGCGCGCGCCAGCGGCGCATGAGTCCTGCCATGGGTCGCGCAACGCGGCCGCGGCGGCAAGGTTTGCGCGGTTTACACGATCGTCACGGCATGGTGAAACGGCTCGGCGAGTTCACCTCGAACGAGAGAAGCCGGCTTCAGGCGGAATGGCCACTAACGAAAAGGACCCGGCCCACGGCGGCCCTTTTCCTGAACGTCGAGGCGCTACTTCGGCGGCCAGTGCCGCGACAAACAGCGGCATAGCCCTTGCCCCGCCTTTACCGATCCTTGACAGTGTCGGGCTCATTTGTCTAGCGTGAGAGCAGGTAAGAGGTCGGGCTCATCGACAGGGAGGGAAGGATGCTCGGGAAATCCATCGGATCGTGGCGCACTCGCATCGCCAGCCGGCTCGGGGTGCCGTTGGCGCTCGTTGCTTTAGTCACGGGGTTTTCGCCATTAACCGCGACCGTAGCGGCCCGTGCCGGCACGATGCAGAACTACATCGTGCTGTACAGCGCTTCGGCGGTTCCCGCAGATGCAGCGGCCAGCCTGGCGAAGGCGGGCGGAACGCTTGTCTACAAGTACCCGCAAATTGGCGTCGCCATCGTGCGATCCGACAGCACGGCCTTTCGCGCGAATCTGCTCAAAGACACTCGGGTCGACGGAGCGTCCGCGACCGCCGCGTTCGCGACCAGGATTCAAAATGACATAGGTTCCGCCAGCGATGCCAGTGCTCCAGCAGCAGGTCCAGTGCGCAACGCCCCGGCAACGGACGCGGATACCTTCTCCGCGCTCCAGTGGGATATGCGGCAGATCCATACGCCGGAGGCGCATGCGATCACCGGCGGCAGCCCAAGCGTACTTGTAGGCGATATCGACACCGGCATTGATTTCACACACCCTGACTTGCAGCCGAACATCGATATTGCGGACAGCGCCAACTGCCTCTCAGGGGCACCAGTTCCCGGCCTCGCCGCGCAAGATGGGAACGGCCACGGCACGCATACGGCTGGAACCATTGCTGCTGCCGCTAACGGTCTCGGGATCGTGGGCGTTGCGCCAAACGTACGGATCGCGGGCATCAAAGCGGGAACGGATGTGGGCGGGTTCTTCTTTCCGGAGGCGGTGATATGTGCATTCATGTGGGCGGGTACGCACCACATGAATGTGACCAACAACAGTTATTTCGCCGACCCCTTCCTTTTCAACTGCAAGAATGATCCCATCCAGCGTGCAATCTGGAAGGCGGAGCAGCGGGCGATCCGGTTTGCGATGCAGCAGGGCACCGTTGTCGTAGCGGCTGAGGGCAACCAGGCCGACGACCTTTCGCATCCAATGCTGGATGCAACCAGCCCAGATTTTCCGCCCGGCACGGCGCAGCTTCGAACCATACACAACGACTGCGTCGTGATTCCGGTGGAGATTTCGGGCGTGATAGGCGTCACCGCCGATGGCAACGATCCTCAGACCACCGGCGGCTACCTGAAGTCGTTCTACTCCAGCTTCGGTGTCTCGACGACGGATGTCGTGGCACCAGGCGGAGATAGCCGCTTTGGCATAACGCCGCAAGCTTTGAACGGTCGGGTGCTTTCGACCTGGCCGATTGCCGCGATTGAAAACTGCTTAGAAAGCCGAAGGGTCTTTGATCCCGGCCACCCCGGTGTCATGTGGTGCTACCAGCAAGGCACGTCGATGGCTTCTCCTCACGTGACCGGCGTGGCGGCCCTAATCATCAGCCAGTTCGGTCCCCTCTCACCCGGTACGGTAGCGGCCTACATCAAGCAGACCGCGGATCCGCAGCCGTGTCCGTCAGCGGCCGAGCAGGCGGCCCTCAGCGCATCGTTCCCCTCGCTGGACACGGGTGGGCCGCAAGTCTGTCAGGGTGGCACCGGCCACAACTCCTGGTATGGCGACGGACAGGTGAATGCGCTCAGCGCGGTGACCCACCACTAGCGTCGCCGCCCAATAGATCTCTCGGTAGAACGGCCGGGCCGGCGCCCGGCCGTTACGTCTGTCTAAGCGACCTTCGTCTGCGGCTGGGCTGGCCCGACGTAGCGCTCCACGAGCGCGATCAATTCCTCGAGCTCGTAGGGTTTGGTCAGGCATTCGGCGCAGCCGGCCGCGATGGCGGTCTCCCGGTCACCGACCATGGCGTGGGCGGTGATCGCCACCACCGGAATCGGCGCCAGGGCCGGATCCGCCTTGAGCGCGCGGGTGGCTTCCCAGCCATTCATCTCCGGCAGCGAGAGATCCATCAGGATCAGCCCCGGCTTGAGCGCGGCCGCCATCGCCACGGCCTCGCGGCCGTTGCGCGCGAGCTCGCTGTTGAAGCCGCGTGAGCGCAGGATTTTGAGCGCCATCTTTTGCATCGTTGCGTCGTCTTCGACCACGAGGATCAGTTGACTCATGCGGCGGCTCCTTGCGATTTACTCTGACCCAGCAGCTGGCGTACCGCGTTGGTCAGGCCCTCCGGTTCGATCGATCCTTTCGCCACGAATCGCTGGACATGTCCGTTCAACGTCAGCACGTCTTCGGCCGTCAGCTCCTTGGCGCTGACGATCATGACGGGGATGCTGGCCCCCGCCGGCTGCGCTCGCAAACGTGCCACCATCTCGAAGCCACTCATCCCCGGCATCATCAGGTCGAGCAGCACCAGGTCGGGCGGTGCCTGCGCGATCAGGCTCATCGCCTCATCGCCGCCGGTCGCCAGCACCACATCGGCCCGCTCCTCGTTCAGGATCTTGGCCAGCATGGTGCGCGCCTCCGCGTCGTCGTCGACGACCAGCACCCGCTTGCCCTCGAGCCGCGGCAGCAATCGATGGATCTTCGCGATCAGGGCCCCGCGATCGTAGGGCTTCCCCAGGTAATCCGATGCGCCCAGGGCGAAAACCAAGCGTTGATCCTCGACGATCGTCACCACCAGCACCGGGATGCCGGCCGTCTGCGGGTCTTCCTTCAACTTCTCGAGCACCCACCAGCCGGAGGCGTCGGGCATCATGATGTCGAGCGTGATCAGCATCGGCCGGCTCTCGCGCGCCAGCTGCAGGGCGTCGGTCGCGTTCGACGCCTGGACCGTTTTCCAGCCCTCCTGCTCGAGGTGCCGCGAGATCAACTGCCGCACGCTCGGGTCATCATCGACCACCAGGATCGCGGTGCCCGGCAGCCCCTGGTTGGGTCGGCGCAAGGGCCTCGGCTGGAGCGGAGTGGCGGTTCCCTGGCCGGTGGCCCAGGCCGGAACGGTGAAGGTAAAGGTGCTGCCCATGCCGGGCTCGCTGATCACCGTAATGGCACCGCCGTGCATCTCGACCAGCTTTCGTACGATGCTCAGCCCGAGGCCGGTGCCTCCATGCCGGCGAGTGCTGCTGCCGTCCCCCTGGACGAACTCGTCGAAGATCAGTTTCTGGGCCTCCCTCGAAATCCCGATGCCCGTATCTTTGACCGCGATCCGAACCATGCGCCCGGACGGTTGCGCGATGACCTCGATGCGCCCCCGGTCGGTGAACTTCACCGCATTTGACAGCAGGTTGATCAGGATCTGCTTGAGGCGCGCGGCGTCGCCCTCGACGGCTGGCAGCCCAGGGGGAAAACGGGTGTCGATCCGAAGCCCCTTCTCCTGAGCCAGCGGGCTGATGCTGTCGAGGACCGCGCTGATCAGCATCGGCAACTCGACGCGCTCGAGCGAGAGCTCCATCTTTCCGGCCTCGATCTTGCTCAAATCGAGAATCTGGTTGATCAGCGACAGCAGCGATTGACCGCTCTTGTTCACCTGCGTGATGTCCTGCAACTGCTCTTCGTTGACGGGTCCATCGATGCCGTCCAGCAGGATCTGGGAAAAGCCGATGATGGCGGACAGCGGCGTACGAAGCTCGTGCGACACGTTGGCCAGGAACTCCGACTTCAGCTTGTTGGCGCGGGCGAGCTCCTGGTTGGCCGACTGCAGCTCCGATGTCCGCTGGGAGACCTTGTCCTCCAGGGTCAGGTAGGCGCCGCTCAGCTGCCGTGCCATCTGGTTGAAGGTGTGCGCCAGCTCGCGCATCTCCTTGGCGGCGAAGCGTTCCCGCACCACCACCGGCGTCACGAAGTCGCCCTGGGCGATCCGCCCGGCGGCTCGGGTCAGCTCGACCACCGGCCGCGTGATCCAGGCCGCCGCGATGAAGCCGAGCACCAGGGCCAGCACGATCGCGACCAACAGCCATTCGAGGGTGCTCAGGATCAACGGCGTCAGCTCGGTGCGGAGGTCGGCGACCGGCTGCGAGATCCACACCTTCCAACCCACCACCGGCACCGTCGCGAACCCCGCGGCCCGCGGTTCGTTGCCGTCCAGGTCGGTGTACCAGCTGACCCCGTTCTCCTGGCCGAGGGACTGCTGGAAGATGGCCTGCGACGACAGGTCCTTTGCCTCGATGCGCCAATCGTTACGAGGATGGGCAATCACGCGACCGCGCCGGTCGACGACCACGGCCTGGCCGTTGACCCCGATACGGCTGTAGTTGGAGAGGCGCTGGACTTCCGACAGGTTGACGGTCCCGGCGAGAAACCCGATCAGGTGGCGCTGGGGGTCGAGGATCGGGACGGCGATGATGACGGCGGACACGCTCGTGTCCCCCTGGGACCGGACCACGTCGGAGTACGTGGGGCCAATGCGACGCGGGTTGAGCACCTCCTTGACGTAGTTCCAGACGCTGTAGTCCGCGCCGGCCGCGGCGGTTGGCGCCGCCGCCACCGCCCGGCCGTTCAGGCTGCCGACATAGAGCTGGAGCAAGGCCGGCTGCGCCGAGTGGGCGGCCGCCAGCTCCTGGTTGAGGTGGGTGGGATCGAAGCCCGGTTCGTTCAAGCGCGCCAGGCTGGCGTTGTCGGATTCGAGCTGCGATGCCGTGCTCTGCAGTGCCGACGTCTGGTCGAGCAGGTAGCCGTAGATCGCCTGCGCCAGGCTTTCCGCCATCGGCTCGTGTTTTTGCTGGATGCTGGCGTTCTGGGTGGCAAACAGCGATGAAATGCGCTGGGCGCCAAAGAAGATCAGCGGGACGACGCCGACCAGCAGCAGGCCGACGCTGATGTACCAGCGCAGGCTATGGATAGACGCGTGGCCACCATTGCTCGGAGCGGAGCCCACACCGCAGTAACGGCTCGATCTGCCCAACTTTGCGCCGCCCTGACGTGCGCGCCGTTACCGGACCGTCACGGCGTTAGGCTTGTCGCTGTGCGGGCCAAAGAACGCGCCCTGCTCGCGGTCGAACGGCTCAAGGCCGTCTATCCGGCAATCTCGGAGCTCGACCACAAAACCCCGTTCCAGATGCTGGTGGCGACCATCCTCTCGGCGCAGACCACCGACCGGTCGGTGAATGCCGTCACGCCGGTCCTGTTCGCCAGGTATCCGGACGCCGCGGCGCTGGCCCACGCCGATCCGCGGGCGGTCGAAGCCCTGATCAAGCCCACCGGCTTCTTCCGCACCAAGGCGAAAACCATCATTGCCGCCAGCGCCGCCCTGGTCGAGCGGTTCCACGGCGAGGTACCGCCCAGGATGGAGGACCTCGTCACCCTGCCGGGGGTGGGGCGGAAGACCGCCAACGTCGTGCTGGGCGTCGCCTTCGGCATTCCCGGGTTCGCGGTCGACACCCACGTCACCCGGCTGACCCGCCGGCTGGGCCTGACCAGGAGCACCGACCCGGTCAAGATCGAAGCCGAGGTCACGAAACTGATCCCGCCTCCTGAGTGGACCGGCTTCAGCTTGCGCTTGATCCTGCACGGCCGCCGGGTCTGCGTGGCACGGGCGCCGAGGTGCCCCGAATGCGTGCTGAACGACTTCTGTCCCTCGTCCACGGTCCGGCCGGGCCGGCGCCGAGGGCCCTTGACACCGACCGGCACCCGGGTAAGGTTGACGCATGCCAGAGGGCGCGCCGCCAAGCGCTCCGGTCGTATCCGGGCCCGCCGTTAGCCAGGCTCCCGGTCCGTTGACGTCCAGCCTGAGGTCCGGAGTCCGCCAGTCGACCATGCTCGGTGGCCTGCTGGTGCTGATTGGCGTCATCCTGCTGGTCGGACAGTTCGTTCACCTCGACCTGGGGCGATACGGCTGGCCGTTCTTCATCATCGTGCCTGGAGTCGCACTGCTGGTTGTGGCGCTGGCGGGACGCGGCGTGATTGGCGAGGGGCTCGCGATTGCCGGCAGCATCCTCACCGTGACCGGCCTGATCCTGCTGTACCAGAACACCACCGACCATTTCGAGAGCTGGGCCTACGCCTGGGCGCTGATCGTTCCGGGCGCCGTCGGCAGCGGCATGATTCTGTACGGGCTTACGGCCAACCGGCCGGGGAACGTGCGGGCCGGCAGCCGGCTGGTCGGAATCGGCGTCGTCCTCTTCCTGCTGGGCGCGGCGTTCTTCGAAGGCGTGATCGGGATCGGTGGCTACGAGTTCGGGCATTCGACCGGCGCTGTCGTCGGGGCGGTGATCATCCTGCTCGGAGCCCTGCTGCTGATCGCGAACCTGAGATCGGGCCGGCGGAATCCGGACTAGACGCCCCGTAAACTAGGCGTCGTGCGCATCGGTGTTCTCACCGGCGGCGGCGACGCGCCGGGTCTCAATGCCGCCATTCGGGGCGTGGCCCGCCGTGCCTTTCAGCGCGGCTTCCAGGTGACCGGGATCAAGAATGGCTGGGCGGGCGTGCTCGGCGCCGGTGACCTGGAGGAACTGACGGTCGGATCGGTGCGCGGCATCCTGCCAGTCGGCGGCACCATCCTGGGCACCTCTCGGACCAATCCCCTCAAGGAAAAGGGCGGCGTCGCCGAAGTCATCAAGCTGCTGCGCAGCCGCGGCGTCGATGGCCTGGTGGCGATCGGTGGCGACGATACCCTGTCGGTGGCGGCGGCGATGAGTGACGCGGGGTTTCCGGTGGTGGGGGTTCCGAAGACGATCGACAACGACCTGTCCGTCACCGAGTTCTGCATCGGTTTCGACACCGCGGTGGGCATCGTCGTCGAAGCGCTCGACCGGCTGCACACGACCGCGTCCGCCCACCACCGGGTCATGGTGGTGGAGGTGATGGGGCGCGATACCGGTTGGGTCGGGATGGTGGGTGGCCTGGCCGGCGGTGCCGACATGATCATCATCCCCGAATTCCCGGTCGACCTCGACGCGGTGGTCGAGCACTTGCACCGGCGACGCGCCGAAGGCAAAGACTTCAGCATCATCGTGGTGGCCGAGGGCGTGAAGCTGCGCGCGCTCGAGCCGGCGATGGCAATGTCTGCGGCCGCCGAGAAGCGCGATGCCTTCGGGCACGTGCAGCTGGCCAAGCAGGGGGTGGGCGACGCGCTCAGCACCTATATCGAGCAGGCGACTGGTTTCGAGACGCGGGTGACCGTGCTAGGCCACGTTCAGCGGGGTGGCTCGCCCTCGCCGGTTGATCGGATCTGGGCCACCCGGCTGGGCGTCGCGGCCACCGATCTGCTGGCGGACCACAAGGCGGGCGTCATTCCCATTCGCCGCGATGGGCAGATCGCCGTGGTCCCGCTGCGGGACGTCATCGGCGAAACCCGGCGCGTGCCGCGCGAGCTCTACGACCTGCAGCAGGTCTTCGGCTAAGCGAGGCCGCAGGCCGAGCCGCGCTTTCGCGCGTAACAGCGCCGGCGCCGCATGCCGTCCTGTACGCGCCCACGAGGCCGTCGTGATTTCGGCCAAGTGCGCGATGGGCCGGCTGGACGGCGCACCGGCGCCGTTGAGTTAACTCGCTTTCCGCTTCTCCTGGTAGAGGGTGGCGTCGGCCGCCGCCAGGATTTCCTCGGCGGTGCGGCCATCGCGGGGGAAGGTCGCGACGCCCAGGCTTACGCCCGGAATCTGTAGCAGTTCGCGCCCCGCCATGAAGCGGTGCCGCGCGATGCCTTCGGAGATTCGTTGCGCCACGCTCGTCGCGGCCGGCGCGGACGTGGACGGCAGGAGCACGACGAACTCGTCACCTCCGTAGCGCGCGACCACGTCCTCGCCGCGGACTGCGTCCATCAGCGCGTTCGAGACCTCGCGGAGCAACGCATCGCCGGCAAGGTGACCGTAGGTGTCGTTGATCCGCTTGAGCTCATCGACGTCGAGAAAGACGATGGAGAAGCTCTCGCCACCTGCGGTCGCGCGCGCGACCTCCTGATCGAGCCGCTCGAGGAACAAGCGCCGATTGTTGAGCCGGGTGAGCGGGTCGTGACTCGCCTCGCGCTTGAGATTGTCATGGAGCTGCGCCACCTCGAGGCAGGAGGCGAGTTGCGAGCCCACCGCCGACATCAGTGCGACATCCGCCTCGGAGAACGCGTCTGCCTGCTGGCTTTCGGCGTTTAGCACGCCCACCACCCGGCCTCGACTGATGAGCGGGAATGCCAGTTCGGAGCGGACCTGATCGTCCAGCCCAATGTAGCGCTGGTCGGCCTTGACATCGGGGATGATCTGCGGGACTCCATGGGTGAAGACCCAGCCGGTGATCCCGCGACCGATCGGGATCGTCATTCCGGTGATGTCGACGGCATAACCGCTGTGGGCGCCCACCCGCAGCTCGCTCGATTTCTCTGCCGGCAACAGGATCGACACCATGTAGTAGCCCATCACATCGCGGATGATGGTGACGATCCGCTTGAGTAGGGTGCCGAGGTCGAGGACCGCGGTTGTCTCCTGCGCGATCCGGTAGATGATGCGCAGCTCGCGCGAGTCGGCCACCCCCAGGATGTCCTTGGGGCCGGCGGCCGGGGTGGCCGCGGTCGATGCCATCATCGCCTCGAGCATCTCCACGTACCAGGGCGCCTGAGCCAAGGCCCCCTCGCGGCACATGACCACGAAGGCGTCGGTGAGCGCCGGGTCGAGGTTGATGCCCGAAAAGTTGGTGAGCTCCGCCAGCCCTTCCGGCACCGTGGCCTGGGTCTTGAATGGGAGGTCGAACGTGACGGTGAAGAAGGCGTTGACGATAGAGATGATCCGGGTTTCGAGGGGGATCGCCTCGCCTTTTAGCCCATTGGGATAGCCTTCGCCGTTGAACCACTCATGGTGCGATCGCACCAGTGGCGCCAGGTCGGCGAGCGGGGTGAATCGGCCCACCAGGTCAGCGGCGACGACCGGGTGGGTCATCATCAACGCCCGCTCCTCGGCGTCGAGCCGGCCCCGCTTGCTGAGGAGGCTGTCCGGCAGGCTGAGCTTCCCCAGGTCCTGGAGAAGGGCGGCATAACGCACCCGCCGGCGCCGCGCCGGTTCGAACCCGAGATGCCCGGCAAACTGTTCGGCGAGCGCCGCGTGTTCGCGGGCCCGGCTGTGCAAGGCTTCCCGGAGCTCGATTGCGCCCGCCAGCGTCAACACCGTCGCCTCCTCCATCCGCCGGGACTCCTCGAGCAGGCGGGCGGTTTCCAGGGCCGCGGCGGTCTGGTTCGCAAACGCCATCACGGCGGGCAGATCAGCCTCCCGCAGCCCCGCACCCAGGACGGTGATGGCGCCGATCGCCCGGCCGGCGGCAGCCAGCGGCGCGGAGATCACGGTGTTGAGATGGAGCACCTCGCTCAGCCGACGCGCGTTCGCCGCCACGTTCGGCCGTAGCGCCATTGCCACCCGGCCAACCAGCTCGTCGTGGTCGCCGATGTAGTGGGGCCGCAGCGTGGTGCAGACCCGGTGAAGCATCGGAATGCGGTCGAATGGGATGAAGGTGCCAACCTGCTGCCCGCCGGCGAGCGTGTCCACCTCCGTCGCGGCGTCGACCGTGTGCCAGAAGGCGATGGTCAGCCCCTTCTCGCCCGGCGCCATCAGGAAGAAATAGGTCGAGAGCCCGGCCTCCGCGAGGCGGCCCGCCACCGCGTTGAAGATGGCGTCGCGGTCAGGGTGCTGGAGGGCCTCGAGGCCGGCATCGCTGAGCGCTCGAAGCAGCCCCTCGGTGCCGGGACCAACCGTGGGCAGGTGGGTTGCGGCCTCACTGGCCATGCGAGGCAGGAACTGGCTGAAGCCGGCCTCGGCGAGACGCTCTGGCCGGAAGAACCAGACCCGGCCGATCTTCTCCGCCGGCAGGCGGCCGTCGCGCGCCTGCCGCCGCACCACCTCCGGATGCCGGTGGATCGCCGCCGCCACCTCCTCCACGGAGAGGAGGTTGGGCAGTTTGAGGGCGAGCGGCACGGACGGTTGTGTGACGCGACGCTTCACTGCTCCCTGCAACGAAGGAAGGTCCCGGTTCCTACGTCGTACCTGCCGTGGACCCGCTGCCGTCCGGACCCATGCCCGAACGCCGGACCATCCTGGTGACGGACGACAGCAGCGCCAATCGCGATCTCCTCTGCGGCCAGCTCTCCACGCTCGGTTTTTGGACCGAGGCGGCGACCAACGGTGAGGAGGCGATCCATTCCGCCAAACGCTTGAAGCCGGATCTGATCCTGATGGACGTCGAGATGCCGGTGATGAACGGACACGAGGCCTGCAAGCGCCTGAAATCAGATCCGGCCACCGCCGAGATCCCGGTGCTGATGATGACCGGGTTCGACCCGCGGCCAGAGCGAATGAAGATGGTCGAGTCAGGGGCCGATGACTTGATCGTCAAGCCGGTCCCGATGCGCGATCTGCAGGTGCGGGTGCGCGCGTTGCTTCGCTTGAAAGAGTTGCGTCGCGACCTCCAGAGCACCCAGGAAAGCCTCCGTGAGTTGGTCAAGAAGGAGAACCCGACCGAGTCGAAGGCGCCCTTCGACGACCGGGTGGCGCTGACCGCCCAGGCGCTCGCCCGGCTGATCGGGCTCGACGCCGAGGACCAGGAGGTGGCCTTCCATGCCGGCCTCTTGCACGACATCGGGCAGATCGGCCTGCCCGAGGACCTGCTCAACAAGCAGGGCAGCTACACGCCGGAGGAATTCGAACAGATCAAGAAGCACACCATCCTCGGCGCCGAGATCGCCGGTCCCTTCCGTCCGGCGTCCGTGCTGGCGCCTGCCATCCGCCATCACCACGAGCGCTGGGACGGCAGCGGCTATCCCGACAAGTTGCAGGGCCCGGCCATCCCGATGATGGCGCGCATTGTCGCGGTGGCGGACGCCTTCCACGCGATGATCACCGACCGTCCTTACCGGCCCCGCTATACCGTGGCCAGGGCGCTTGAGATCCTGGCCGCCGGCTCCGGCACCCAGTGGGACCCTCGCCTGACCGCCGCCTTCGCCACCTCGTCCCTGCCGCAACGCATCGCGGGAACGCAGGGCGAGGAAGCCAAGATCGCCTAATAGGGCGTCGCCCCGGGCGTGCTAGAAACAGATCGGCCGGCCCGAAGGCCGGCCGATCACTGTTTGAGAAGCCCTATCGATTATGGGTTGTACTGGCAACCGGCCGGGGAGGCGGTCAGGTACGCGTGGATGGTGCCGTTGCTGTAGTTCGCCGGCACGCCGAACGGACCGTAGGCGAACGACTCCGTCGCGGGGGGCGCCTGGTGCAGATACCCGCTGCTCAGCAGCTCCCCGATGTTGACGGTGTCGACCGGGGCCACGGAGGCCGGGCTGGCCTTGTCGCCGCCGGTGACCGGGTAGACGTTGTTGTGGTTGACGTAGTAGATGTCGGCGGCGCCCTGGACGGTCCCGCCGTCGGTCTTCATCGCGTTGCAGGCCGCGTTGGCGTTGACGCCGGAGATGTTGAAGAGCACGATCGCCGCGAGGATGCCCAGGATCGCGATGACCACGAGCAGCTCGACAAGGGTGAAACCACCCTGGCTGCGATGCGAGCGGTTGCGCGCATCCTTGAGTAGTGCGAGAAGCATGGTTGTCGTATACCTCCTTAGTCTCTGTCGAGCGTAGGGTGCTTTTCTTGCGAGATTCGTGAAAGTTCGCTCAACGCAGTACCAGTTGCGTGACGGCGATCGTCACAACGCCGACCGCCAGCACGGTCGCGACCAGCACGGCCAGCGGCCGAACGCGGCTCGGGTTGCGGGGCGGCGCGAAGTCGACGGCGATGTTGGGTGCGCGATCAGGCCGCGACACGTTGGTCACCTCCCTGTGACGGACTCAGACGGTTGTGCCAACGTCCCTGCCGGATCAAGCCAATGCCCGCGAAATGCGCCTGCCAGGGGAAATCTGCCGGCGCTTCGAAGGCCGTCAGGGGAAGGACGACGTTGAACTCGAAGCGCTGGCGAGCTCGCTGCAGGCCGTCGTCGAGGAAGGCAAAGCGGCCGCCAAGCGCGAGCGACGTCGCCGGACCGATTGGGACGTCCGAGGTCGCCCCGCGCATGAACTTGACGAGCGCATTGAGGGAGAGGGCCAGCTCGTCGAGCTGAGCCTCGGCGTCGTCTGACGGTGCATCGAGCGCGAACGTCCGAAAGAATCGTGGGCGCCCGCGGACCATCAGCACCAGGGTGGCCTCAGTCGCGCCCCACTCGAGCAGCAGGCCGTCGGATACCGCCATGCCGCGCGCCAACGCCAGGGGCTTGAGGTCCATCCGCTCGACCTGGAGACCGGCCGCGCCAATGGCCGCGATCACCGCGTCGATCATGGCTCGCCGCGCCGCGACCAGGTACACGCCGTACCCCTTCGAGTCGCGGCTCGCGTGCCAGGCGAAGTAGACATCGGCCGCCTCCATCGGGACCAGGCGGCGACCCTCGAAGGCGACGGCGCGGCTGAGCTCGCTGCCGCCGAGCCGCGGCAGGCGGAAGTCGCGAAACGCGGTCCCGGTCTCGGCGATCGCCACCCGAGCGCGCCTGGCGCTGAAGCCTCCGGCGTCCAGGGCGCTGCGAACGGTTGCGGTAAGCAGGCCCGTCGGCATCCCATCCACCATGGCCCCCTCGGGGAGCAACACCTCGGCGTGATGGGTCAGGCGCCGGCCGTCAGCTTGAAGCAGCCGCAGCTCGCCGGCCCCAAGATCGATTCCGAGCCGGGCGGTCACTGGTAGGCTTCCCAGTCGATCGCCCAGGTTGCCTTTTTCCCGGCGTTGGAGGACGAGATCTGGGCATTCAACTGGCGGCCGGCTCCGGCTGACACCGTGACGTTGTAGCTTGGCTTACCGGGCTTGCAGCCGGTGACCGGCGTGATCGTCACGATGACCGTGATGGTGGCCGAACCGTAGTTGAGGGGGAAATTCGCCGGCGGCGTCAGCCCGCACCCGGCACCCTTGGCCGCCGAGTCGTTGGTCTCGACCGCGTAGGCCAGTCCGGCGTCGAGGGCATAGGTGTGCTGCGTGTCACTGCGAGTTCCGTTGAGGTTGAGGAAGGCGGCGCTGGCCAGCGACAGTGCCGCCCAGACGACGAGTAAGAAGGCGGCGACAAACGCCAGGATCAGCAGCAGTCCCTGGCCGCGCTGCGCTGACAACCGGTGAGGCATCACCAGCACCCTCCCGGGCGGTTGCTGACGTTGAACGTCGCGGCCGTCGCCCCGGTCGCCGACGGCTGGATGGTGACCGTGGCATAGCAGCCGGCCGACGTGATCGCGACGCTGGTGATGCCGCGAGCCGCGGAGGTGGCGACGCCGTTGATCGTGCGCACCAGGTCACGGTTGTTGTCGACCCTGTACTGGATGATGACCGGTGGCGATCCGTAGGTCAGCGTCAGCGTATTGAGGATGTTGATCGTCACGGGTAGCGCGGGCAGCGCGGCCGCGCTGTTCAGGTCGCGAGTGAGCCAGACACTGGCTCCGCTCACCGCCTCGTCCGCGGCGATCACCCGCGCCTCGTTGGACACCGCGCGATTGGCAACCAGAAACGTCCCGGCCATGGCGACCGCGACCACGCTGAGGATCGCCATGCCCACCATCATTTCGACCAGGGTGAAGCCTCGCTGGCGCGCAGAACGCCTCATGGCTGTACCTTCAGAAAATCAAGCGTCTCGGTGGTGTTGTTCGGCCCGGTGACGGTGAGCACCAATTCCTGCAGGCCGTTGTCGCTGTAGGCGGCCGAAAACTGGGGCGCGGGTGACACCTGGGTCGGGTCGTAATAGAGCGCCTGGTAGGAGAAGCTGTATCCGCCGACCGCGATGTTGGTGTAGGGGGTCGGGGATGCGGAGTAAACCTGGCTCTTGATGAATTCGGCGTCCTGTCGCGTCACCAGGTCGAGCGTGGTCTCTTGCTGGTGCCGGCGAGCGGCGAGCGTGATCGCCGAGAAGGCGCTGAGAATGGTGACGACGATCACCGCCAGCAAGGCCACGGCCACCGTGGTTTCGATCAGGGTGAACCCCCGCTGGCGCGTCATCGGATTGCCCCCACCAGCCCGTACATCGCGGAGATCAGGGACACGGCGATGAACCCCACGACCAATCCCACCGCCACCGTCATCACCGGCTCGATGAGCGAGGTCATGGTGCGGATGCGATAGTCCAGCTCTTCCTCGTAGAAATTCGCCGCCTGCTCCAGGTAGGTGTCCAGCGTTCCCGTTTCTTCGCCGACCCGGACCATCTGGGTAAGCATCGGCGGGAACAGCCGGGTCCGGATCAGCGGCCCGGCGAACCCTTCGCCACCCGTCATCTGGTCGCGAACGGTGGTCAGTCCACGCTGATACACGGTATTGCCGGTGCTCGCGATCACCGCGTCGAAGGTCTGGCCCAAGGGCACGCCGGCTTTGAGCACCATGGCCAGGGTTCGCGCAAAACGGTTCAGCACCGCCGAGAGGATGATCGGCCCCAGGATCGGAGCCTTGATCGACAGCCGATCTTTCAGGTACACGCCGCGTTCGGTCCGCAACCCGATCACGATCCCGCCGGCTACGGCGACGATGACCCCCGCGATGGCGAGCGCCCAGATGCGAATGAAGTCCACGATGCCGATCAGGATCCGGGTTGGCAGTGGTAGCTCGACCTTGAACTCGGCGAAGATTTTGGTAAAGGCCGGCAGGGCGAAGAAGACCAGGATGAGGACCACGCCGGTCGCCACCACCAGGATGACGCCGGGATAGATCATGGCGGTGCGCACCCGGCGCACCGTGTTCAAGTCGCGCCGCAGGTAGCCGGCGAGCTCGGTGAGAGTGGATTCCAGGTTACCCGTGAGCTCCGCCACCCGCACCAGGTCGATATAGAGAGTGGGGAAGACCTTCGGGTGCTTGACCAGCGCCTCGGACAGGTTCTGTCCACGCTCGAGGTCTTCGAGCACCGCCAGGATGACGCGCTTGAATAGTGGTGACGCCGTCTCTTCGGCAATCACGCCCAGCGCCCGGCTCATGGGGACACCGGCGCCGACGAAGGTGGCCAGCTGACGGGTGAAGAGAATGATGTCGGCGCGTGAGATCTGGTAGAGGCTGGGGAAGTAGTCCGCCATCGTCTTCTTGGGCGGCGCCGGCTTGATGTCGACGATCTTGAGCCCCTCCAGCCAGAGCGCCTGCTCGGCCGCGGAGGTGCCGGCGGCATCGATCCGGCCATCGCGACGCTGGCCGCTCTCGTTGTAGGCGCGATAGGCGTAGCTAGGCATCCACGTCCTCGCTGACATGCACCGAGCGCATCACCTCGGCGATGGTGGTGAGGCCCTCATCGATCTTGGCCAGTCCTGCCGATCGGAGCGTGCTCATGCCTTCGGTGATGGCGCGTTGCCGCAAGGCCTCCGGTGCGGCATCCCGGACCAGCAGGCGTTTGATCGCGTCGCTCATCCGCAAAACCTCGAACACCCCGATCCGCCCGCGGAACCCGGTATGGGCGCAGGCGGCGCAGCCGGTGCCACGCTGGAAGGTCATGCCATGGCCACCGACCGAGTGATAGAAGTCGAGCTCTTCTGGCGGTGGCTCGTAGGCGCTGGCACACTCTGGGCAGATCCGGCGGACGAGTCGCTGCGCCAGGACGCCGCTCACCGCGGACGTCACCATGAACGATTCGATGCCCATCTCGAGGAAGCGGTAGATGGCACCCACGGTATCGGTGGCATGGAGCGAGGAGAGAACGAAGTGGCCGGTCAACGCCGACTGCACCGAGATCTCGGCCGTCTCCTTGTCGCGGATCTCGCCCACCAGGATGGCGTCCGGGTCCTGCCGCAGGATGGCGCGCAGCCCGTTGGCAAACGTGATCCCGGCCAGCCGATTGATCTGGATCTGGTTGACGCCCTCGAAGGTGTACTCGACCGGGTCCTCGATCGTCATGATGTTCTGCGCCACGCTGTTGAGCTCGTTGAGCGCGGCGTAGAGCGTGGTGGTCTTCCCGCTTCCAGTCGGGCCGGTCACCAGGATCATGCCGTATGGCGATTTGATCAGTCCGCGGAAGGTGACCAGCGCGCTGGGTGAAAAGCCCAGCGTGTCGAGCCGCAGGATGGAGCGCGATCGCTCCAGCAACCGCAGCACCACCTTTTCGCCCCAGATGGTTTCGATAGTGCCCACCCGGATGTCGAGTGGTCGCCCATCCACCGTCGTCTGGATCTGCCCATCCTGGCTGTGGCGGCGATCGACGATGTCGAGGTTGGCGAGGAGCTTGACGCGGGATGAAATGGGTGCGGCCAGGGTGGCGGGCAGCCTGGTCGCGTCGTGCAGCACCCCGTCGATCCGGAAACGGACCCGAAGGTGATCCTGCTGCGGCTCGATGTGGATATCCGAGGCGCGTTCCTCGGCGCCCTGGGCGATGATCAGGTCGACGATCTGGACCACCGGCGCGTCCTGCCTGACCTCGGCCAGCCGTCGCGTTGCGGCAGCCGGCTGAAAGGTCTCTTCGAAGGAGCGAACATGGCGGTCGACGCCGGTCCGCAGCTTGTAGGCCTGGGTGATCGCCTGTTCGATCTGGGAGCGCACGCCGAGCACCGGCTTGATCCGCTTGCGGGTCAGCACCTTCAGCTCGGCGAACAGCGCCAGGTCGCCGGGGTCAACCGTGGCCACTTCGAGCTCGTCGCGGTCCAGGCGGATGGGGAGAATGGTGTGCTCGCGCGCGTACGACTCGGGAATCAGCGCCAGCGCATCCTTTTCGACCCGAGTCCGGGCAAAGTCGACCTGGGGAACATTGAAGTGGACGCTGAGCACGCCGGCCAGCGCTTTTTCATCCACCAGTCCCTGGCTGAGCAGGACCTGCCCCAGCGGCCGGCGTTGCCGCTTCTGCTCGGCGAGCGCCAGGTCCAGTTGCTCAGCGGTCAGCAGGCCGTTTTCGAGCAGGAGCTCGCCCAGCCGTTTGTCCTGGCGAATCCCGAAGCGGCCGACCGGCTGAGGCTCGACCGCGCTCACGCGACCTCCCTGGCCGGAGCTTCCAGCCGGCGCCGGACCTCTTGCAACGCCTCCGGGGTGAAGCGCAAGTGGCGGCCGGGGGTTCGAAAGGCGGGCTGGATATCGCCCCGGTTCACCGCGCGGATCAGGGTCGACTTACTGATGCCGAGCCAGCGCGCCGCCTCGCTCGTCGAAAGCGCCGGCTTCATATATAGCTTCCAAGTGGTGCAAACGCGTCAAGCGGGGCAAACCTGCTTACGCCGCCAGCCGGCGCAGCTCGTCCGGATGCTGGGCCCGGGCGGCAGCGGCGCCAAAGTCGACCAACCCGGCCTTGATCAGCTCGCCGAGGCTGCGCTCCATCGTGTTCATGCCGTCTTTGATGCCGGTCTCGAGCACGTTGCGCAGTTGCCGCGTCTTCCCTTCCTTGATCAGGTTCTGGACGGCGATGGTATTGAGCAGAACCTCGAACGCCGCCACCCGGCCCGGTCCGTCGCGGCGCGGCAACAGCTGCTGATAGATCACCGCCGCGAGCGTATTGGACAGCTGCACCCGAACCTGTTGCTGCTGCTCGGCCGGGAAGACGTCCACGATCCGATCGACCGCCTGGGTGGTGTCGTTCGTATGTAGCGTGGCCAGCACCAGGTGACCGGTTTCCGCGATCGTGATCGCCGCCGAAATGGTCTCGAGGTCACGCATCTCGCCGACCAGGAGGACGTCCGGCGTCTGGCGCAGCGCGGCCCGCAGCGCATCGGCGAAGGAGGCGACGTCGGCGCCGACCTCCCGTTGCTCGACGATACTGCGCTGGTGGCGGTAGACATATTCGATCGGATCTTCGATGGTGATCACGTGACAGGGCCGGGTGGCCACGATGTCGTTCACCATCGCGGCCAGGGTGGAGGACTTGCCGGAGCCGGTCGGGCCGGTCACCAGAATCAAGCCCTGGCCGAGGCGGCTCAGCCCCCGAACCACGAGCGGCACACCGAGTTGATCGAAATTTGGGATCTGGTACGGGATCAGGCGCAACGCCAGGCCGACCGAGCCCCGCTGCTTGAAGGCGTTGATCCGGAATCGGGCGTGGCCTTTCCAGTTGAAAGAGAAGTCGAGGTCCCCTGCCGATTGGAAGCGGGCCCAGCGCTCTGCGGAGAGCACCTCCCGTGCCATCGCCTCGATCTGGTCCGGGCGCAAGGGGTCCGGCCCAATCGGTACCAGGGCGCCGTCCTTGCGCATGGTCGGCGGGGCCCCCGCGGTAAGGATCAGGTCAGACGCTGCCTGCTCCAGTAGGATCTGAAGGTAGGCGTCGATGATCATGGGGTGTTGATCGGCGAGCGGGCCGGGAGGCGGCACTGATTGCTTGACATCCTGTGCAACCTGCTGGGCGCAGCCTTCTTGCTTCCACTCGGGATGGCGCTGGGCAGCTTTTTCGAGGTCGTTCTCGATCGTGTGCCCCGGGGCGAATCGCTGCTCTGGCCGCCCTCGCACTGTCGGACCTGCGGCCATCGGCTGACGGCTGACGAGTTGATCCCGGTGGTCAGCTACCTGGCCCAACGCGGCCGATGCCGCGCCTGCGATACGCCGATCGGGCGAGGCGTGCCGATTCGCGAGGCGGTCAGCGGTCTGGCGCTCGCGGCACCCTGGGCGGTGACTGGCTGCGCCGATCCGGTGCCGGCGTTGAGCCTGGGAATCGGGCTGCTGGTCGCCATCTGGATCGGCTACGGAGTCATCCGAGCTCGGGCTTCGTCGACCGCCCGTAAAGGCAATTAAGGTCACGACCTCGCGTTGCCTAGGTAGCAAATTCCGTTCGATGGGTCTGGATGAACCACTAAAACCTTGAGACTGGCTGGCCCGCTTCTGCGAGAAGCGCTCGGCGTTCGCCGGGTGATCGGCCTGGCGTTGCTGCTGGCGGCGGTGGCGGCCCTCGCCTACCTGGAGCGATACCTCGGTGGCAGTCTCGACCTGCGGCTGCTGTACTTCCTGATCGTTCTCTGCGGGGCCATCCTGCTGCCGCGGCTGTTGGCGCTCGCGATCGCCTCCGCGGTGGCGATCGTCAGCGTGGGCGTCAGTGGCGTCGAGGGTGTCACGCTCGTCATCAACGGATTGACCCACCTCTTGATGTACGGCTACGCGGCGTTGCTGACGAATAACTGGGAGCAGGAGCGGCGTCGGTTGCTGCGGATGAGCCGGGTCGACGAGTTGACCGGGTTGCACAACCTGCGCTCGCTGAAGGACCAGCTGCCCACCTGGCTGGGGCCCGCGGCGCGGACCGGCCGGCGGATGGCGGTGATGATGATGGACATCGACGGGTTCAAATCCGTCAACGACCGGCTCGGCCACGGAGTTGGCAACGAGCTACTCAAAGAAGTGGCCAACCTGCTTCGCTTCGCCGTCCGGGTCGGCGATGAGCCCTTTCGCTTCGGCGGCGACGAATTCGTCCTCCTGCTATCGGACGCGGACGGTGCCGGGGCGCTGGTGGTGGCCCAGCGGATCCAGGACATCTACCAGACCATGGGTCAGACGCTGCGCGGCACCGACGTCGCGGTGTCCTTCAGCATCGGCATTGCGGTCTTCCCGGAGGATGGTGCCACGCCCGAGGCGCTCATGGAGCGCGCGGACGGGGCGCTGCTCGATGCAAAGCGCACCGGGCCGGCCAAAATCCTGCGTTATCAGTCGCGAGCTGCCGCCTAAGCCCGGCAACCCAGTGTCTGCGCCGCGACCGAATAGCTCGGGCTGGTAAAGACCAATTGTTCAGTACCGTTGGTGCTCGGTGCCAGGCTGGTGGTGAAGCTGTAGGAGGACACGCCAGCGGACACGGCGATCGCGCCTGACACAGTACCACCATCGGCGAGCAGCGTGCCGTTGCTGTCGAAATGCCTCCACTGGTAGCTGACCGTTCCGGCGACGCCGTTGGTCGTAAAGGTTCCGTTCCCCGTCACGGTGCCGTTCTTGCACTTGTCGGACGGGTTCCCGGAGAACGTAATCAACTCTGATCCTGTGTTGATCTTCAGAGGCGATGGTGTCGGAGTCGGTGTGGGGGTGGGCGTCGGCGTCGGTGTGGGTGTCGGCGTCGGTGTGGGAGTGGGCGTCGGTGTCGGGGTGGGCGTTGGCGTGGGGGTGGGCGTTGGAGTCGGCGTGGGCGTTGGAGTTGGCGTGGGCGAGGCACTCGGACTGGCCGAGGGGGACGCCGAGGGGCTGGCCGAGGGCGACGCCGAGGGGCTGGCGCTGGGGGAGGCCGACCCACTCGGGCTTGCCGAGGGCGACGCGCTGGACGATGGGCTCGCACTCGCCGACGCCTTTGCGCTCGCGGAGGGCGATGGGCTCGAGGAGCGGGTTGGGGCGATGGCGACGATCCGCCCGGTGCCGTTCGGCCGAGCGGCAAAGAATCGAGGCGGCAGGTTGAAGGTGGGAACCAACAGCCAGAACGGGGCGTGCGGATCATCCGCAAAGTAGAGGCTGGCGGCGGTGTCGGCCGCGTTTCCGCTGACATCGATCCGGAACGGACCGATCTCCCAGTCGCCGGGAATCGCGCGCACCAGGAAGAACACCGCGATCAGGCCGCCGAAGAATAGCAGGAACCCGAACCGCCGCCGCCGGCGACGCTCCGGCTCCTCAGCTGGCAACGATACGAAGCTGACCGGCATCAGGGCGGCGACGGGCTCGCTGGCTACCATGATCGGTTCTGCGACGGGTTCTGCGACGGGTTCCGCGACGGCTTCCGCGACGGGTTCCACGACGGATTCCGCGATGGGTTCGGCCGTCGCCGCCGGGGGCGTGGGGAGGGCATTCTGGACAGCCGGCTTCGCCTCAGCGGCATCGGACAAGATCGGCGCCGGCGCCTCGGTTGGCGCGGGTCCACCGGTCAGCCGGGCAAGCCGCTCGTGCAGCTTTGCCTGATCGGCCGCCGAGGCCGGATCCGTCGGCTGGGTGCCACGCCAGGGGATTAGGCGCATCTGCGCCCACCCTACCCTCGGCCGCTTACGGCCCTTGTTTCGCGCGTGGCTTACCGGCTATGCCGTTGTGACGGCTTCGTCGCAAGAGATTTACAACTGAACCGCGGCGCGGGTCTAGCCGGGCGGCCAGGCCATGGCGCGCCCGCCCAGGAGATGCAGGTGCAGATGATAGACACTCTGGCCGGCCTGGGGGCCTTTGTTGAACACGATCCGGTAGCCGTCCCGATCGATCTTGCGCTCGTCAGCGATCCGGTTGGCGACAACGAACATCCGGGCCAGCATCGGTCCGTGGGCGGCGCTCAGGTCATGGACCGACGGAATGTGTTCCTTCGGGATCACCAGCAGGTGGGTCGGCGCCACCGGGCGGATGTCCTCGAAGGCGACCATCTCGTCATCGCGAAAGACCTCTTTCGCTGGAATCTCTCGCGCGAAGATCTTGCAGAACAGGCAGTCCTCGGCCATCGGCCAAGCTTACCCGCAGAGCAGGCCGTCGACGGTCGACGTCAGTGGCCGCACCCGTGACAGCGCCCCCAGCTGCTGGCCGCGCGCCGAGGCATACACCGTGATGTAGTTGTCGCTCAGCCCGCGGACCCGGTGCGGCAGCTGCCGATCCCAGACGACCTCGAGGTCGCGATCGATAAAGCCGGACTCATAGGCTCGACGTTGCGCCTCCGCCTGCGTCTGCAGCCGGCGGCTCCGCTCGCGACTGATTGGATCGTCCACCGGAAGCCCGAGGCGAGGAGCAGCCGTGCCCGCCCTGGGTGAGTAGCGGAACACATGCATCCCGCTCAGTCCGGCGTCGGCCGCCAGCGCCTCTGTATCGGCGAAATCCATCTCGGTCTCACCAGGAAAGCCGACGATGACGTCGGCGGTCACCGCCATGCCAGGGGACTGATTTCGCAGCACATCAACCAGCGTGAGGTAGTCACGACGGCGATACAGCCGTCCCATCCGCTTCAGGACCCGATCGCTGCCCGACTGCAGCGGGATGTGGAGATGCCGGCAAAATCGCGGCGCGGCGGTCAGTTCGATCAGCTCCGGCGTGAAGTCGTTGGCATTGATCGAGCTGAGGCGAAGCCGGGCGGGCGCGATCGCCGCGAGCAAGCGGCGAACGAATGAGGCGAGCGTACGCCCGTGCTCGCGACCGAACGCGCCGAGGTCGACGCCGGTCAGCACGATCTCGCCGTAGCCGTCGGCGACCGCCCGTTGGGCGCGCTCGATCAGGTGCATTTCGTCGTCGCTGCGGGATGCGCCACGCGTCCGCCACACGATGCAGTAGGTGCAGCGGTGATTGCAACCGTCCTGCACCTTGAGGAAGAACCGTGATCGCGTAAAGGTCGTCGAGCCTTGCTCGCCGGTGGGGGCGAAATTGGCGGAGACGTAGTCGAAAATTTCGCGCTTTCGGGCATTCGGAAAAGCAACGTCCACGCTGGGAACCGCGGAGACCCGCGGATTGGGATTGTCGACGTGGCAGCCGGTCAAGATCAGATGCGCTTTTGGATGGCGGCGGCGCAACCCATGCACCATCGTGCGAAGCTTTCGGTCCGCCTGGGCGGTGACGGTGCAGCTGTTGATGATGCAGACGTCGGCCGCTTCATCGCTGTCCGACACCGTGTAGCCGGCGCGCGCCAGCCGGTCGCCAAGCTCGGCCATCTCGGCAAAGTTCACCTTGCAGCCAAGCGTTTGGATCGAAACCTTCATGGTTGCTGGACGAGGATAGCAGCGGCCACGATCGGCGCCAGTCGGGCGCGCAGGATGCGCGGACCAAGATTGACGGGGACGCCGCCGTGTTCGCGTAACGTCGAGAGCTCGGTGTCGGTCCAGCCGCCCTCGGGACCCACGGCGATCGCATAGGCGGCCGATCCGTTGCGCGCGTCGACGAGGGACGCGGCCGCCGCCGGCTCGAGCGCCAGCAGCCGATTTCCGCCCACCTGCTCGAGCGCGTCACTGAGCGACAAGGGACCGCTCACATCCGGCACCTCACCCCGGTGGCTCTGCTCCGCGGCCGCTGCCGCGATGACCTGCCAGCGTGCCAGCCGGCCGGCGGGAGGCCGGCTGATCGACCGGGCTGCCTGGACGGCGATGAAACGGCGGATCCCCACGGCCGTGCCTGCCTCGACCACGGCATCGAAGTCGGGGTTTGGCAAAACCGCCTGGAGGAGCGTTACCGCGATGTGCGCTTCGCCCCGGACCGGTCGGTCTCCCCGGATCCGGGCCACCACTCGGCCACCGACGGCCTCGACCACCTCGAGCTGGTACTCGCGGCCGTTCGCGACTGCCACCCCACGCTCCCCGGGATGGACCCGGAGAACCCGGGCAAGGTGATGCCCTTGCGGGCCACCGATGGTGACCTGGCCGTCAGACATCTGGGCGGCGTCGATAAACGTCCAGAACACGGTTGCCTCATCCTATCCGGGCACCCGGCCAGCGCCAGAAGGCCGCAATGGGGGCGTTGTATTCGCCAGCATGACGACGCACGGTCCCGCCTCGCTGCAGTTGCACCGTGCGACGTTCAAGGTGGCCGCGGTGTCGTTCTGGGGGCTGGCGACGATCGTGATGGCCACCAACTATCTAGGAAGCAACCTTCAGGTCAACTACACCACCGAGTGGGTGGTCACGGTGCTCGCCTGCGCAAGCGGCGTGCTGTGCTGGGTGTTGCCATGGGCCAATATCCCCGCCCGTCGATTCGTTCCGGTGGTCTTCGCGGGCCTCGCGATGCTGACCGTCGGCTTGTTTGCCACGGGCGGTACCCATTCGCACCTATCGGTCCTGTTCCTGGTGATCGTGGTATTCACCGCGTCGATTCTCGAGTTCCGGACCGCGGTGATGGTGCTGATCACTGCGATCCTGGCCGCGGCGGCGCCGCTCGCGATTCAGGGGTGGGATAGTTTTTACGCCCGCACCGTGGTCCTGCTGGCGGCCTCGATGGTGATCTGCGCGTATATCCCCGCCCTCGTGCGCAAGGCCTTGCGCGCCGAGAACCAGCTGGCCGAGCAGCGCCGATTGGAGCTCGAGCAAAGCTACCTGACGACCATCGAGGCGCTGGCCGCCACACTGGACGCCAAGGATCGTCACACCGAAGCCCACTCGCGCGAGACGGCGGCGCTGGCCCGGGCCGTGGGTCGCCGGCTCGGTTTGGATGAGGACCGGCTTCGATTTCTAGAATATGGCGCGCTGCTGCACGACATCGGGAAGATCGGCATTCCCGGCTATGTCCTGAACAAGCCCGGCCCGCTCGACGAGGAGGAGACGGCCATCATGCGCGAGCACCCCGTCATCGGCGAGCGGATCGTGGCGTCCGTGCCCTTCCTCAACCGGATTCGCCCCATGGTGCGGGCCGAGCACGAGCGCTGGGACGGCGGCGGCTATCCGGACGGTCTCGAGGGCGAGCAGATCCCCGTCGAGGCCCGCATCATCCACGCGTGTGATGCCTTTCAAGCGATGTCGAGCGACCGACCCTACCGGCGGGCTCGGCCGCGCGACTGGATCGTCAAGGAGATCGAATCCCAGGCCGGTCGCCAGTTCGATCCCCGGGTGGCCGAGGCGCTGCTCCAGGTAATCCGGCTCGGCGAGCTGCACGTGAACGGTACGGCGGAAGGTGTCGTGCACGAAGACCGGCGGTTACCCGAGGCCCACTCGTGGACCCAGCACCTCGATGCGATTCAGCAGCTGGGCGCGCGGCTGTCCAGCGTGGTCAGTGTCCCGGAAATTTGCCAAACCATCGGGCAGGCGATCACCACCCTGCTTCCCTACGACCAGTGCCGTATCTACCTGCTGGAAGACGACGGCCACACGCTGCGACCGGTGTATTTCAGTGACACCAAGCGCGTCGAGTACGACGGCGTGACCGCCGAGACCCTCGCCATCCAGGTGGGCGAGGGCATCACCGGCTGGGTGGCCGAAACCAAGCAGGGCGCCCTGGTGGGCGATACCGAGCGGCACCCAAAAGGCGTCCACATCCCCGGGACCACCGAAACCGACGAGTCGATGCTGGCGGTCCCCGTCATCTTCGAAGCCCGGCTGATCGGCGTCATCGTCAACGTCAAGGTTGGCCTGCACCAGTACACCGGTGACCACCTGCGGCTGATGACCATCCTGGCGAACCAGGCGGCGGTCTCGATTCAGAACGCCCGGCTGATCGAGCGGCTGGCGGCGAGCGCCCGGACCGATCCTCTCACCGGGCTCAAGAATCGGCGCGCCTTCGAGCAGGCGCTGCAGGAGCGGCTCGCCGTCGAATCGCCCGAGCCCTTCTCCGTCATCATGCTCGACGTCGACGGGCTCAAGCAGGTCAACGACGCGCGGGGTCACGCCGCCGGCGACGCGGTGCTGAAGCGGGTGGCGGCGGTGCTGACCGGCCATCTTCGCGGCGACGACGTGGTGACCCGCTGGGGCGGCGACGAATTCGTGTTGCTGATGCCCGGGATGGATCAGGTCGGGGCGGTCTCGCTGGCGCGACGGGTGGGCGCGTCGCTGCGGGATCCCGACGATCCGGTCGGCCCCATCTCGGTTTCGATCGGGACGGCGTCGTTTCCCGCCGATGGCGGTACCGCCGACAGCCTGCTCGCCTCCGCCGATCGGTCGATGTACGTCGATAAGCGCCAGCGCGTCGCCTAAGCTTCGATGCGCGCCCAGTCGGCGACGTTCCAGGCCAAGCCGCTCGGTCCGGGCTCGGATCGGACGACGTAGTCCAGCGCGTCGGCCTTGAAACCCCGGCCGGCCATGTCGTGTGGCCCGCGCCTGGACAGGATGATCACGGGAACCTGCCGGCCGCTATCCGTGGCGCGAAGGCGTTGCAGCGTGGCGAAGCCGAGGTCTTCACCGACGCCAAGGTCGAGGAAGATCATGTCCGGCTTGACCGTCGCCGTCTCGGTCAACACCTGGTTGTCATTCGCCACGACCGTTACCTGGTAGCCGTCGAGCTCAAGCTTGAGTTTGTACATCTCGGCGACCGCCGGGTCGTCCTCGATGAACAGCACGCGAATCGTGTCGTCGGCCGACTGTGCCGTAATGGCCATCGCCGCCCCTCCGCGTGTAGTCGAGCCGCCTACCTCGACGCCAGCCTAGGCGGGATTTGCCGACCTGTCAATGACGAGTTTGGTTTAGTCCTTCTGGTAGGGCTGCCGCACCTCTTCAGGCAGCTCGTACCAGCTGACCCGGTCGCCCACTCGGGCCCGGACTTTCCATTTGAGCGACTTGGGCCGCGCATCGATTCGCGTCCAGAGCTCGTCGAGACGCTGGTTGACGCGGGCGCCATCGACCTCGAGCTCCTTGACGGCGTCGCGGACCTTTGCGGTGTTGAGCTGCAGGGTGCGATGGAGGCCCCAGTCCTCGGAGGTGAGCTTCCCGAGATAGCCGGCGTTGATGGCGTCATCGTCGTGGTCAGCGATGGGGTGGTCGAGGAGCAGGGCGACGGTGTCGACCAGGTCCTTCATGTTCACCTCGAAGACCTGCAGCTTGCTGAGCAACAGGTCGGCGGGCGTCAGCGTCGGGCCGTCGTGCCCCAGCCGGTTGGCCAGCTCGATGACGTGGCACATCTTCATGCGATCGATGAACACGTCGATCTGCCGGCCATTGACGCCGTCGAGATAGAGCAGCCGCTGATGACCGTTGAGGGTGTTGAACCGCCGGTCTCCCTCGTAGCCGAGGGACTCGAACAGCTTCTGCACCGATGCCTGCTGCTTGGAGGGCGCCACAAAGTCCAGATCACCGTACTTGCGCCGGAGCGGCGCCTGCCGCGCGCTCGGTGAATGCAGGTTGACGGCCGCCCCGCCCACCAACTTGGCCGGCACCCTGGACTCGCGCGCCGCCGTCGCGATCCGCTCGGCTTCTGCGATGACATCGGCGACCGGGACCTGGGTGTTGGTGGCCAGCTCAGTGCTCCTGGACGTCGACGATGATGGTCTTCAGGTCCGTCATCTGCTCGATGGCGCGATGGCCGCCCACCCGGCCGATACCGCTTTCCTTGCCAGCGCGGCCGCCGAAGGGGATGTGCGCCTCCCAGTAATTGGACGATTCGTTGACATTGACCCATCCGGTTTCGAGCCGCTGGGCGAAGCGCAGCGCCCGGTCGATATCCCGGGTGTAGACCGAGCCCAGCAGGCCATACGGGGAATCGTTGGCGATGGCGAGCGCGTCGGCCTCGTCGCTGAAGGGGATCAGCGGCGCGATCGGGCCGAACGTCTCCTCGCGGCTGACTCGCATGGCGGGGGAGACATCACGCAGGACGGTCGCCTCGTAGTAGAGGCGGGTGGGAAACCCGTCGGCCCGCCGGCCACCGCTGATGACCGTCGCGCCGCGATCGACCGCATCGGCCACGTGCTGATCCATCTTCAACGCCACCCCTTCGTTGTTCAGCGGGCCCATCGTCGTGCTGTCGTCGAATGGGTCGCCCAGCTGGATGGCCGTCATGGCGTTGGTGAGACGGGTGAGGAAGGCGTCCTGCACGCCGCGCTGCACCAGGATCCGCTCGCCCGCGGTGCAGCTCTGGCCGGCGCAGAGGAAGCAGCCGGTGATCACGCCCTCGGCCGCCCGCTGCAGGTCGGCGTCCTCGAAGATGACGATCGGGCCGTTGCCACCGAGCTCGAGCATCACGTGCTTGCCGGCCGCGCGCTGGGCGACCGACCGCCCGGTCTCCGTCGACCCGACGAAGCCGACGCCGGCGACCAGCGGATGCCCCGCGATTTCATCGCCCACGACCGAGCCCGGTCCGGTGACGAGGTTGACGGCGCCCGGCGGCAGGTCCGCCTCCGCGAGGCATTCCATGAGCTTCACCGAGATGGCGGAGGTCGAGGTGGCCGGCGCCCAGACGATGGTGTTGCCCCCGGCGAGTGCCGGAGCGATCACTTCCGTCGCCATGGTGAGCGGCCAGTTCCAGGGGGTGATCACGCCGTAGACGCCGCGCGGCACCCGAAGCGTGAACACCAGCTTGTTCTTGCTTACCGACGGGATGACGTTGGTCTCGAGCCGCTTGATATCCTCCGCCGCGATCCGGAAATACTCGATGGCTTCCGAGACCTCGCCGAGGGCTTCGGCCTTGTAGGGCTTGCCCTGGTCGAGCGTGAGCCAGCGCGCCAGCTCCTCGCGGCGGCTTTCCATCACCTCGGCCACCCGATGGAGCAGGCCGGCGCGGTCGAAGGCGCCGAGCGCGGCCATCGCGGCACGGGCCCGGTGGGCCGCCTCAACGGCGTGCGCGGCGTCGGCGCGAGTGCCCTTGGGCAGGGTCGCGATCACCTCGCCGGTTGCCGGGCTGGCGGCTTCGAAGGTCTCTCCGCTTTCGGAATCGATCCACCGCCCGCCGACGAACATCTTGAGCGTTTGCGTTTTCTCCACGACTTTCATGAAATGCCCAGCCTCCTCAGACTCTTGCGTGCAGGATCGCGTCTTTGCGGACCTCGATGAACGCGTTCAATTGCTCATCGATGCCGGAATCGATGCCCGGGTCCTTGAAGTCCGCCAGCAGTTGCTTCCACTTTTCGTTCGCCACCCGGTCGGCGGTCCGGGAACCCATTCGCTGCCATCGATCGTAATTCTCCGTGGAGGAGATCATCGGTCGGTAGAACCCGGTGCGGTAGTGGCGCATGGTGTGCTCGGAGCCGAGGTGGTGACCGCCGGGTCCGACTTCGCGGATCCCATCCATCGCGAACCCCTCGTCGTCGAAGGGGATGCCTTTGGTCAGGATCCATTCGAACATGCGCAGCGCCTCGACATCGATGATGAACTTCTCGTAGGAGGCGAGCAACGCGCTTTCCAGCCAGCCGGCGGCGTGTAGCACGAAGTGGACGCCGCCGAGCACGGTCGGCCACATGCACATCATCGACTCGTAAGCCGCCTGGGCATCGGGTGACTTCGATGAGGTGAGCGCGCCGCCGCCGCGGAAGGGAATCTTGTAATAGCGGGCCATCTGGGCGCTGGCCAGGATGCCCATCGCGGATTCCGGGGTGCCGAAGGCGGGGCTGCCCGACTGCATGTCGATGTTGGTCAGGAACGAGCCGTAGATGCAGGGGGCGCCCGGACGGATCAGCTGGATCAGCGCGATCCCGGCCAGGGCCTCGGCGGTCTGCTGAGCGAGCGTGCCGGCGAGGCCCATGGGCGACATCGCCCCGGCCATCAGGAACGGGGTGACGATGGCCGGCTGGTTGGCCTCGGCGTAGGTCATCAAGGCGCCGAGCATCCGGTCGTCGTAGCGAAGCGGGCTGTTGACGTTGATCAGGGCCAGCAGGGCGGGGGTTTTCTCGATGTTCGCCCGACCGCCAAAGACGATCGACGACAGCTCGATCGAGTCGCGAGCGCCTTCTTCGGAGATCACGCTGCCCATGTAGGGCTTGTCGGTCCAGCGGATGTGCGAGTACACCATGTCCAGGTGGCGGGTCTCCAGCGGCAGGTCTTCGGGCTCGACGATGGTGCCGCCGGCACAGTGGATTTGCGGCGTGGCCTGCGCCATCTTGTCGAAGTTCGTGAAGTCGGCGATGCTGGGGTTGCGGCGACCTCGGTCGAGGTCGGTGATGAAGGGCGGGCCGTAGACCGGCGCGTTGACCATGTGGTTGCCGCCGATGGTTACCGTGTTTGCCGGGTTGCGCGCCTGCACCTGGAAGGTTGCTGGCGCCTGCTTGATCTGCTCCTCGATGAAGCCGCGCTCGAAGCGGACCCGGTTGTCGTCCGCTTTCAGCCCCGCCTTGACGAAGGTATCGATGGCGCGCGGATGGAGGAAATCAATCCCGATCTCCTCCAGGATCTGCATGGCGTGGTCGTGGATCTGCTGGACCTGTTCGTCGGAGAGCAGGTCGTACGGCTTGAGCGTGTTGGTCCACATGATGGTCAGGAGCCGGCGTGGGCCAGCTGCCGCGCCACCTTGCGGTGACGGCCCGCCTCGAACGCCCGGGCGTAGATCCGCTCGTAGTTCCTGGCGTCGACGTCCCGCGGATTGCCGATCGTCTGTGAGTCGGCTTCGGCCTTCTGCGCGAGCAGCGGGATCTCCTCTTCCGAGAAGCCCAGCTCGTTGAGCGACGGGATGTCGAGGTCCTCGGTCAGTTGATAGACGTACTCGACCGAGAGCTCAGCCGCCTTCCAGATGGTCTTGTTGGCGGTGTCGAGGTTGAGCGCCTGGGCGATCCGGGCGAAGCGCTCCGGCTCGCCGGAATAGTTGTACTCCATCACGGGCGCGAGCAACCGCCCGGTGAGCGCGCCGTGCGGAGCATCGTGCACACCTCCGGCGGACTGGCTCATCGCGTGCGCGGCGCCGGCGGAGTCGGTGCCGTAAGCGAGGCCGGCGAGCATGGCGGCCATACTCATGTGGTAGCGCGCCTCCAGGTTATGGCCCTGCGAGTACGCGACCCGCAGCCAGCGGGCGCAGTACTCCATCGCGTGCAGCGCGACCGCGTCGGTGAACGGCTGGTGATAGGCCATCGTGTAGCACTCGACGGCATGGGTCAGCGCGTCCATGCCGGTGCCGGCGGTGACGCCGGCGGGCAGGTTGACACTGAGCTGCGGGTCGATCAGGGCGACCCAGGCGGCGATGTTCGGCGTGCCGCCGACGTTGAATTTCACTTTGCGGTCGGGGTCGGTGATCACGGCCCAGAGCGTGACCTCGCTCCCGGTTCCGGCGGTGGTGGGGACCGCGATCAGCGGCGGGATGCGCGAGTGGATCGGATCCTTCCCCCACTCGTACTGCCCGATGCTGCCGCCGTGTACCGCGACCACGCCGATGCCCTTGGCGGTGTCGATCGAGCTGCCGCCGCCGATGGCGACCAGGCTGTCGCAGCCCTCGCTCTGGTAATAGCGGGCGCCGGCGTCCACCAGGGCGATGCCAGGATTCGCGCGGACCTGGTCATAGGTCACCGGATCGAGTCCGGCCGCCCGAAGCGGCTTCAGCACTTCTTCGAGGAGGCCCGCCTTGACGATGCCCTGGTCGGTGACGATCAGTGGCCGTTTGACGTTGAGCGCGGCGGCCTCCTGGCCCAGCGCGGAGATCGCCCCGATCGCATGCACCATTCGGGTCGGCGACTGGTACGCCTTCAGGACACTGTCAAGCACGGCCAACGCTCTTCATCCTCCTCTTCGGTAGCTGCGGGGCGGTAGACAAGCCGTCCGCCCATTTTTGTCTAGACCAAAAGTCTCTTCCGTGCCACCGAGTCTGTCAAGGGCCCTCACGGCGGGCCTCCCTCAGCCAGCCGTCAACGCGTTCTGATTTCATGACCGCAACCGCCCGCTTCCACCGGGTCGTGTAGTAATCGGGGAAATCGAAGTCGATCGACGAGATTTTGGCCTGGATGGCTCCCCAGAGCGTCCAGCCGACATCCGACATCAGGGCGAACAGGTTCATCCGGGCCAGCTGCCGCCGATCCATCCGGCCGAAGTAGGCCTCGCAGAGGACCGCGCGTAGCTCATCATCCAGGCTCGCCTCTTGCGCCGTGTTGCCCAGGTCGAAGCAGGCATCGTTATTTCCGCTCAACTCGTAATCGACGATTCGCAACGCCTGCCCGTCATCGATGAAGTTCTCGCAGAGCAGGTCGTTGTGACAGGGCACGCTTGGCAGCGCCCCGACCCGGACTGCCCGCTCGATTTCCGCGACCAGCGGCAACCGCTCGCGGTAATCCGCAGGGATCTCCACTTCGTGCTCCTCGACGATCCTCAGGTATGTCTCGATCAGTCGGAACATGTCGAAGGCCCGCTTAAAGCGAGGGCCTGCGTGCAGGCGCTTGAACGACTCGGCCATGCGCCGAACCATCGCCGCCGATTGCAGGGCCGGTGCCGACATCGTCTCACCCTCGATGAACTCGAGAACCATGACGTCCAACTCCGGGATATGCTCCAGCACCCGCGGGCCGATGCCGGTGCTTGCCGCCGCCTTCGTGTTGTAAACCTCATTCCCTCGATCGATCGACAGCAGCTCGGTCGAGGCTCCGGGAATGCGCATCACGTAGCGTTCGCCGCCGGTCTCGACCAGGTAGTTTTCGTTGGTCAACCCACCTGACAGGGGCGAGACCCTTGCCGCTCGGCCCCGCCACAGCGAGACGTGGCCGACTGCGTCCTCAACTCGCGACTTGCTTCGCAACGTGGCCAACCAGTGGCTCCCGCTTCAGCACGGCGTCGGTGCCGACCTCGGCCGGCACCCGGCGCCCGAAAACCTCGACCTCGACTCGCGCTCCGGGTCCGAGTTCCACCGGCAAGTAGCTGTAGGCGATATTGCGCCGGACGGTGAATCCGTAGGCACAACTGCGCAGCCGCCCGACGAGCGAGGCCTCGGCGTAGACGGCCTCACCGCCATAGATCGTGAGGTAGTCCGGGTCGCCAACCAGGAGGGTGCGCAACCGCCGCCTGATCCCCGCCGCCTTTGCCGCCAGCAGCGCCGCCCGCCCGTTGAAGTCGCCCTTGTCCAGGCGCACGCAGAATCCCAGCCCGGCCTCCAGCGGATTGTCGAGCAGGGTGAGGTCGGTGCCGTAGTAGCGGTATCCCTTCTCCATTCGGAGCGAGTCCAGCGCCCGGTAGCCAATGGGCCGGATGCCAGATGCTTGGCCGGCGGCCATCAAGCGATCCCACACCTGCCCCGCGACCTCGGGAGCGACATAGAATTCCCAGCCCAGCTCGCCGACGTAGGTCACGCGCTGGGCGAAGACGTCGAATCCGTCGATCCGGATGTCGCGAGCCTGCATGAATGGGAAGCCGTCCTCCGAGACGTCGTCATGGCTGCAGGCCTCCAGCACCGAGCGCGCCTGCGGCCCCCACATTCCAATCACGCTTAGTTGGTCGGTGGTCTCGCGGATCTCGACCAGGGCGTCCTGCTCGCGTTGCTGCAGCCGCAGCCAGCCGAGGTCGCTGTTCACGTATCCGGCGCCGGTCACCAGCCTGAACCGATGCGGGCCGAGGCGGGTGATGGTGACGTCCGCCGCCATCCCGCCGCGACGATCGAGCAGCTGGGTGTAGACGACGCTGCCCACCGGCCGGTCGATCAGGTTGCCCGCCACCCGCTCGAGCAGCGGTAGGGCTCCCGGGCCGACGAGGTCGATCTTTCCGAAAGAGGTCATGTCGATGATCCCCACCCGTTCACGGATCGCGCGATGTTCCTCGGCCTGCAGCTCGAACCACGGCGGCCGGGTCCAGCCGAAGCGGCGCTGGTCGGCGCCGGCCCGCCGCCAGGGCCCACCCGGCTCGAAGTGCTCGGGCCGTTCCCACCCGTGTTTGGCGCCGAAGATCGCGCCCAGGTCCTGCATCCGGTGGTGCAGGGCGCTGGTCCGGCGTGGCCGGCCCCACTCGTCGGCGTCGTGCGGGTAGCGAAGGAAGTAGTAGTAGCGGTACGCCTCTCTGGCCAGCTCCGCCACGTAGCGGTCATCGTGGTGCACCGGGCCAAAGCGCCAGGGCCGGTAGGCATAGAGGTCGAGCTCGGTCTCTTGCGCGGTGATCAGCTCTGCCAGCGATTGGCCGATTCCGCCAGCACCGCCGAACCCGTTCAACGACAATCCCGCGGCCATGAACAGCCCGCGGATGCCCGGCACCGGCCCGACCAGGGGATTGGCGTCGGGGGTCATGGCGTCGGGATGGCAGACGAGCTTGACGATCCCGGCCTCGCCGACGACGGGGAACCGCCGCGCCGCTCCGGCCAGCAGCGGCTCGAAGCGATGCTGGTCGGGTGGGACGGAGGTGCCGGCGTGATCCCACGGTACGCCGTCGATCCACCGCGCGTGGGGATCGAGCTCGTAGCCACCCAGCACCATGCCTCCCGCCTCAGCCTTGCCGTACACCAGGTTGTCGGGGTCGCGGAAACAGGGCATATCGCGCGGCAGCTCGGCGCCCTCGACCGCCCGCAACGCGGCGTGCTGGTGATCGACCGGCGTGGACACGACGAACGCCCCCGCCATGGCGGCCACCTGTGGCGCCCAGATCCCGCAGGCGACCACGACCACCTCGGCCTCGATCCGCCCTCTTTCCGTCTGCACCGCTTGCACCGCCCCTCGGCGCGACAGCTCCAGCCCGGTCACCCGGGTCCCGGTTAACACCATCACCCCCAGCTCGCGGGCGGCCTTCGCCAGCGCGAAGGTGGCCGTGTGCGGATCGAGGCTTCCGTCCCCGGGGACCCAGACCGCCCCAAACAATGAATCCCTGCTGATGGCGGGCATTAGCTGAGCGGCCTGCGTCGCCGAAACCAGCTCCACATCCAGTCCGATGGCTCGAGCGCGACTCGTGCCGCGTTGCAGTTCCATCAATTGCTCACGGCTGGAAGCGAAGCGCAGGCTCCCCACCGTCTCAAAGATGCCCAGCCGGCGATACAGCTCGATGCTGTAGCGACGGAACCGCATCATGGTGGGCGATGGATTGAACTGGGTCACCAGCCCGGCCGCGTGACAGGTCGAGCCGCTCGTGAGCTCGGCTTTCTCCAGCAGCACGGTGTCTCGCCATCCGGCCTCTGCCAGGTGATACGCCACGCTGGCGCCGGTGATGCCGCCGCCAATGACGACGGCGCGCGCACGACCCGGTTGTTGCGTCATGCGCGCGCCGCTCCGGTCAGAACGAACGACTACTCAACCGGGATCTCCCGGTGGATGCGGGACAGGTCGATACCCTGCCGTTTGCGCACCACGCGGGCGACCACGTAAATGGCGATAGCGACCAGGTAGGTCGCGAGGAAGTATTTCGGCGAGGCGCCGTTGATTTTGAAGGACGTCCCATAGACGTCGTTGAACGACCACTCCGCCAGCATGAACAGGAGGAAGATCGCGCTCACGACACCCGTGATGGTGATCACCGGGATGCCCGCAATCCTGAATCGGGAAATTGGCGAGTTCTCGAAGATGTCCTTCCGGCGCCAGGGCAGGATGGCCGCGGCGACGACCGTCCCCAGGAACGTGATCGCGATCACACCCGTCGCCCACAGGAAGATCCCCTGCAACCCGGTGCCACCGTATGCCCAGAGGGCACTGATCACGAGCGAGGGCACGATCATCAGAATCAGCGAACCGTAGGGAACGCGCCGCTTGGCCGAAATGTTCGCGGCCCACTCGGGCAGGACTCGATCGAAGGCGGCCGCGAAGATGACCCGGGTCGATGAGAGGAACAGCGTTCCGGCCCAGCCGAAGAACCACAGACCCATGACGGCGATCAGGAGGGCCTGGAAGAGGTGGTTGCCGACCAGCCAGCCGGCGAGCATGACGGGGTACGGCCAGATCGACACCGGCGGCGCCGGCGAGCCGGCGACGAAGATGCTGTTCCAGTAGGCGGCGTTGGCCGCGTAGTAGAAGTCCCAGCCGATCGTTTTGACGATCAACAGGATGATGACCGCCACCAGCGCTACCGTCACCCACAATCCCCAGAACATGGCGTTGAACACCTTGCGGTATTCCTTGGCGCCGCGCACCTCGCCGTACAGCGTGGCTCCCCAGACCGGCCAGAGCAGGTAGAAGGCGAGGAAAGGAAGGAGCAGCAGGGTCGAGGTGAAGCCGAAGGTTCCGAACCCGACGCCGGTCGGACCGCCGCCTTTGGTCGAGGCGGCGATGGTCGCCTGGTAAGCGTTCCCCGAGGCGCCGAAGAGTGAGGCGGCCTCCCGATTGAAGGCGTTCACGAAGGCCTCGTGGCTGGAGAAGAGCAGCAATCCAAGCATGACGACCAGGCCACCGATGCCTAACCAGAAGCAGAAGCGCTGGATCCGAGCGTAGCCCTCCATGCCCAGGGTGATGACCCAGCTGACAAAGGCGAGCACGATCAGGCAGCTGACGAAGATGCCGGTCGGGCTGCCGAAGAAGGTGGCCACGCTGGTCCAGCCCAGCGTGTAGGCCAGCGGCGCGAAGAACTGGACGATCAGGATGTTGGCGTAGATCGGCGTCCAGAGCCACAGCGTGAACCACCATCCAGTGATGGCCAGCACGAAGCCCACCCCGCCACCGAGGATGCGGCTCTGCCACGCGTAATCGCCGCCGGCGCGCGGCATGACGCTGACCAGTTGCGCGTAGGTGAGCACCAGGAAGGTCACGAGCACGCCGGTGAGCAAGACCGCTCCCAGGAGCTGACCGTCGGGAATGGTGTAAACGAACGACATGCCGTAGAGGCCGAGCGTGACCAGGTTGACCGACCAGAATGCATATAAAAAGGCGTCGAACGTCGACCAGGCCTTGACGAGCCCGGTGGCGTTACGCAAGAACAGCGTTGGCCTGGCCGGAGCTTCAGTCGTTGTCGCCATTACTTCCTCCTTCGAAATTTGATCCGGAGACGTCTTTGTCTTAGCGCTTCACCTCCTAGCCGTTGACCAGCTGGTAATTCTTGATGCCCTTCTTCTGATCGAGCTCGATGATCGATGAGAGGAGCATGCCTTCTTCGTAAGCACTGCCGGGGTTGATCGCGAGCGTCTTGCCGATCCGCGTGATGCCCTTGCCTTCGTGGATGTGCCCGTGCAGTGAGAGCATCGGCTGGTATTTATCAATCGCCTCGCGCACCGCTTTCGAGCCGACGTGCCGCAGCGCCCGGCCCCCATGCAACGGTTTCAGGTTCTCGTCAAGGGCCGGCGCTTCGTCGAGGGAGGTGCCGAACGGCGGCGGGTGGAAGTTGAAGATCGCGCGGCTCATCTCCCTGATATCCCGGAGCATGGGTTCCATCCGCCTGGTCAGCTCCTCTTCGGGCGCCTCCCGATAGGTGTGCCACGGCGTCGGGTTCGCCCAGCCGGAGGAAATCATCTCGTAGCCACCGATGTCGATCATCTTGCCCTCGGCCAGCTCGACGCGCGGCGCGTTCGCGATCACCTCGTCGATCTCCATCTCGTCGTCGTTGCCCGGCGCGACGAAGACGCGCACCTTGCTGTCCTTCAGCTTCTCCGCGGCGAGCTGCATCCAGCGCTCGACGGTCTTGCACATCTGCTCCGTAAAAAGGGTCTGCACTTTCGCGGGATCCTTCTCGAGCTCCGCCACCTGGGTGGAGGTCATCCGCACCGGGTAGTACCCCTTGCGCGAGATCTGCGTTTCCACGTCGGCGACGTCGTCGCGGCCGACCCGCTGCGAAATTCCTGAGAGGGTGAACTCATAGCTGTCGCGGTCCTCGACCAGCGGGATCATCGCCTTGCCGGTCATGTCCCCGCCGCAAATGAGGACGTCCGCGTCGTAGAACTTCGCCGCGTTGAGAAATTTCCGCCAGCAGACTTCGGAGCCGTGCAGGTCGGTTGCGTAAAAGACTCTCACTATTTCCCTCCTACAGAACCTTGCGGATGGCTTGCTCGAAGCCCGTGACGTGTTGCCGCATGACCGACTCCGCCTGGTCGGGGTCGCGCGAAACGATCGCATCTAGCAGCCGCCGATGATCTTCCACGGCCGCTTTGAGCCGGATGCCGCGCTCCAGGCCCAGGAACCAGATGCGCAGACTGAGGTTGAAACTCTCCTCCAGCATCGCCTGCAGGAACGTATTGCGGGTCGCCTGGTAGACCTGCCGGTGAATCCGCTGATCGAGGCGCATCAGGTTGTGGACGTCGCCTGCGTCGATGGCCGCCAGCTCGCCCATCAACGCCTCCATCAGCGTCCGGTCGCTGGCGCTGGCGCGCTCGGCCGCCAGCCTGGCCGCGTATCCCTCCATCTCGACGCGCACCTCGGTGAGCCGGTGGAGGTCGGTCAGATTGATGTCCGTGACGAAGCTTCCGCGGTGGGGGACGAAGCTGACCAGGTTCTCGTGCGCCAGGCGTTGGAGCGCCTCCCGGATCGGGGTCCGTCCCAGGCCCAGCTCCTGCCGCAGACGAGCCTCCTCGATCACCGAGCCCGGCGCCAGCTTGAGCGTGACGATCTGGTCTCTTATTAATAGGTAGGCGCGCTCGCCCTGGGAGCGCACCGAAGCGCTCTGCAGGACGACGGTATGCACGGGGGAATCGACCTCCCTCCGTCGCGGCGCACGAGCGGTCGCTGCTTCGCCCGCCAGGTTCCCCTCCCGTATATCGGCCGTACATCAGTGATATATCGGCCTGCGCCGAACGCTAGCACGCCATCGAAGGGTGGTCAAGAGCCGAGTGATCGGGCAGCTTCCCCGGTCCGGCTGGTATGAAATTGGCTGATGCCGACCGTTCACTTCCAGTTGGCAACAGACCTCGCCCCGGAGGCGGTCCTCAGTGCGCTTACCGATTTCAGCGATCGGCGGCCGGACCTCTACCGGAACATCGACCGCTCGCATTTCCGGGTGCACGGCCGGGGGCCTGGTTGGGCCGATGTCACCGAAGGCAACGTGCTGGCCTGGGAGCGCAGCCGTTATGAGTGGGACGCGGCGTCGGGCCTGGTGACAGTCAAGACGACCGAGTCGGATAGCTGGTCCCCTGGCAGCCGGTGGGAGTATCGGTTGCGTCCGGGGGCGGTCGGTGGGACGCAGATCGACGTCACGGTTGTTCGGAACGCGCGAACGCTGCGCGGGAAACTAATCGCGCTCGGTCTGCCGCTGCTGGGCGTCCGGGTGCTGCGGTCCGACCTGCAGAACGTGCTCAGCCACGCTCGCTGACTGCGCCCGGCGACGCGCCAGCCAGAAGGGCGTGTTCAGGAGCGTCAGGAAGAGAATGGCGAGCACGGCGCCGCTGGCGATATACCAGGGCCACGGCCCCATGACGTTGAGCAGGCTTCCGGCGACGGGCTTGATGCGCAAATACATGTAATTCGCGCCGGTCAGCAGGTCGGCCAGCCCGGCGACCGCCGCGAACCCGATCGTGATGAGGAAGACGCGCAGCGGCGCCCCTGGCCGGGGATAGATACGGCGCCCGGCGACCAGGAAGATGCCGGCCGCGAGCACGCCGCCATGCGTGACGTAGAACCGGAAGTAGGCCGGGTCGGGAAAATGCTGGGCAAAGTCCGGCGTGGCCAACGCCTGCAGGACCGCGCCCAGGCCCCAGAAGTAGGTGAGCTCGACCAGGATCGGCCTTGGCCACCAGAGCGCCGCCGCGGCGACCAGTTCGGACGCGTTCGACAGCTGGAGCGGTAGGTCGTAGCGCGCCGACCAGGTCCCATTCACGACCTCGGTCACCCAGTAGCTGGGCTCGGCGAGGATGATCAGGACGGCGAGGGTGCGAGACACGACCGTCAGCCATCGTCCGGGCCGGACCCGGGCGGCGATCGTCATGCCGGCCGTGATGACGACCACGGCCGCGATCGCGCCGACGTGCTCAACGGTCAGCAACGTCCCGGCTGGAACCTACCACAAGTCGGCGCGTTCCTCGCTATGCTGTGGACCTACGCGTAGAGACAGGAGGGGTTGAGCAATGAGCAGCCTGCCCGCGCAGGCCCGGGTCGTCGTGATTGGCGCCGGGATCGTCGGCAACAGCATGGCCTACCACCTCGCCCGCCTGGGCTGGAAGGACATCGTGCTGGTCGACAAGGGCCGGATGCCCAACCCCGGTGGCTCGACCGGGCACGCCTCGAACTTCATCTTCCTCACCGACCACTCGAAGGAGATGACGGCCTTCACCCTGGACAGCGTCCGCCAGTACAAGGAGCTGGGGGTCTTCACCCAGAGTGGGGGGATCGAGGTGGCCAGGACGACCGAGCGGATGCAGGAGCTGAGGCGACGGATGGCGTCGAGCAAGGCGTGGGGGATTGACGCGGAGCTGGTGACGCCGGCCGAGGTCAAGCGGCTCGTTCCCTTCATCAACGAGGACGTGATTCTGGGCGGGTTCAGCACCCCGGGGATTGGCACGGTGGATTCGCTTCGCGGCGGCACCCTGATGCGGGAAAAGGCCCAGGCGATGGGCGCGCTGATCGTCGCCGCCGGCAGCGAGGTCACCGGGATCGATGTCGAGAACGGCCGAGTCAAGCGGGTGCGGACCGACCAGGGCGACATCGAGGCCGAGGTGGTTGTGATCACCAGCGGCATCTGGAGTCCGCGAATTGCTCGGATGGCCGGCGCCTCGATCCCGCTGAGTCCGGCGGTGCACCAGATGATCAGTGTCGGGCCGGTGCCGCTCTTTGCCGACACCGTAGGCGAGATCGAGTACCCGATCGTCCGCGACATGGACACGAACGGCTACGAGCGGCAGCACGGGAGCGATATGGAGGTTGGGTCCTACGACCACCGCCCGATCCTCTGGGACCCGGACGACATCCCTTCGCTCGAACAATCGAAGCTGTCCCCGACGGAGTTGCCCTTCACCAAGGAGGATTTCGACGAATCGCTGGAGCACGCGCTCGAGCTGATGCCCGACATCCTGGGTGATCCGAGCGTCGGGATCCGGCACGCGATCAACGGATTGCTCTCGCTGACGCCCGACGGGTTTCCGCTGCTGGGTGAGACGCCGGAGGTCAAGGGGCTGTGGTCGGTGGCGGCAATCTGGATCAAGGAGGCGCCGGGCATCGCGCGCTGTATGGCGGAATGGATTACCTCCGGCATCCCGGAGATCGATCCGTCCGGCTCGGATATCGCGCGCTTCTACGACCATCAAAAGACGCAGGCGCACATTCGCGGGCGCAGCGCCGAGGGCTTCAACAAGACCTACGGCATCGTCCATCCGCGCGAGCAGTGGGAATCGAACCGGCGGGTGCGGGTCAGTCCGTTCTATGAGCGAGAAAAGGCGCTGGGCGCCTTCTTTTTCGAGACCGCGGGCTGGGAACGGCCGCACTGGTACGAATCCAATAAGAAGCTGCTGGCCGAGTACGGCGAGCGAGTCATGCCCCGCCGCTACGAGTGGGATGCGCGCTGGTGGTCGCCGATCATCAACGCCGAGCACCTGGCGATGCGGGACCGGGTGGCCATGGTCGACCTGTCGGCTTTTGCCGTGTTCGACATCGCCGGCAGCTGCGCGCTCGACACCATGCAGAGGCTCTGCGTCGTGCAGATGAACGTCCCCCTGGGCCGCGTGATCTACACGTCGTTGCTCAACCCGGCCGCCGGGATCAAGGCTGACCTGACCGTGATGCGGCTGGGCAGCAATCATTTCCGGGTTGTCACTGGTGGCGCCGACGGCGCCCGCGACAAGAAGTGGTTCATCGATCACCTGCCGGACGACGGGGCAGTCCAGCTTACCGACCTGACCTCGAGCTGGGCGACGATCGGCGTGTGGGGACCGCGTGCCCGCGACCTACTGACCTCGATTACCGACGCCGACGTCTCGAACGAGGCCTTCGCGTTCGGGACCTGCCGCTTCATCGACATCGGCCCGGTGCGCGCGCTGGCGTCGCGGATCTCCTATGTCGGCGAGCTGGGCTGGGAGATCTACGTGCCGTTCGAGCAGGGGGCGCGGCTGTGGGATGCGATCTGGGACGCGGGCCAGCCGCTGGACATCGTGCCGGCCGGCATCGGCGTGTACGGCACGACCGGCCGGATCGAGAAGTGCTATCGCGCCTACGGCATGGAGCTGGAGCAGGAATTCAACCTCGTCGAGACCGGCCTGGCCCGTCCGCAGGTCAAACCGCAGGACTTCATCGGCAAGGAGGCCTACCTCAAGCAGCGCGCCGAGCCGCCGGCCGCCATCCTGTCCACGCTGACCGTCGATGACAACACATCGCAATCAGGGTTCAAGCGCTTCATGCAGGGCCGCGAGCCGGTCCTCTCGCAGGACGGCAAGCGGCTGGTCGACAAGCACGGCCGTGGCTCGTACGTGACGAGCGCCGGTTCGGGTCCGTCGGTGGGGAAGACAATCCTGATGAGCTTCCTGCCGCCAGAGCAAGCCAGGGTGGGGACCAGGCTGCGGGTCGAGTATTTCGGCGAGCAGTATCCCGTCACGGTGGCTGTGGCCGGACCAACGCCGGTGTTCGACCCGCAAAACACCCGCGTCAAGAGTTAGCAGAGGGCGGTCTCCATGAATGTCCTGGTCTGCGTCAAGCGCGTGCCGGCGACGGCCGGCCATATCGCCCTCAGCGCGGATAGCCAGGAGATCGACACCCGCTACCTGGGGTTTACCGTCAGCCCGCACGAGGAGTGCGCGGTCGAGGAAGCGGTGCGGCTGATCGAGAAGCACGGTGGCAGTTCGACCGTGCTCACCCTGGGACCCGAGGTCGCCATCGACCAGTTGCGCGACGCGATGGCGCTGGGCATCGAGCGCGCCATCCTGCTCGAAACCGATGGCCGCGAGTGGGATCCTGTCGCGACCGCCGCGGCGATCGTCGAGGCGATCGAGGCCGAGCGCGCCGCCGGGCGCAGCTACGACCTCGTGATGTTCGGCAACGAGTCCGCCGACAGCGCCGGCTACCAGATCGGGGTAAGGGTCGCCGACGCGCTCGACCTTCCATGCGTCACCGGCATCAAGGCGCTGGAGATCGGTGATGGCGAAGCGATGGTTCGCCGCCAGACTGAAGCGGGCTGGGAAACCGCCGAGCTGTCGCTCCCGGCGGTGCTGACGGTGAAGGAAGGCATCAACCTGCCGCGGTACCCTTCGCTCCCCGGACGACTGCGAGCAAAGAAGAAAGAGATCGAGCGGATCAAGCCGCAGTGGCAGGACGGCGGGCTGGAAAAGATCCGGCTCAAGCTGCCGGTGCAGGTCGAACACTCGGTCGAGATCCTCGGGAAGAATGGCGATGCCGGCGCCCAGGTGGTCGAGCTCTTTCAACGGTTGAGGCTGCTCTGACCATGGTCCTCGCCTTCATCGAGCACCTCAATGGAGCGCCGACCACGCTGTCGCTCGAGGTGCTGACGATGGCCGGACGGCTTTCGGGCGAAATGGCTGTGCCACTCGAGGCGGTCGCGATCGGGCCAAAGGGCGCCGCCGCCGCGGGAATCGTGACGTCCTACGGCGTCAGTCGGTTGCATGTCGGCGACGATCCGCGGCTGGCGGACTACGCGCCGGCGGGGTGGGCGCGCGCCGTCGCCGAGCTTACCGAGCGAGTCAATCCCGAGGTCGTCATCGGCACGGCGAGCGACCGCGGCAGCGAGGTGATGGCGCACGTCGCCGCGCGGATGAAGCTGCCACTGGCCGCCAACTGCACCGAGATCGCGCCGGGTGATCCGTTCACGGTGACGCGGCAGCGCTGGGGCGGGAGCCTGCTCGAGGAGGCGCACCTCAAGGGCCGGGTCAAGCTGCTGACGCTTGCGCCGCACGCCCTGGCCGCAGAAGCCTCGCCCAGCCGCACCGAGGTCGCCACGCATCCCTTCACGCCGGCGCTGGACGACAAGGACTTCCGGGTGCGGCTCGTCCCGCAGGTCGAAGCCGACACCGGGAAGATCTCGCTGGCGCAGGCGCGGGTGGTCATCGGCGGCGGCCGCGGCGTGGGCAGCGCCGAGGGATTTGCCTCGCTGGAGGAGCTTGCCGGTTTGCTGGGCGGGGCGGTGGGCTGCTCGCGGGCCGTCACCAGCCTGGGCTGGCGGCCGCACTCCGACCAGGTCGGCCAGACCGGGATGCGGATCGCCCCCGATCTCTACATTGCTTGCGGCATCAGCGGCGCCATCCAGCACATGGTCGGCTGTCGGGCGGCCAAGCACATCCTGGCCATCAACACCGACGCCGCCGCGCCGATCGTCGAGCAGGCGGACTACGCCGTGATCGGCGACGTGCAGAAGGTTCTCTCCTCAGTAAACGCGCAGATCCGAAAGCTCAGGGAAGTCCCGGTCGGCTGACTTCTGAATTTGGAGGCAGCCTACTTGCTGTCTTTCTCGAGCCAGTCGCCGTTGTGACCCGGGAAGTCGAACGGGAAAATCCGCTTCATCGGCCTGGCCGCGTTATCGAGGCTCTCCGGGGATAGCGCTTCCTCGGGGTCCGGCTTTGCGGCTGGCTCGCGCTTCTGGCGTTTCAGGCGACGACTCAAGGTCACCTTGCTTCCAACGCTAGCCGATCGTGCTTACGGCCACAAGGTCGCTTGCCTTGGCACGCTCGCGGCGGCTATACTTGTTGTGCCATGAGCACCGGTTTTGCAACGCGCAACAAGGTGCAATCACTCGACCGGGCGCTCGACATCCTGAAGCTGTTGGGATCGGAGCCCGAGATGCGGGTCACCGATCTCGCCCGGCGGCTTGAGGTGCACAAGTCGACGGCCTTCCGGCTGCTGTCGACGCTCCAGGAGCACGGCCTGGTCGAGCAGAACCCGGCCACGGAGAAGTACCGGCTCGGCTATGGACTTGTTCGGCTGGCCTCATCCGTCGTGGGCGAGATCGACCTGGCTCGGGCGTCGCGGCCGGTGCTGGAAGCACTCGCCACTCGCACCTCCGAGACGGTCAACCTCGCCATCCTCCAGGGTGACCAGGTGATCAACATCGACCAGATCGCGGCGCCCAATCTGGTCGTCAACGTCAACTGGGTCGGCAAGCAGACCCCCTTGCATTGCACCTCGAACGGCAAAGTGTTGCTCGCCTTCCTGCCGGAGGCCGAGCGTCACCGCCTTCTCGACCAACCCTTGCAGCGATTCACGTCGCGGACCATCACCGACGTCAAGACCCTCGAACGGCAACTCGGCCGGGTGAGGGAGGACGGCTGGGCGTTCACGCTCGAGGAGCTCGAAATCGGATTGAACGCCGTCGCCGCACCGGTCCGCGGCACCGACGGCCAGGTCAGTGCCGCCGTGAGCGTGGCCGGTCCTTCGTATCGCGTCACACCGCAGCGGCTGACCGAACTCGGCGAGATGACGAAGGAGGCAGGCGAGGCGATCTCACAGCGGATGGGCTACATCGCAACTGGAGGAGGACAGGCATGAGTCGCGAGGAGGAGATCCGGCAGGAACTCTTCGATCACACGCTGAATGGACACGCACCCGAGGTCAAGGCGCTCACTGAGGAGGCGCTGAAGCTCGGAATGGACCCGATGGATATTCTGTTCAAGGCGCTGATCCCGTCACTCGAAGAGGTGGGTCGGCGGTTCGAAAAGGGCGACTTCTTCGTCCCGGAGATGCTGATCGCGGCTCGCGCCATGCAGGGCGCGCTCGTCATCCTGCGGCCACTCATTGCTGAGACCGGCGCCAAGCCGATCGGGAAGGTGGTGATTGGCACCGTCAAGGGCGATATCCATGACATCGGCAAGAACCTGGTCATCATCATGATGGAGGGTGCCGGCTTCGAGGTGGTCGACCTCGGCGTCAACTGTGCCCCGGAGAAATTCGTCGAGGCGGTGCGGACCAACGAGCCGCACATCGTCGGCTTCTCCGCCTTCCTGACCACGACCATGCCGATGTTCAAGGTGAATATCCAGGCGCTGGAGAAGGCGGGCTTGCGCGAGAAGGTTGCGGTGATGGTCGGGGGCGCCCCGGTAACCGAGGAGTACGCCAAGCTCGCGGGCGCGGATCATTACTCGCCCGACGCGTCGATCGCCACCCGGATGGCCAAGCAGATCGTGGGTGCCGCCCAGGCCGCGGAGAACGCGGCGCTCACCCAGGCGGTTGAGCTCATCGACAAGACGCTGAAGAAGGGCTGAGTCCGGTGTCGGTGACGGAGCGCCTCATTCTGGCGGTGGAGAAGCCCCTGAAAGAGGCGATTTGGGGTTGCCGGATGTGCGGCCAATGCATTCTGCATTCGACCGGACTCAGCTGCCCGATGCGGTGTCCGAAGAATCTTCGCAACGGGCCGTGCGGCGGAGTTCGAGCGAACGGCAATTGCGAGGTCTATCCGGACAAGCGCTGCGTCTGGGTCGATGCCTGGGAGGGTTCGCGTCGGCTGCCACTCTGGCGCGACCACATCGAGCACCTGCAAAAGCCGGTCGATTGGCAATTGCAGGGGACGTCGTCGTGGATCAACCTCGTTAATGGTCGCGACGGGGTGGCGCCCAAAGGCTGGAAACCGGATGCCGAGTCCTAGCCGGCTGGCGGGCCTGCTGCGAGACGGCCGATTCGTCGTGACGGCGGAGCTGTCCGCCGCCAACAGCGCGGACCCGGAGGCAACGTGGCGGCGCGCCGAGGTACTCCGGGGATCGGTCGACGCGATCAACTGCACCGATAACACCGGCGCCCACGTGCACATCTCCTCGCTGGCGGCCGCCCACCTGCTGGTGGAGAAGGGGCTGGAGCCGATCATGCAGCTGACTGTTCGCGATCGGAACCGCCTCGCCCTGCAGGCGGACCTACTGGGCGCGGCGGCCCTCGGGGTTCGCAACATCGTGCTGATGAGTGGAGACGACGTGACGGCCGGGGACCACCCCGAGGCCCGCCGGATCTATGACATCGACTCGATGCAGCTCGTCGAAGTCGCCGCCGGCCTGCGCGATCGCGGCACCTACCTCAGCGGCCGCAAGCTGGAGCAGGCACCCAGCTTCTTCATCGGCGCGGTCGAAAACCCGTTTGCGCCGCCGCTCGAGTTCCGCCCGCTGCGCCTGCAGAAGAAGGTACGAGCCGGCGCGGACTTCATCCAGACGCAGCTCGTCTTCGACGTCCCCATCTTCGCCCGCTTCATGGCGATGGTCGGGGAGCTCGGCCTGCTCGATAAGGTCTTCATCATCCCGTCGATCGGTATCCCCCGGTCGGCTCGCGGCGCCCGTTACATGAAGGAGAAGGTTCCCGGCCTTCATGTGCCGGACTCGCTCGTCGATCGGCTCGAAAAGACGGCGGCCGCGCGGCAGGCCGATGAAGGTGTGCGGATCGCGGTCGAGCTGGTCAGCGCCGTGCGCGAGATTCCCGGCGTGGCTGGCGTCCACCTGATCGGGATCAAGTGGGAAGAGGGGGTCGTCCAGGTGGCGGAAGCGGCGGGATTGCTGCCGCGACCGACCTTCAGTCCGCGTGCGAGCGTTGGAGGTCACGGCTAATGGACACGGTGCTCCGTTCGCGCTCGAAGGAGGTCGTGGTCTCGGTGGACCGGCCGTTCGTGATGATCGGCGAGCGGATCAATCCGACCGGCCGCAAGGTGCTGGCTGCCGAAATGCGGGCCGGCTTGATGGACCGGGTGAAGGCTGATGCCATCGCCCAGGTCGAGGCGGGCGCCCAGATGCTCGATGTCAACGCCGGGGTCCCGATGGTGGACGAGCCGGCGTTGCTGGTGGCGGCCATCAAGGCCGTCAGCGAAGTCACCGACGTGCCGATCTGCATCGACTCATCCGTGATCGAAGCGCTCGAGGCAGCGCTGGCCGTCTACGAGGGCAAGGCGCTCGTCAACTCCGTGACGGCCGAGGGCGAGCGGATGGACCGCATCCTGCCGGTGGTCAAGAAGTACGGAGCCGCGGTGATCGGGATGAGCAATGACGAAACCGGTATCACCATGGTGCCGCAGGAGCGCGTCGAGATCGCGCGCCGGATCATCGAGCGGGCAGCCTACTACGGCATCCCGCCCGAGGACGTGATCATCGACCCGATCGCGATGACGGTGGCGGCCGACCCGCAGGCGGGTCTCGTCACGCTCGAGACCATGCGGCTGATCAAGGAGCAGCTCGGCAACAACATGACCTGCGGCGCCTCAAACGTCTCCTTTGGATTGCCGGACCGTTCGGTGCTCAACGCCGCCTTCTTTCCGGTGGCGATGCATGCCGGTCTCACCTGTGCCATCACCAACCCGCTCATCAATGATGTGCGCAAGGCGGTGCTGGCCTCGGATTTGCTCCTGGGCCACGACGAGTACGCGATGCGATGGATCTCGGTTTTCCGCCAGGACCAGAAGAAGGCGGCCGCCGTCGAGTCGGCGACCCGGTCATGATCCAGAAGAAGCTCGAGGTCCGCTATCAGCCCTTCGACAAGACGACGCGGGTGCCGCCGGGCACCACGCTGTTCAGTGCGGCGCACTGGATCGGGTTGCCGATCGACTCAACCTGCGGTGGGCGTGGCACCTGCGGCAAGTGCAAGGTGCAGGTCCTCGAAGGCGGCGCCGAGATCACGACGGCGGACCGGAAGCAACTTCGTCCCGGCGAACTGGAAGCCGGCTGGCGGCTGTCGTGCCAGGCGAAAGTCTACGAGGACACGACGGTCAGCGTGCCGGAGCTGCTGCGGGTGCCGAAGGCCGCCACCATGGGTGTCAACCGGCTGGTGCTGCTCGACCCGAACGTGCGCAAGGTCTACGTCGAGCTGACCGAGCCGAGTCTCGAGGACCAGCGGAGTGACGTCGAGCGGTTGCGTGATGCCCTGACCGCCGAGGGCTTCGACATGAAATCCGACCTTCGCGTGTTGCGGACCCTGCCCGCCATCCTGCGGGCCGCTGAGTTCAAGGTCACCGCCGTCCTTGGTGGCGACCAGTTGATCGCGGTCGAACCAGACGACACCCGCGAGCAGAGCTATGGCGTGGCGTTCGACCTGGGGACCACGACGGTGGTCGGGACGTTGATGAATCTGCGCACCGGCATGGCCGAGGCCGTGCGGTCGACGCTGAACGGCCAGGCGCCGTTCGGCGCCGACGTGATCTCGCGTATCAGCCACGGGATGCAGGGCGATGAGGCGAAGGATGAACTGCGCGAGGCGATCCAGCGGACGATGAACGGCATCCTCGCGGAGCTCTACGAGGCCGCCGGCGTCGACCGCAATCGGCTCTACGAGATGGTCATCGTCGGCAACGCCACGATGCTCCACCTTTTGCTGGGCATTGATGCCACGCCGATCTCGATGATGCCGTTTACGCCGGCCTTCCGCGAGCCGCTCTATCTGCCGGCCCGCGACGTCGGGCTCGACATTCATCCAGCGGGCTATGTCCAGACGTTGCCGGTGATCGGCGCCTACGTCGGTGCGGACATCGTCGCGGGGGTGATCGCTACCGGGCTGGCCCGCGAGGACAAGCTGCGGGTGTTCGTCGATGTCGGCACCAACGGGGAGATCGTGCTGGGCTCGGTCAAGCGTGTGCTCTGCACCGCGGCGCCCGCCGGGCCGGCCTTCGAGGGCAGCCAGATCCGTTGCGGCATGCGCGCCACCGATGGTGCCATCGAAGGCGTGACGCTCACCGACCACGTCGAGCTGCAGGTGATCGGGGGCGACATCCCGCCCAAGGGGATCTGTGGCTCGGGGCTGGTCGATACGGTCGCCCAGCTTCGACTGGCCGGGTTGCTGGATGCCGGTGGCAAGATGCGAAGCCGCGAGGAAGTCCCCGAACATCCGCTATCGGACCGGCTGATCACGGTGGACGGCGTGCGTGGCTTTCTTCTGGCTGAGAACGTCTACCTGAGCCAGCGCGACGTGCGCGAGCTGCAGTTCGGCAAGGGCTCGATCGCGACCGGCATCAAGGTGTTGATGGACGTGATGGGGGTGACCGCCGCCGACCTGGATGAGGTCTTGCTCGGCGGGTCGTTCGGCTCCTACCTCAATCCGGAGAGCGCCAAGATTATCGGGCTCGTTCCGCCGGTCGACGTCGACCGAATCCTCTCGGTCGGCAATACCGCCGGCGAGGGCGCCAAGATGTCGCTGCTCTCGTTTCGTGAGCGGCAGGTCGCCTTCGAGCTGCCGGAGAAGATCGAGTATGTCGAGCTGTCCGGCCGTTCCGACTTCAACGATTCGTTCGTGTCGGTGCTGGCTTTTCCGGAACTGGAGTCGCTGCGATGAGGCCGGTTGCCCTTCTGATCTGCGGCGCGCTCGGAAAAGAGGTCAAGACGATCGTCGACGAACACGGCTGGGACGTCGATATCTACGGGGTGCCGGCGATGCATCACTTCTATCCGAAGAAGATCGTGGAGGCGGTCCAGCGTCGTCTCGAGGAGCTGTCCGGCCGGTACCAGCGGGTGGTCGTCGTCTATGGTGATTGCGGCACGGCCGGCGCGTTGGATCCTGTGCTCCAGCGGTATGGGGCGGTCCAATTGCGTGGCCCGCATTGCTACGAGATGTTCGCCGGCAAGGACTTCGATCGCCTCGCTCACGAACAACCGGCGACGTTCTTTTTGACCGACTGGCTGGTGCGCAACTTCGAACGCGCCGTGATTCACGGATTGGGTCTCGATCGCTATCCCGACCTCAAGCCGGTGTATTTCGCCAACTACACCAACCTGCTGTACCTGGCGCAATTTGCCAACGACGCGCTGGTGACCAAAGCGCGCGAAATCGCGCAGTACCTGGGCCTGCCCCTCGAGGTGCGGTTCGTCGGGTTCGGAGAGCTCGAGACCCGGCTGGTGGAGCTGGTGGAGGCGGCGTGATGGCGAAATATCAGGTCATGTTCTGGAAGCACATCCCGGCCCAGGTCAAGGCCTGGGACGACACGGGAGAGGTGAAGCGGATGCTCCCAGACCGTTTTCAGGCCGCGATCGACGCCTACGCGATGAAGGATGGCTCGACTGAGATGGACTCGTATCTCGAAGCCTGGCGCTGGGGCGATGCGCAGGAACGCGCCGGCTCGGCCGAGGAGGTCGCGAACGCGCTGGTCAAGGAACTGGACGCGGCCAACCCACGATCCAGGCTGATGAATCCGTCGACGAAGGAGGGAGCATGAGCCAGGCAGCGAAAGCGCTTGATGTCAGCCGCCCGGAGCGCTTACGACCGGTGATGGAGGTCGGCAAAGAGTTCGGGCTACTGGAATCGGAAATGATTTCCTACGGACCCCACAAAGCAAAGATCAGCCTCGACGTTCTCAAGCGGCTCGAGAACCGGCCAGATGGTCGCCTCGTCGTCGTGACTGCGATCACGCCAACCCGCGCCGGCGAAGGCAAAACCACGAGCGCCATCAGCCTGACCCAGGGCTTGGGTCGGATCGGCGCCAATGCGGCGCTCTGCCTGCGACAGCCGTCGACCGGGCCGTTGTTCGGGATCAAGGGCGGCGGCACTGGCGGCGGCCTGGCGCAGATCGTCCCGATGGAGGAGATCAACCTGCACTTCACCGGCGACATCCACGCCGTCGAAGCCGCCCACAACCTGCTGGCGGCGGTGATCGATGCCGCGATCTTCCACGGGCAGCTCGAGATTGGGCCCAGCTTCATCACCTGGCCGCGGACGCTGGATGTCAACGATCGTGCCTTGCGGCACATCGTCACCGGCCTCGGTGGCGACGAGCACGGCGTGCCACGCGAGTCGAGTTTCATCATCGCGGCCGCGTCGGAGATCATGGCCATCCTCGCCCTGGCGAGTGACCTCGAGGATCTCCGGCACCGAATCGGGCGCATCATCATTGGCCAGCGAAAGGACGGCAGCTTCGTCACCGCCGAGGACCTTCGGGTGGCCGGGGCGATGACCGTGCTGCTCAAGGAGGCGCTTCTTCCCAACATCGTGCAGACCATGGAAGGGCAGCCCTCCCTGGTGCACGCCGGTCCGTTTGGGAACATCGCCCACGGCAACAATTCGCTGCTGGCGGACCAGATGGCGCTCAAGCTTGCCGACGTAGTCGTCACCGAGGCCGGTTTCGGCGCCGATCTCGGTCTGGAAAAATTCGCGCACATCGTGGCGCGCTACGGCCATCTGCGCCCGGCCGCGGCGCTGGTCGTCGCCACGGTTCGCGCGCTGAAGTCGCACGGTGGTGTCCCGCTGGCGAAGCTTGGGAACGAG